>NZ_CP158866.1:2357702-2678803 GCF_050990905.1 Falsibacillus pallidus
TATATGTCGTAGTATGCTTTCCTTTACTGTCATCTTCTCTGATTTCCTGGACCAGTTGTTTTTGATACCCGATAAGATGGTTCAACAAGGTTGATTTCCCCACTCCTGAAGACCCGATCAGGGCTGCAGTTTTACCCGGTTGAAGATATCGGGCAACTTCATCCAGACCTGTGCCCGTTTTGATGCTAATCGGAATGATTGGGACACCCATTGCGATACTTTCCACTTCCTGAACCGCTGTTTCAATATTTTCACATAAATCGGATTTGCTTAAGATAATGATTGGATTGGCTCCGCTTTCCCATGCAAGGATCAAATAGCGCTCCAAACGGCGCAAATTTAAATCATCATTCAGAGAAGTCACAATCATCAATTCATCTATATTGACAGCAACAATTTGTTCTTCTGTCTCGTTTCCGGCTTTTTTCCTTGAAAACTTGCTGTTTCGGTTCAAAACTTTTTCTATGATTCCTTTGTCTTCTCCGGTCCGTTCTTTCACAGCCACCCAGTCCCCGACAGATGGATAGTCGCTGGATAAAATGGATTGATAATGAAACTTCCCTGAAATTTCACATAGCCATTCCCCATGCTCTGTAATGACTTTATACATTTTTTTGTGTTCAAGGACCACGCGCCCCAACACATATCCGTCCTCATAATTTTTAAACTGGTCCAAAATATTTTGTGGTGCATTAATGATTAATTGTGTATTCAAATGTATTTCCTCCTATTTTTAAACATAAAAAAACCACGGACGACACAGCCCATGGTTAAAAATAGGAAGCAAGTGAATTACATTCCGATTATTTTTATCCGATGAAGACAGGCTGTGCCATATATCTACCTAATTCTGCTTCTAAAACAAATAATGTTCCTGACATATGACATCACCTTCTTTCCATTAGTTAATCTTATTATGGAGTATTTACCAAAATAATGCAACTGTTTTTTCTTGGGCTATTCACCATTTTTTCATTTTCGCATACGTTATTGACGAATCTAAAAATAGGAGCGAGAAAAATGAACAATCAAGAAATCGAATTGCAGAAGGCATCCATGTATGATTTACTCGCTTGCTACTATAAATATCTGGATCCAACAAAACATATCCACTATTATCAACTTCATTTGGACCATTTGAGAAAAGCGGTATCCACGGCTGAAGTACAAAGACAGCAAAAGATGGCAAATGTACGCATCCTGCACGCTGCACCAGATCTCAAGAGCGTCGATGTGTATATTAACGCCCAAAAAGTACTCAGCAATATCTCTTTCAAACAGGCGAGCACGTATTTAACATTGCCTTCCGGAAAGTACCATATTGATATTTATCCATCAGGTACTAGTGTCACAACGGTCATCAGCAAAAAAGTTACCATCGAACAAGGGAAAAACTACACCTTAGCTGCTGTAGGACAGGGAGAAAAACTTCAGCTTCTGCCTTATGCAGATATACCGGGGGTCCCACCAAACGAAGCAAAGATACGGTTTATTCATTTATCTCCTGACACACCTGCTCTCGATATCGCAGTGAAAGGAAGGGATGTTGTCTTCAAGGATGTAGCTTACAAGCAGGCATCTGAATATTTAGGCATCACGCCCATGACGGTAGAGTTGGAGGCGCGCCGTGCTGGAAACAAGGAAGCGATCCTTCCATTCCCCGTGATGAAATTCAAACCTAACCGAAGCTACACGATTGTTGCAGTAGGCTTGGCAAATGGAGAACCGAGCCTAGAAATCATCTTACTTAAAAACTAAAAACGAGCGCTTCGGCAGATATGACGAAGCGCTCGTTTTTCATTGGGTGGGTACCAATAATGTAAATGAAATATTATCGTCCTTCAGATTAAATTCATCTGCCCGGACTTTCAGATCACTTTTCAACTTCATATCATGAAAAGATACATAGACCATTTTATCATTAGGCTGAATTTTCACCCAATCGGGCAGCTTATAGGAATCCCTGATGAACTTTAACACATAGGAAACGGGCAAATTCAACCGTCCAAGTGAAATGGACTTCTGTCGAAGGACAAGATCCCCATTTTTCAGTGCCTCAGGTTCAAATGTCATTTTCAGGTTCAGATCTTGTGAAAAAATTGGAATGGTTCCATAGAGCTCGACTTCATCAGTCAACAAAACTCTATAATCGACAGGGCCATTCAACCCCTCTTTCTTGATGTAATGATTGATCATTTTATTTAAGTCTTCTTTTGTAGCATTTATATGAAATTGGACATCCTTGCCGCTGGAATAGGCCCCCTTTGGATTCGTTTCATCTTTCGCCGGCATGAATGCCATTGCGAAAAGGATGACGATTCCGAGGATAACAAGCCCAGCCAATCCAAAAAACGCTGTCTTCCATTTATTTCTCTTCATTCATCAATCTTCCTTTACTACTAAATTGGACTCTAATAATCCGTTGATCTTATCCCCTTTCAATTCTTCAAAAATACGGTCTGCTATCAATTTATAGCCTTTGTCATTCGGATGGAAATAATCCTTATAAAGCAATTCTTCTTCCTTATTCTCAAAAATATCCGAAATGGGCACAAACTTTGTCTGATCAAATTCCCCGATAATATCTAGGCTTGCATTATTCCAGTTGTAAACGATCTGCTGAAGTTCTTTTACATCTGAAAACCATTTAATAAAAGGATTATAAAGGCCAACCAACACGATCCCAGCATGGGGATTCTCTTCCCGTATCATCAATAAAATATCTTTCAGTCTCTTTTGATAGCCAATCCTTGCATTCTCGAATTCTTGTAGTTTTAAGTTGGAAAAATTATCACGGAACACTTTCATGATGTCATTTCCGCCGATAGTTATCATGACGATATCGGCTTGTTTGATTTTACTCTGCACTTTCTCTGTTTTCAGCCTTGAAAGCAGCTGGTCTGTTCTGTTCCCTCTAACGCCAAAATTATAGAATGTAACTTCATCTATACTTTTTTCACTTTCAAGACCTTTTTTTAAATAAGGTATATAGCCCCCTGAGTCGGTACTGTCGCCAACACCCTGCGTCAAGGAATCACCTACTGATACCACGGTCAGCTTTTTGGGAATAAAGTCAGACGGAGGATTCTGCTTTTCTTCCAACCCTACCTTACGAGTTGGATTTTCAGCTGAAATTTGTGAGCATCCAGGTAAAAAAACACTAAAAACTAAAAGAAAGGTGAGAATTTTTTTCATGACTGCCACCTCGCTTTTTGTCGATATTGATATTATATCACGATATGAACCTCATGAAACCCGTCAGACATAATGTAAGGAAGTCATGGATTAATAAACCTCTGCGGCTGCCTGCTGGGACCTGATGTAAAAGTATTGAATACTTGTTTTATAAAAACTTCATAATTAAAAGATTGCGCAATAAAATGACTTTGCCATGGTGCTTTCGTTTCACTCTCTCTGAAATCCCCCAGGCTTTGCCCAAATCCTGGTCCGATATCCACATTGATTTTAATGGGAAATTCTTTAAACACAATGTCCGCTTTTGGCGTCAATGACCACATGGATAGTAAATCATGCAGTGGGGCACCAATGATGCCAGGATACTCTTTTTCATAAAATGCATAATAATAGTCAACCAGTGGTTTAATTATCTTGCCTGCCTGATCATTTATTTCATGAAAATACTTGTCTAGGAGATTGATGTTTTCTGGTGTTATGATGGAGTATCTTGTTACATCAAGAGGAATGATATGAAGTTTCATTGGGGAAAGCTGAACGACTAAATTTGCAGCATATGGATCACTGTAAAAATTTGCTTCTGCAGCTGGCGTTACGTTTCCAGGAGCTAAAAATGCACCACCCATTATGTAAATATCCTTTATATATTTGATTTTTTCAGGATACAGCACAAATAGCGTAGCTAATGAAGTAAGCCTCCCAGCTGATAGAATGCTTAAATCATATTTATATTTTTCAATGAGATTAACGACCTCATAAAAATTTTCTAGGTTGTTGCTGCTTGGAATATTTTTAGGAATGATTGGGCCAAGCCCTGCGGGACCATGAACTTCCAAGTAATATTTTGCCGGCATGCCAGTCAGGGGTGTTACAGCACCACCGAAAACCGGAATATCGGAAATGCCTGTGATTTGCTGAAGAAATTTCACATTTCTGACAGCTTCTTCTCTAGAAACATTACCATAGTCCGCTACAACTCCAACTATTTCTACTTCCTGGCTATAGTAAGCGAACAATGCAGCCACCACATCATCAACACCAAGATCACTGAACAGTAAAATTTTTTTCTTTCCCATCGCATGAACACCCCCGTCTTTTTATTTATATGCAGAGAATCCCGTCTCCCCCACGAATTATTAAAAACCCTTTCAGACGAAAAAAATGCCCTAAAATGGGCATTTCTCATTCGGCGTAATATATAAAGCCTATAGCTCCTGGACCGGTATGTGTACTGATGATAGGTGTTGTATCATCGATGTACACATCTTCATATCCTGTGGCTTCCATTATTTTCGACTTTAATGCTTGAGCCAATTCCATATTGTCAGCATGCATGATAGCTGCAGCTTTTATCGTTTTCCCTGCAATATCATTGACGAATTGCTTCGATAAGAATTTTACTACCTGGGAATAGCTTCTTACTTTCGAAACGGGGCTGTATTCTCCCCCTTCTAAGGAAGCGATCGGCTTGATATGGAGAAGGGATCCCAATAAAGCTTTTCCTTTCCCGATGCGGCCGCCTTTGACTAAATTCTCCAAAGTATCTACCACAACATAAAGATGAGTGGATTCTCTGATCGTTTTTAGTCTTTCAAGGATGTTTTCCATACTGTATCCATCATTGGCCATCTTGGCAGCTTCGAGTACCTGAAAGGCAAGACCCCTGGTAATAAATCTTGAGTCTACTACGGTCACTGAGGCTTTTGACATTTCGGCAGCGCTTTCAGCTGTTCGTACAGTTCCACTCATATTGCCCGTCATATGTATGGACAATATTTGGCTGCCATCGCTTCCGAGATGATCGTACATTTCAACAAACTTGCCAATGGGTGGCTGTGAACTTTTTGGAAGCTCTTTGGAGTTTTTCATCTTTTCCAGAAATGTTTTTGGTGTAATTTCAACTCTATCTAAATAGGTTTCATTATTTATGGAAATGGAGAGAGGAATCACACTTATTCCCCATTCTTCAATTTCTTCTTTTGTTAAGTCCACCGTGGAATCGGTGACAATCTTGATTGAACTCAAACTATCCACATCCTAACACTGCTTTGGTTTCAATTATTATATCTTTAAAAAAGGGAGATGAATATCATTTTTTCGAACTGGATGCTTTTGGCAGCAGAAACACCCTTTGCGGCTCCCACAAAAAAAGATGGCCGCACATAATGCACAGCCACCTTTCCATAAAAAAGATCAAGCATTATTCTTTAATTCTGCCGGCTGATATATCTCTTGATATTCAGTCCATTTTAATACTTTCTTTAAATGCATTTTAAAGGAATACACCTCATTAGGCTGAGCCTGGCAATCAATTTTCTTTAAAAATGACTGCAGCCTTACATGCATTTTGAAATAAAGCGGATTTTCCTCTTGCAATACTGGAATTTCGATAACTTTTACCTTCTGTCCATTTTCCGATTTGAACTCAAGGCTTTTTAGCAGCAAAGTATCAATCCTCTTTTTCACCCGTTTGTCTTCATTATACCCTATTTCTGACCGCAATACCTGTCTTAAATTGTCGTTATCTATATTTTTTATATTTGTTGGATCTTTTTTATACATTCCTTGCTGTCATTCATTGGGGAGTTGACCAAAGAGGAGACAGCATAATTCGTAAGACTTCCATCCTTAAGGGGAGAGAGCAGATGTTTAACCTCATTAAATGTAGAATCAGACAGCCACTGATGGACTGTAGAATCATCTTTCAGAATCACCGGCATTCTTTCATGGATGTCAGCCATATCTTCATTCGCCTCAGTAGTAATGATTGTACAAGTGGCATCTTGGTTATTTCTATCCCATAGCGCTGCAAAAGCAAATGGCTTTTTTTCTTTTAGTTGGATCCTATAAGGCTGTTTGCTTCCATCCATAGCGCTCCATTCGTAAAAGCTGTCTGCCAAAATGACCATTCTTCTTTTTTCTAAAAGTTTATTATAGCTTGGCTTTTCCTCTAGGGACTCTGCACGGGCATTTATCAAGGGCTTCCATTGTTTCATAGCTTTTACCCAATGTGGGACAAACCCCCATTTAATATAGCCTGCTTTTCTTTCATTTTTCATTTGTACTGCGCCTAAAACATTTTGTGTTGGTGCAATGTTGTAGGATGGTTCGAATAGCTCAGGGAAATCATCAGGGAGAAATTGTTCAATCAAGTCTTCTTTTGATGCATCTAATGTATACCTTCCACACATACCCTTTCACATCCCTTCCGCCGTTTCATAAGGATTTCCAGAAAATATTTGCAGCTTTGGTGATTGAGGTTTATGATATTCTAAAATAAAAAGAAAGCGAGGTTCAATTATTGACATCCACTCATTTTGAAGACTGGAAAGAAGAATTGGCCAACGCCATTACCCATGGGATCGGATTTTTATTGAGCATCCCCGCCCTTATCATTCTAATTGTGATTGCTTCACATAAACAGGATGGCTGGTACATGGGCAGCTTTTTGGTTTTTGGGATTTCCATGCTTCTATTATATCTATTTTCAACGATGCTACACAGCTTTAAACCTTCTAAAGTAAAAAGGATCTTTGCTATCCTTGACCATTCTGCCATTTATTTATTGATTGCAGGTACCTATACCCCTTTTGTCTTAATTACGCTAAAAGGAACGCTGGGATGGGTGCTTTTTGGATTGATTTGGCTTCTTGCGGTAGCAGGAATTGTATTCAAGTGCCTTTTCATTGATAGGTTTCAGCTGCTATCCACTATTTTTTACGTTTTGATGGGATGGCTCATCATCATTGCAATCCAGCCCCTGTATCACAACTTGACTCCTTCAGGTTTCATGTTCTTGTTGACTGGCGGCATTCTTTATTCAGTTGGAGCAATATTTTACATCTGGCAAAAGATACCCTTCAACCATGCAATTTGGCATCTGTTCGTACTTGGCGGCAGTGCATTCATGTATTTCTGCGTGTTATTTTATGTTTAAGATGAAAAATAAAGAGGGGCACAGGGCCCCTTTTATTTTTTTCTATACTTCATAAACTGGTAGTCATATGGGTTTTTTTCATTTTTGACACCTTTTGTTGACCAAAGCAAATTCCATTCATCCCAGATTACATCACGAAAATATGTATCCCCTTGAAATGTTTCTTCAATTTTTGTGACATACATTTGATCGACTTCATCCAAAAACAGACGGAAAAGTTCTGCCCCGCCGGTTATAAAAACTTCTTTATCCTGATTATCAATCCAATTCAGCAATGATTCTTTTTCATGAAAGAGCATGTAGCCCCCTTTTTTATATGAGGCATCTCTGGTCAGTATAATATTCGTCCTGCCTGGTAATGGCTTCCCAATGGATTCAAACGTTTTTCTCCCCATTACGATCGGGTGATGCATGGTTGTTGTTTTGAAAAACTTAAGATCCTCTGGAAGCCTCCACGGAAGCGAATTGTCACTTCCGATCAAACCTTCTTGATCCATGGCAAAGATAAAGGAAATCATACACTCACAGCCCCTTTTATATGTGGATGGGACTGATAGCCCGTTAATTCAAAATCTTCAGATCGGAAGCCGAATATATCCTTCACTTCAGGATTGATCTTCATCGTTGGGAGTGGGTATGGATCCCTTTCCAACTGAAGTTTGACTTGGTCGATATGATTGGAGTAGATATGGACATCTCCAAAAGTATGAACAAATTCTCCCGGTTCAAGATCGCATACCTGTGCCACCATCATCGTTAAAAGGGCATAGGATGCAATGTTAAACGGCACCCCGAGGAATACATCTGCTGATCTTTGATAAAGCTGACAGGACAATTTTCCATTTGCAACGTAAAATTGAAAAAGACAATGGCATGGCGGAAGGGCCATCTTGTCAATTTCCCCGACGTTCCATGCATTGACAATCATCCTTCTTGAGTCAGGGTTATTTTTGATTGTTTCTATCAATTCAGTGATTTGATCAACTGTCGTCCCGTCGCCGGCACTCCAGGAGCGCCATTGCCGCCCATATACGGGCCCCAATTCACCTTTTTCATCTGCCCATTCATTCCAGATCCGAACACCGTTTTCCTGCAGGTAGCGTACGTTGGTATCGCCTTTTAAGAACCATAGCAGTTCATGGATGATGGATTTCAGATGAAGTTTTTTTGTGGTGATCAGCGGAAAGCCTTCATTGAGGTCGAATCTCATCTGATAGCCGAACGTACTAAGCGTTCCTGTCCCCGTTCGATCTTCTTTTTTTGTTCCATTTTCTAATACATGTCGGCATAAGTCTAAATATTGCTTCATCAAGTTGTCCCCCTAAAGAATGATTACTTCTATTATGAAATAAAAAGATAGTATTCGTAAACCTTGTTGTTAAAATCTTAATGCCGATTTTAACGTCATAGGACCTGTTTTGTACGTTGAAATGTAGTATCCAGGCTCTTTTCTAGCTATATTTCTTGCATAGTTTGCATAAGTTAGTTCGTTTTTATGGCTAAAGCAGCAAACTTTGAGAAAAGAGCCAATAAAAAAAGAACCTTTCAAGAAAGGTTCTTTTTAAAGCCTACGCCGACATCCATTTTGGCGGTGTATTTTTATCCCAATAGATCATCCCTAGATCATAGTGGGTCTGGAACTGATCATGGTATGTATGATAATGAAAATTGAAGTAATATCCTTCCAGCGGCGGGTGGTCCCTTCTAACATGAAAGCGAATTACGTCATCCCCGGTATAGGCATTATAGATATGAAATATTTTTTCACTTGTTCCTCCGCTTGGCTCTTCTGAAATGGCCAGATGGCTCAAATCCTCTTTTGGATATTGGTCAATGGTCATTTCAATGGCCTTTTGAATATTCGGCAGGATGATGTCCTTGAATTCATTTTCGATGACCGGTGTAATTTTTCGCCCGAATTTTTCAAAGGATTGCTTCTCTGCTTCTTTCATGACTGTCCCAATGATAGCATCCCTTGAATCGGTATCATCAAATAGACCGCTTCTTTCTGCCTTGTCATCATAATTATTTTCAAGTTGTGGGGTAGTCTGCTGTTCTGCTTTATCTAATGTCTGATTCTCGGCCATGAACGCCTGTGACGGTGTTACCATGCCGAAGGACAAGATGGAAATCAGGACAACAAACGATTTGCGAAGCCATAATTTCATGCTAAAAACCCTTTCTTGCGAATTGATCGTGTCATCTCTTCATAATTATTATACTAGCTTTCTACGAACAAAAGTAGAAAAGGTTTCAAATTATCAGACAGAAAATGAAAAATAGGAAAAAAGTTTGTTCATAGTGAAAAAAGGAAATAATAATAAAAATAGGAAAAAGGGGTGTATCTGGATGGCTGATACTTTTGCTGTCATTGGATGTGTAGTCATGCTTGCATACTTTGTGTTTTTGTCGATAACAGACTAGGCATTGAAAGGGCGCCTGAATACTCAGAGCGCCCTTTTACTTATCCAGGACCCCGAAATGGAACTTGGATGACTTGCGGATAATCTGTCGAAATCCATATTTATTAAACAAAGGGGAGCGAAAATGCTCTTTGAGTATAACCTTTTTTGCTGCCACCCTCTTGGCCTCTTCTACTACTTCATCTGACAACTCAGTATAGACTGCCCAATCCCGCAGCGCATTTATTCCCTCTGACTCCTTGATGGATTCTTCGAACATGGGATCAAGATAAACAATATCAAATGAACCATCCTCGCAGCTCTTTAAGTATTCAAGGTGTGAAGAGGAAATAACTTCAATCCTTTTCATGGCAGCATCCAATTCTGGAATGCCTGATTTCCATGAATGAAGTCCGGAAGCTACTATATAGGCTACATACGGATTACCCTCAAGACCTGTAATTTTTCCGTCCTCGCCTGCCGCGAAGCTCATCACAATACTGTCCGATGCAAGTCCGAGTGTACAGTCCAATACCTTCATACCCGCTTCAAGCTCCATGACCTCTATTAACGGATCCGATTCCCCTCTGATCAATCTCTTGACCCTGAAATTGGCAGAATTCGGATGAAAGAAAAACGGGACCTCTCTTATGGAATCCTTTTTGAAATGATACAACTCCATTCTCGTCTTCCCCATTACAATGCAATTATCCTGTAGTCTTTCCTGCATGGAAACCAGTGTTTCTTTATTTCTGTCCACATATGGAATGCCTAATTCCTGCGCAGCATTTTTAGCTCTGGCCGTCAGATTCTCGTTGGTTCGTTCTGAAGT
This sequence comes from Falsibacillus pallidus, assembly GCF_050990905.1. GTDB lineage: Bacteria > Bacillota > Bacilli > Bacillales > DSM-25281 > Falsibacillus > Falsibacillus pallidus_A. Next base: position 2,368,069 of record NZ_CP158866.1, read on the forward strand.
AGTTAAAAACAAACTCTTCACCTCTCTTACATTCAAATAGAAAGGATGCCATTTAGGCATCCTTTTCGCTTCATTAACAATTTTTATCAAACGCACCCATTAAATTATGGATGATTTCTTCCATTGTATGATCTTCTATGTCTTCCCTTGGAATAAAATGAAGAACTTCTTTTCCTTTAATGAGTGCCATGGATGGAGAGGATGGTTCAAAGCCTTCGAAGTATTCCCTCATTTTTTCAGTAGCCTCTTTATCCTGGCCGGCAAAGACAGTCACAAGATAATCAGGGGATTTATCAGATGCTACAACCGCTTGAGTGGCTGCAGGACGGGCCAAGCCTGCTGCACAACCGCATACAGAATTGACGACCACCAGTACAGTCCCTTCATTGTTCTCCATAAATTCCTCTACTTCTTCTCCAGAAAGTAATTCTTTGAAGCCAGCTCTAACCAATTCCTGTCTCATCGGAATGACCATCTGTCTCATATATTCTTCATATGCCATTGACATTTACGTTTCCTCCTTTATTCTCTTTCTTTCTTATTTCTCGCTTCCGTCATTTGTTTCCAAACCGATCCTTTTGCTTCCTCGCCGCCCTCAATTCTCTCAATTGCCATTTTAACTTGGAGGCTCACTTCGAATTCAGGATCATTTTCTGCGTTCTTTAAAGCTGGAAGCGCCTTTTCATCTCCCACTTCGTATAGAAACATCGCTGCACGCCATCGGACAATTTTGCTTGTATCTTTCAATGCTTCCATCATTTCTTCCATTGCTTCTTCATAGCCAAGGTCAGATAAGCAATCTCCCGCTGTCCGCCTTACCATGACCGTTTTGTCCTTAAGTCCTTTATACAAGAATGGAAGTACACTCTTATCCTCGATCATCCCTAAATATACGACAGCCAAACGGCGAATAGAAGGCTTCTCATCATTCAATGCCTGCTCAAGAAGCGGAAGATCCTCCAACTCAGGATCATCCATTTGATCGAGGAGCTGGTATCTTTTGCGCCAATCAGGGTCGGCGAACATTTCTACTGTCAATTTTTTCTTTTGGCGTACTGTCTCGCTTTTCTTCTCAGGGGACTGTGCCTCACTTACCAGTTCATCCAATCTGGATTGAGGATAAGCGGCAACGATTTCTTCCTGAAGTTCTTGACCGATTTGGTCAAGTTCTCCGTAGCGGATGCCATAGTCCTTCCACTTTCTTGCCAGGACTACGTTATCATCTTGCTTTTGCGCAGCACCCACTGCAGTTATATATGCTTCAGGGAGGCCGAATCTTCTTTCCTCATTCCCATCAGTCAATTTGATCTGCATTGGGATGCCTTTGAAAAATTGAACGGAGGCGTTTACTTCACCGAAGTGCTCGTCGGGTTTGATCCCGTCTTCTTTAGCATCGGTTTCTTCACCAAAAGCCGTCCTTACTTGAGGAAGGATTTCCTGCCAATCCACCTTCCCGTTTCTCTCTACAGCTAAAAAATCTGCCACGTGATAAACACCCTTCACACCTTCAATCTTCAGGATATCCTGAATGATTTTCGGTGCATCAGAAGCAGTTTCTTTTTTATAGTTATTGCTTTTCCCTGAAGGAAGTTCTTGATTTAAAATGATTTTCATTGTATTAGGGCTGGGAGTAGGTTCTATGGATTTAATATTCATAATCAAACCGTCCTTTCCTCGAAAAAATCCATCATCATTGTAACATAAAGACTTTTTTAACTGCTAATCCGCAAGCTCGGATAAATAGGACCATCGTTCAATCAGCAATTCCAGATTCTCATTGTATTGTTCAATCTCTTCCATGAGGATTCTTGCTTTATCAAAGTCACTTCCGACGTTTTCCAGATCACTTTGAGCCTTTTCTAGTTTCTCCTCTGCAGAAGAGATTTTTTCTTCGATTTCTTCCCATTCCTTTTTTTCCATATAGGTCATTTTCTTCTTTTTAGGAGTCTCTTCTACGACTGTCTTCATTTTAGCAGGAGCAGCCTTCTCTTTATTCTCCTGTGCCTCTTTCTCTAAATATTCGCTGTATGTCCCGTAGAAAGGAAGTATTACACCTTCTCCCTGGAATACAAGGAGCTGAGTTGACGTTTTATCCAGGAAATAGCGGTCATGGGAAACGGTAATGACCACACCAGGGAACTCTTCAATATAATCTTCGAGCACAGTAAGGGTCTGAGTATCCAAGTCATTGGTCGGCTCATCAAGCAGGAGCACATTCGGTTTTGTCATCAATAACCTAAGGAGATACAGACGTCTTTTCTCTCCTCCTGAAAGCTTCCTGATCAGCGTCCCATGGGAATGCATCGGAAACAAAAATCGTTCAAGCATTTGAGCAGCTGAAACAGTCTCTCCTTCTGTCGTTTCTATCACGTCCCCGTACTCCCTGACATATTCAATCATTCGCATATTTTCATCCATCTCTTCATGGTTCTGTTGAAAATAGGCGATTTTCACCGTCTGTCCAATTTTCAGCTCACCGCTATCGAGGGCTAAATTCCCCGCGATCATATTTAAAAGCGTGGACTTCCCGCTCCCGTTTTTACCGACTATGCCAAAACGGTCCCCAGGTTTCACAAGCCAATCAAAATCCTTCAAGATATATTTGTCGCCAAATGATTTTTGAGCATTTAAAAATTCAAGAACTTGTTTTCCAAGCCTGCTTCCTTTAAAAGACATTTCCACTTGCTCTTTAGCAGGGACGCTTCCCAATTGCGACTCAATGGATTCAAAGCGCTGTATCCTGGCCTTTTGTTTAGTCGACCTTGCTTTAGCGCCTCTTCTCATCCAGGCAAGCTCATTGCGGTAAAGATTCCTTCTTTTATCCTCAGCGGCCGCCATCTGCTCTTCCCGGAGAGCTTTTGCTTCAATGAAATCCTGATAATTTCCTTTGTATTCATAGAGGGAGCCATTATCGAGTTCAAATATTTTATTTGTCACATAATCTAGAAAATACCGGTCATGTGTAACGAGCAGCAAGGAACCGCTGTATTTTGCCAGATATTCTTCCAGCCATTTGACAGATTCATAGTCGAGGTGGTTAGTAGGCTCGTCCAAAATCAGGAGGTCCGGAGTTTCAATCAGCACCTGGGCAAGCGCCACCCGCTTCCTCTGTCCACCTGAAAGCTCGGCCATTTTTTGCTTGAAATCAGTGATTCCCAATTTCATTAAAATTGTTTTTGCAGCTGAATTTGCTTCCCATGCCTGATTTGCATCCATGTCTTTTTGAAGCCTGAAAAGCTTCTGCTGCACTTCTTCATTCTCAGGCTGAATTTCCAGCTTTAATAATGTCTCCTCATATTCTTTAAGAAGCCGGATGATTTTGGCTTCACTTTGAAAAACCTGGTCAAGCACTGACATTTCTTCATTGACCGCAGGTTCCTGGGGGAGATATCCGATCGTATAGTCCTTCGGCGCACTCATTTCCCCTGTATCAGGAAGATCGATACCGGCAATCAATTTCAAAAGACTCGATTTTCCCGTTCCATTTACCCCAATCAAACCAATTCTATTTTTTTCAGATATCGTAAAAGAAATATTATTAAAAAGATCTTTTTCTCCGTAAGATTTTGATAGTTGTTCCACAGAGAACATTTTCATTCATAACCATTCCATTCTTTATAAAATTGCTCTAAAAATTGTTCCATGAAATGATGACGTTCATAAGCGATATTTTTCGCAGTATCTGTCATCATTTTTTCTTGAAGCAATAATAGTTTCTCATAAAAATGATGTATTGAGGAGGATTTCCCTTGGCGGTACTCCTCTTTCGTCATATTCTTTCTGACATTGATGGCTGGATCATACATGGGCGACCCTTTCTTTCCTCCGTATGCAAAAGTCCGGGCAATTCCTATCGCACCGATAGCATCCAGGCGGTCTGCATCCCTTACTATCATTGCTTCCACTGAATTTAATGCTGCTTCATGGCCGCCATTGAAAGAAATGCTGTAAATGATTTCAAGGATGTGCTGTTTCTGCTCTTCATGCAAAGTACATGAATCAATCCAATCCGAAAGCTTCCTTTTCCCTTTTTCTATATCTTCATTCAGCTTCTCATCGGGAATATCATGCAAAAGCGATGCCATCTCAATGATAAATGGATCGCCGCTGTTTTCTCCTTCAGCTATGTGAAGCGCCATTTTCCTGACCCTGTCAATATGATGCCAGTCATGTCCTGATGAATCATCTTTTAGACAGCTCTTCACAAATTCCTCTGTATTACTTATACACTCTTTCATTATCAAACCACGTCCTTGATTATATTTTATCATGTTATCCCATCAGCCTTTAACTACTTCATACTTATTAACATGAAAAAAGCCGGCATTTGCCAGCTTTTTTCATGTTAATAAGCAATAAATGGGTTAACTTTCACAGAACCAGCTGATACCTAATGTATGTTCACCTGCATGCAGACCGATGACTGCCCCGAGTGGATGGGTTGAACATTTAACATCAGGAAACATCCCCTTGATATGATTCTTCCATTTTAAAGCTTCTTCTTCATGGAGGCCATATAAAATAAAGATTTCCTTAATTGTTCCTTTTCCAGAAGAATCTTTTATATAATCCACCATTTTCTCTAACCCTTTTTTACCGCTGCGCACCTTTTCCTTTACAAGCAATTTTCCATCTGAAATGGAGATGATCGGTTTGATATTCATAAAACTGCCAATAAAAAATTGAAGGCCATTCATTCTGCCGCTTCTATGCAGCTGTTCCAAACTTCCGACAAGTACATATGTTTCATTTATTTTCAATAGATCCTCTATTATTTCTACAGCTTCCTCACTGGAACCTCCATCTGAAACGACCTTCATCCCTTGTTTGATAATATATGAGAGCGGATATGATAAGATCTTAGAATCAATCACTTCAATGGGATGATCTATCATTTTAGCAGCCTGACTGGCAGTGGAGCAGGTTCCGCTTAAATGTGAAGACACATGGATGGAAATGATAAAATCATATTCCTCTTTTAGCTTTGAATATAACTCTACAAATAAACCTACTGATGGCTGTGAGGATTTTGGTATTTTTTTTAGTCCTTTCAGCTTTTGGTATAGGTCTTCCGGCTGAAGCGTCACACCATCGAGATATTCTTCATCATCTAGCAGAATCGTCATTGGCAGCAGGTATAAATCAGGATGACAAGAAAGTTCTTCATCCAAACACACCGTACTGTCGGTCACCCAAGCAATCTTCAATCCATTTCCCCCTTGTCTATCCCCTATCTGCTAAGGGCTGTCAGTGTTTTAACTGTGTGATGAGTCATCTCCAGCAAATCATCGACCATTTCTTCCGTAATCATTCGATCAAATGTGAGAAGGAGGGATCTGGCAGGTGGTTTTAAAGAAGAAATAATATTATTTTCCTCATATAATCTATCTGTCCCCCACATTTCTTTGATCAAATTGATATTTCGGTCTGTAAGGTCATCACGGTCCCCTTTAAACTCAATCTCCGCCACTACGCCAGGGGAACTGTCAGTGAGATCCAACAATTCCGAAGCCAGTTGTTTCATCCCGGCTTCAAGCCTGATGGAAGCGGCAATGTGTGATTCTTTGGATGAAAGAGCTGCCGTGACTTCATAAAGTCTTGAAAGAGATGCGAGATCAATTAAATCCTTTCTGCCGATGACCTTGATTTCCCCGCTTAAATCAAGATCATACAGTGCACCTTCCAGTACGACTTTTAAATTTTCATATGCGGTAGGATCAAACATGGCAATCTCTCCAAAGTTTATATTGTCTATTAATTATTTTCGTTAATTAGAAATCATTCTTAGAATAGACCGACAGCTCTTCCCTCATCATCAACATCCATGCCATTTGCTGCTGGTTTCTTTGGCAAACCCGGCATGGTCATGACATCCCCGGTCAATGCAACCACAAATCCTGCCCCTAGCTTAGGGATTAATTCCCTTACGTGAATCGTGAAGTCAGAAGGCCTTCCGAGCTTGTTCGGGTCATCTGACAGCGAATACTGAGTCTTTGCCATACATACAGGCAAATGGCCCCATCCATTTCTTTCTGCTTCCTTAAGCTGTCTGAATGCTTTTGTTGAGAATTCAACGCCTTTTCCACCGTACACCTTTTGTACGATTGCCGTTATTTTTTCTTCAATCGAATCGGATACTTCATATAGTGCATGAAAGTTGTTTTCTTGATCTTGAATCGCCTGAAGGACTTTCTCTCCTAAATCTAATCCGCCTTTTCCACCATGTTCCCATACCTCTGTCAAAGATGCAGATACCCCATTTTCTTCACACCACTTCAGCAAAAGGGAAACTTCTTCCTCTGTATCCGTTACAAATCGGTTGACAGCCACTACAAAAGGAAGTTCGAACTGTTTAATTGTTTCTATGTGTTTCCTTAAATTATCAAGACCCTTTCTGAGCGCCTGTACATTTTCGCTCTTCAACTCTGTCTTAACCACTCCACCATGCATCTTCAACGCCCTGATTGTTGCAACAATCACAACTGCACTCGGCTTTATCCCTGCTGCCCTGGATTTGATATGAAGAAATTTCTCCGCTCCTAAATCCGCCCCGAATCCAGATTCTGTCACAACGAAATCAGCTAGTTTAGCTGCTGTTTTGGTTGCCATGACGCTGTTGCATCCATGGGCAATATTTGCAAACGGTCCGCCATGGACAAGAGCCGGTGTATGCTCTACTGTCTGTACCAGGTTTGGCTTCAGTGCATCTTTTAAAAGAAGCGTCAGTGCACCTTCCACACCTAGATCGCCTACTGTTACCGGTTCCTTATCCACATTGTAAGCGACCACAATGGAAGAGATCCTTTTTTTTAAATCTTTCAGATCAACCGCCAGGCAGAGCACCGCCATGATTTCGGAAGCAACAGTAATATCAAATCCATCTTCCCTTGGAACACCTTGAACGGGCCCGCCCAAGCCAATTACCACTTTTCGGAGTGCCCTATCGTTTATATCCAGCACCCTTTTCCAAATAATCCTTCTTGGATCGATTTTCAATTCATTCCCTTGATGAATATGATTATCGATCAATGCAGATAAGGCATTATTAGCCGCAGTGATGGCATGGATGTCGCCTGTAAAATGCAAGTTGATATCTTCCATGGGAAGAATCTGCGAATAGCCTCCGCCCGCAGCTCCTCCTTTGATTCCCATTGTCGGACCAAGAGAAGGCTCCCTCATTGCAATAATGGTCTTCTTCCCAAGCTGGCTTAATGCATCACCCAAACCGACTGTTACAGTGGATTTCCCTTCACCTGCCGGGGTGGGATTGATTGAAGTCACCAAAATGATCTTTCCCTCACCTGTCTGAGGCAGATTATTGATCGCCTCATAACTGATTTTTGCTTTATATTTCCCGTACAATTCAATATCGTCGGGTCCCAATCCAATTTTCGTTGCAATGACACTGATGGGATCCATAACTGCTTCCTGGGCAATTTGAATATCTGATTTATATACCGGCTTTGTTTCCATGATACCTACCTCCAGAGTATGTATACTTACGACTGTTGAGAATAATAGACTTCTTCAAATGGCTGTACAACGACAAATCCATGTCCTTCGAATTTCATTTGGATGGACTCCCCGCTGCCTCTCCCAAAAAATGTTTTCAGTGATATGTCTGTCACAAACTCAGGGCTTAAATTTCCTGACCACGCAACAGTGGCATTTGGATCAGTATAAACTGGATTACCTGGCTCCACCATCAATGTCAGAGGTTCATAATGAGAAGTGATGGCAACCATGCCTGTCCCCTTAAGCTTCACATTAAAAAGTCCCCCGGAAATGATCCCGGCAATCCTTTTCATTAACTTGATATCCCAATCAATCGTTTCTTCAAATGCCAATAGGTCATTGCCATTGACATAAAGGCTTTCCCCTTGAAGATTTAATATGGATATTTTCTTTCCTTGGTCAGCAAGATAGAGTTTTCCGCTGCCAGATGCTTTCATCAGGGCCGTACCTTCACCCGTGAGTGCTTTTTTAAACATTTTGCCAATTCCATGTTCCAAAATGCCCTCTCGCTTAAATTTCACTTGACCCCTATATGAAATCATTGAACCAGCCCAAACCTGCCCTTCAAGGTTTACCTCAAGAAAACGGGGTGTCTCCAATTCGAATAGCCCCTCACCTTTATCCTGCTGTTCTGTAGCCTTTATGAATTCCTGAATCGAATAACGTTGATCCATCCTTGTCCATCCTTCCGCTTCACGCTTTTAGCATGAATAATGTCATGAAACTCAATGCTTGCTTTAATTCGCTTGGCAGTCGATCTGCCATTTTAGTGTCCACTCCCCTTTTCAGGACATGCCGTTCAGCAATTTTTCCCCAACCTGCCAGTTCTGAGAGTTTCTCGAATTCCCAAGGCATCATCGTATTGCAGATAACCTGTTGTCCTGTCAACCTGGCAAAGCTGTTGATTCTCGGCTGGGCTGTCGGACCTAAAATCCCAAATAATGCATATCCTCCTTTTTTGACACTTTGATGGATGTCCTTTAGGACCTTGAAAGGATCTTCTGTCCACTCCAATGAATTGATAGCCATTACTCCGGATAGTTCATTCTCTTGAAAAGGGATCCGATTTAAATCTCCCACTATGAAATCGAGTCTTTCACTTTTGTAGGCATTAGACATTTCAACCATTCTTGGCGATATATCCATACCTGTTACACGATAACCCTCTTTTGATAATAAAAAAGCGCCATACCCATCACCACACCCGAGATCACCAATCTCACCATCTAGTGGAACATATTCTTTAAAGAAAGGGACGATGTCCTTCCTGCTCCCGGTTTCCCACATCTCTTTACTGTTTGAATGCCAGAAATCAGCTCTATCATCCCAATCCTTTTCAGCTTTTTCATGCCAATTATATGCCACTCCATCCACTCCTCTAAATCTATTTCCTTCTTTATATATTATGGATAAACCTAAAAACTCCTGCCAATATTAAGATTATGTTAATCGGGCATACTTTTTAAAAAAGGAGGATGTGCATGGAATCGATTGTAAAGGTGCAGCGTAATCACAATGGGAAGATCATCAGTTTTGAGACAAATACCGGAAGAATCATTTCCTACCAAAAAGCACTTGCTGAAGCTGAGGATGGAATCATTTCCAATGTTGAAATTCAAGGGGACACAGAAGGAATTTCTTTTTTATCGCATACGGATTCTGAAGATCCCGGATTCAATTTATTTCCGCCAATTTACTAACTGAAAATTCATGAAGTATTAAAAAATCCATCCTTCATAAAACAAGGATGGATTTTATTAGTTTGTGAAACCAATACATTTTTATTCGTCGCTCTTGTCTTGAAGAGATTTAAGATTTTCAATCCGCGCAGGCTCTTCTTCAAAATACTGAACAAGGTCACCGATGCGGTCGATGGAATCCCAGCTTAAATGATGCTCAATCCCTTCGACATCTTCATAGATATGCTCTTCCTTTACCCCAATCATCTTCAAAAACTGCTCAAGAAGTTCGTGGCGGTAAACCAATCGTTTCCCAATCTTTTTCCCTTTTGGGGTCAAAATCAACCCTCTATACTTTTCATAAATTAGATAATCGTCCTTATCCAGCTTTTGCACCATTTTAGTAACTGAGGAGGGATGTACGGAAAGGGCATCTGCTATATCAGAGACACGGGCATAGCCTTTATTTTCAATCAACAAATATATTTGTTCTATGTAATCTTCCATACTGGGTGTCGGCATCCCATATCCTCCAATACACAACATTTTAAACAATCATTAAAAGTTTACTATAGTTCCTGCCATTTAACAAGCAAACCAAGTGTTTACAGCATGGCAGGCAGCTCATTTTAAAAAAGTTGAAAATTTCAACTACTCCGTCTTCAACTTCTTGACTATCCATTATTGATGTTGTATATTTAAGTCATCATTTACTATACTTTTATTTACATACGTAAGAGCTATAGGTAAATGATAATATTTTTGAAAGCATCTTAAGGTGCTTGTGTACATTTAGGAGGATTTAAGCATGCAAAACGGTAAAGTAAAATGGTTTAACAACGAAAAAGGTTTTGGATTCATCGAAGTTGAAGGCGGAGACGATGTATTCGTACATTTCACTGCTATTCAAGGCGACGGTTTCAAATCATTAGAAGAAGGTCAAGAAGTTTCTTTTGAAATCGTTGAAGGAAACCGTGGACCTCAAGCTGCTAACGTTGTAAAATTATAATTCATGAAAAAATATAAAGGCTGACAATTTGTCAGCCTTTTTTTGTTTCAGTTCTATAGTGTTCTCAAGACAGCTTCTTGCCGTATTCCTTTAGTTTTTGACCCACTGTGCATTTTTCAATACAAAATTTATGGGCATTTGCTTTTCCATATTCCTTGCGATGGTAAGCTTTTAAAAAACAATCTTCACAATAAGTCGCAAGGATTTCTTCCAATTCTGCGTATAATTCTTGTCTATTCAAAACATGACATCCCTTTCAATCCTCATCACTATTTCTGATCATTCCATTACTATGGACCTTTATTCCGTCCAATGCCTGCTGTGCAAGTTTATCTGCCTCTTTATTATGATTCCGTGAAATGACTTCTACATTGGCTTTTATGCGGAGATGCTTCATTTTATTTTCAATTTTATCGAGCCATTTATTGAACACCTCGTCAAAACAAGGCCATTCCCCTGTCAGTTGGTTCAATACCACTTGTGAATCCCCTTTAAACGTACATGGAATGGACGAAACCCCAAGCTCTTCAAGGATGTTCAAAGAGGTGTAAAGGGCTGCATATTCAGCTTCATTATTGGACTCAAGCTGGAGAAGCCTTTCGTTTTCCCTTACTCTCCACTGCTCTTTCCCTTTTTTATAATAAACAGCCACTCCAACTCCTGAAACCCTTTCCTCTTTTTTAAACCCTCCGTCAAAATAGACAACTACATCATGGGGTTCCTGTTCAACCTTTTGTTGAAGTTTTTGGAATTCTTTTTGATTCCATTTGTTCCCCATTTCATCTTCAATTGAAAGTTCTGATACCCGCCCTGTTTTAATTAAATCATTTATGATCTTTTCTACTTTATCGAAGGGAATCCAATCTGACTGAAACTCGGCAGGAAAGGCTCCTTTATACTTCCAAATTATTTTTGCCTGCATATTCATCTCCCCTTCACATAGAATGTCATGCGGTTGTACAAAATTGGCACCACCGCTATAATTATTAAGTATTTAGAATCATGTTCGAATTTTTTATTCGTCTATCTATTTTCTCACATTTTGATAAAAAAATCCTTTATTGTATCGAAAGGCGGCATGTTGAATGGTGGAAGTTTATATAGATGGGGCAAGTGCGGGAGATCCCGGCCCAAGCGGAGCAGGAGTATTCATAAATAATAATGGAACAGTCGAAAGATACACTTTTCCCCTGGGACAAATGAATAACCATGAAGCTGAATTTGTTTCATTCCTAAAGGCAATGGAGATTTGCGTTGAAAAGGGTTATCGAATCGTTTCCGTTCGGACTGACTCAAAAGCAGTAGTTGGGGCGGTTGAGAAAGAGTTTGTCAAAAAAGAAAAATACAGGATCATCTTTGAAAAAGGATTGGATCTGTCAAAGCAGCTGGACCTCTTTTTTATAAAATGGATTCCAAGCAAGGAAAATCGTGCAGATGAACTTGCCAGGAGAGCTATCCGCGAAAATGGAGGAATGACCGAATGACAAAAATTGGGTATTAAAAAAACAGGCGCATCTCCCATTGATGCACCTGTTTTTTATGCCAGCAGCCCTATTTCCTTTACAAACTGCAAAGCTTTATTGCGGGAATTAATTTCGTTTTCTTTCAATGTTTCAAGGAGCGAAATGTAAAAGCTCCCATCAAATGTTTTCTGCGTCTTCAATGTTATTTCAATGGCAGATTTTACGAGCTGATCGGATGCATCGGTAGAACGCTGGCCGAAATATATGAATCCGATTGCATCTTGTTCAAATTTAAAGCCTCTACCTTTCATATCCAGCAGAAATTCCCCTAAAGAAAGATCCTTTTTCACTTTTTTCTCCCCATCCTTACCTATTTCTGCTTTTTAATCTTACCCTAAATCCATTTCGTTTGCCATCCTTTTTGGACACCGAATGACAATGACTAGCTTTGTAAATTACAATGGTAAAAAGCCCGAGGAGCAATCCCCGAGCTCTGATTATAATGTCATTTTTCTAGCCGATATACGCTTCCAGGCCATGATTCTGTACTAAATATCTTCCCAATGATCTTAATTCAAATTGATTGACAATTTCAATACAGTTTTGAGGCACTTTGCTCCATTCCGCCAGACCATGTTCAAAATCAATCGGCACTTCACAATGGATTTCCGCCAACCTCCTTGAAAGATGGAGCATCTCCAGATCACTTTCAATTTTTTTGCGCTGTCCCGGAGTTAATTTATCAAGATTCTCTAAAACCCCTTCAATGGACGAATGTTCTTGAATCAGTTTTAAAGCAGTCTTCTCTCCGATTCCTTTCACCCCGGGATATCCATCACTGGAATCTCCCATCAATGCTTTTACATCGATAAACTGCCTTGGTGTAATGCCTTTCTCATCGAAGAAGCCATCTTTTGTGTACCATTGATAATTCCCGAATCCCTTTTGCAGGATGAGGACTTCAATATGATCATCCAATAATTGAAGCAAGTCTTTGTCACCTGTCAAGATCGTGACTTTTGTAGCTGGATCTACAGACTTTGCAATAGTTCCGATGCAGTCGTCCGCTTCATATCCAGCCAGTCCGATATTGGGCAGCTGAAACCCGGAGACGACTTCTTTTGCCAAATCAAATTGCGGCAGCATCTCAACAGGCGGAGCTTCACGATTAGATTTATAATCCACAAATAATTCGTTGCGGAACGTTTTGCTTCCCATATCCCAGCAGACAGCAGCATGAGTGGGTTTCACTGCATTCACTGCCGTCAGAAGATGTTTCATAAGGCCTTGAACGGCATTCGTAGGTGTTCCGTTCGAATTAATCATATATTGTCCAGTCACAGCAGTTGCATAAAAGGAACGGAATAATAGTGCCATTCCATCAATTAATAGCAGATTTTGCTGACGATCCAAAATTATCACTCCTTCGGTTGAACATTATAACATGTTCATCATTGCGTGCTTATGTTTTCTACAGGATTTTCAGGATAAGATACCCAATCACTGTAGCTGCCGGCATAAAGCTTCACATTTTTATATCCTGCTTCCAAAAGGGAAAGGACATTTGGAGTGGCGGTCACGCCCGATCCGCAATAAACGATGATGCGGGCATCTTCGGGAAACTCTGAAAATCTCTTTTTCTGATCTTCGACCGGCAGCCATTTCCCATTCCGGAAACCTTTTGACCAATCTTTATTCACTGCCCCAGGTATATGTCCTGCAATTTTATCGATTGGCTCCTCTTTCCCTATGTAGCGGGAATATGCCCTGGAATCAATCAATATCGCTTTATTTCTGCCTTCAGATGCTTCTTTTACTTCCTCGTACCCTGCCAGCATATCATTTTTGATCTGAAGTTCGTATTTACTTGCCTCATAGGAGGGAATTGTTTGCTCAACCGGCAGGTCTTCTTCACGCCACAATTTGTATCCCCCATTTAAAATGAAGGCGTCCTTATGGCCCGCGTACTTCAAAAGCCACCAGCACCGTCCGGCAAAAGCCCCGTCTCCACCGTCAGAAATCACGACTTTCATTTCAGGCTCAATCCCCGCCTTCTCAAGCGTTGATTTAAACTCCTCCATTTTCGGCAGTGGATGTCTCCCTCCATGTTCACTTACCGGGGAAGACAAATCCTTTTCCAAATCAAGATAGATTGAACCGGGAATATGACCTTTTTGATATTCCTCCCTGCCTTTTTCAGGACTTCCCAGTGAAAAACGACAGTCAATCAATCGGAGATTTTCCCCTTTTTGCATAAGATTCTTCAATTCTTCTATTTCAATGATGGTTTTCAAAGTTCTCCCTCCTCTGAACGTTTGATCATCAAATCCTCCACTTGCTTTTTTGGAGTCCAGCAGTTAAAAACGTAATCTGGTTTTGTTTCATATCCAAGTCTTTTGCATTGATATTTCATGTGGCCGTTTACCTTAGAAGCTTCAAAATGGATGCAGGATGCGCATACGTGATATGGATTTTTCCCGTTTGCAGCCATCCCTATTAAATCCTTTTCTCCAGGGACATCCTTATTTCTTTCCATTCGCTTACATTAACATCCTGGCTCAAGACTTCTTCCCACGCCTTGTATTGGTCATGACAGTCTTCTTTTACAGAATCCAAAAGAATGCTGAATTCCTGCTTAATGTAATCGCCAAAGGAATGTTCCATTTTGGTCTTTTGTTCATCCAAGTAGTTTTGTGCCGCAGGTTTTAACATACGTTCCAAATCTTCCTGCATCATTGTTTTCTCATTCTTTTCAAAGAATGATTTAGGATTTTTAAAATATTTAAATGTTTTTTCTAAATAGGCAAGATTTTCTTCCTTGAAGGCATCTTCAAACGTCATGCTTTGCACATCCGCAGGCTGATAGAGATTGAAGACCAATTCATTGTTGATCCTCTTCGCTTTGTGCTGTAAATCGTCAAACTGGCTCATCAGCCATTTTTTAGACTTGTTTTCAAGTCTAAGAGCAGTTGCCCTCATTTCTTGAGAAAAATCGAAGCCTAGTGTGGAAACCAAATCTTCCAGAGCGGCCTCAAGCAATTTCCTATCATTTTTTTGAAGGAGCGCAGGGTTGAATGCTTCCTTAAAGAAATCAGAAAATCTGAAAAACACCCTTTGATGAACGTAATGCAAGAGTTCAGATGTCTCTTGTTCAAGTCTCAAGAGAATATCATCACTGTCTGCAGTCGAAAATACATCCATTAAAGCAGCTAAACTTTCTTTCAATGCTCTCTTATTCTTTTCTTTCTCTTCAATTGATTTTTCAGAGCTAAGGATGATCTGATTAACTCTCTCAGCCACTTTTTCTAATTCTCTTTTGGCTGAATCAATGGCCATGGCTGTTAAATCATGTTCCAGGAAGGATTCAAAAGCATGGCTGAATTGTTGAATCTTTGATTGCCCAATGCTGCTTTCCTGCAAGGCGAGCAAGCTTGAAACCCCATATAATCTTGGATTCCTGATTCCGTAAGCAAGAAGTTGATCGTTTACATAGTTTAACACTTCTTCTTTTTCATCTTCTGATTCAGCCAGATCTATGGCATTTACAATAAAGAACATTTTATCCAATTCAAAAGCATCCTTAACACGTCCAAGCTGGATCAGGAATTCCCTGTCTGCTTTTGAAAATGCATGATTGTAGTACGTGACAAAGAGGATTGCGTCCGAGTTCTTTATATATTCGAAGGATACCCCGGTATGGCGTGCATTGATCGAATCTGCCCCAGGTGTATCCACTAAAGTGATCCCCATTCGGGTTAAAGCTGAATCATAGTGCAAATCAATGGATTCCACGAAGCAAGACTGGCGTTCATTGGCTACGAATCCTTTAAAATCTTCCATATCCACAGATAATATTTCTCCGAGGAGGCTGCCATACTGCCCGTATCCGTTTTGGAAAGCATCCAAAAATGACAGATGTACTTTTTCTTTCCCTTCCCCATTATTCCCTTTAAGGATGGTTGGGATTTTTTCAACAGCTTCCTCCAGTGTGGAGCAAGCTGAACCAAACATTTTCAATGACTGTTGAATATCTGCAAGCATATTCTCCTTGGATTTGAAATGTACGACAGCTGTTCCGTGCACATATTCTTCTGTCGGCGGGCAAATTCGATTAATAGAAGCGGTAGTCGGATTAGGTGACACAGGAAGAACTTTTTCACCTAATAGCGCATTAGCAAACGAAGATTTCCCTGCACTGAATGCACCGAATAATGAAATGGTAAAGGCACGATTTCCAAGCCGTTCCGCTTTCTCCATTAATAATCGCGAGGTTTTATCAAAGCCGACCTTTCCTTTGATTGCCGCTGCAGCTCCTCTTAAATTATCTGCCATCTCAGATACAGAAATGTTATTGGATGAAGCTGAAATCAACTTTTCTTCTACATCCTGAGTGCTTTTTCTGTCCGCATCTGTAATGGAAGATTCCTCATCCTCATTATCGGCATTATATATCTCAACGTTTGATGCTGCATTTTCCAATTTGGAAATATACAATTGAAAATCGCTGCCATTGGGTTCAGTACCTTGATTGAAAAAGGCAGTCTTCTCTGCAGTTTCTTCACTGATTTTCATCATCTTCCTAACTGCATCCGCCTTCTCTTTAATTCCTCCCAATTTCATATAAATCCTGTCTTCCTCAGCCTTGCCCAGTTCTGATATAGCCTCTGTAAACATCCCAATGAGATTTACTGATGCTTCTTTTGCTTTCTTCTTTAGTGCATCTGCAATATCGTTCGTATAGTTCAGGACATAATCACCAGTTGCTCCTGCACCTTTTTTCACCATATCCATCAGCAATTGTTCATCGAAAGAGACTTCTATTTTTTGTGCCTGCTGCAAAAGGCTTTGGGCATCCAAAGTCAATGCATTATATTGATCAGTGAATAATTGTCTCAAATGCCATTCCAACTGGGACTGAACCTGCACTTTCAAACTCTCATAAAAAGCAGAAAGGCGCGCTTTTCTTTCTTCTTCTGTCTTTTTCTTCCCAAAGAGGAAGCCCACTTTAAAGTCAGATTGAATAGATTGCAGGTATGCTTCAGCAAGACTCCTTGTTTCAAATGGAAGCAAATAAGCATTTTTCAGGAGAACATCAATCTCTTTTCCGATCGATTTTTTCCAGTTTTCCTGTTTGTCTTTTATTTGGGCCAGCTCAGCCTCTAATCGCCCTTCTTTTTCAAGCATTGTTAAATAATCTGTTTCAGGGATGGAATCGAGTATTTCCTTTAGAGGAGATAACCTTGATTCTTCCTCTGATTTCAGCCACATTTCATGCTCTTCTTTAAGACGGCTAATTGCTGATACAGCTGATTGGTGTACAAATGAGTCTTTTTCCTTCATTTTCTCAGAGATTAAAGATTGGACCTCTTTAAACTGATTAAATGGAACCTGGGCATCTTTCGTTGAAGTAAAAAAGATTCCCTTTGGATGAACATTCCAAGATTCAAAGGAACGGATTACAGAATCCTTGAAATCATGGAAATCAAGCTCTTCCTCCCGATGTTTATCGATTTGATTGACAATCAGATAAAGTTCAGTTCCGTGCTTCAATAATTCCTTTGTATACACAAAGTTCAGTTCAGATTGAACATGATTATAATCCATTACATAAAAAACGATATCTGCTAAATGGATGGCTGATTCTGTTGATAGTCGGTGGGCATCATCAGTCGAATCAACCCCTGGTGTATCCATGACTGTGACACCTTTAGGAATCCTGCTATCGTTCTTTTCAATTTCAATGGATTGAACATCTTCACCATTTTTACAGAATTCCTTGATCTTTTTAAAATCATAGGGTGATGGAAACATAAGAGGGTCCCTGTATCGATAATGCACCATTGCATAATCTTCAGAACCGCTTCTGATTTTTACTAAATTTGCGCTTGTTGGAATGGGGCTGGAAGGAAGGACCTGTTCCCCAAGCAGCTTATTGATCATTGTCGATTTACCAGCAGAAAAATGGCCCGTAAAAGCGGCAATGAATTCGCCCTTGTATATCTTTTGTGACAATAAAAGTGCTTTCTCTGCTCTTTCTATGTCACCATTTTGATTGAATTTTTTATTTAAGACATATACTTCTGACAGCAGCGTCTCTGTTTGGACTTTCGATGCATTCTCCATGACAATAATTGCTCCCTGTAAATTAGTCTACTTTTTTTGATAACGCTTTTATTGTAACGGATTTTTTCGTGTATTCCTATTAAATGCACAAAAAATAAAAACGTTCACTTTAAAAAGTGAACGCGATAATATCCAATTAACCATTGGACACTTATGATTGTGTTTTTGTAACTTTCAGGATGTTCTTTAATACATAAGCCAGTACGAATCCATATATGACAAGGGTAGAAGCGGCAAAAAGCCAATTCATTCCGTTCACCAGCCTTCCAGCTTTAAATGAGATTGATTTTCAAGTTCAATCAAATCGTAACATAAGTGATAATCATTTTCAATCGAAAATCATTTTGATAGCTTCGGAAAAAACCGGTTTTTATGAAGATGACCGCCTAAATGATCATCCGCAAGAATGAGCGCCCTCTCCTCCAATGGAATCCTGATGGACAATATTACAGCATTCAATATAGCGAAAATAATCATTGTGAAATAGGCATTGAACAAGAGCGGTATAATCAAGAGCTCTAACGTTACGATTAGATAGTTAGGATGCTTGATAAACTTATATGGTCCTTTCGTGGTCAGCTTTGCCTCAGGCAGAATAATGATTTTTGTATTCCAGAAGGGACCCAATGATGATATCACCCAAATCCTTGCCGCCTGAGCCAGCAAAAACGCTGTCATAAGGCCCCCCCATAATGGATTCATTCCCCTATCAGCCATCATAACCTCTGCAAAAAGGGCGACGAAAAATAAGGTATGCATTCCTGTCATAAAATAATAATGGAGTTTGCCGAATTCCAAGGCGCCAAGTTGTTTCATTTTCCTCTCATTTTTTTTGGCCAGCAAAAGTTCGGCCAGCCGTTGAAATATGATTAGGATGAAGAATGCTAAAAAAAACATCATTATTCCCACCTCATTAACAACAATTCAGAACTGAAGCCCGGTCCGAGTGCTGCGGCCAAACCGACTTCCCCTGCTCCGATATCTTTTAATAGAAATTCTTTCAATACATATAAAATCGTAGCTGAAGACATATTTCCATATTTTTTTAAAATATTCAAAGGGACCTCTAGCATGGACTCTTCAAATCCCAAAGCTGCTTGATAAGCTTGGAGGACTTTTTTTCCACCTGGATGGGCAATGAAATGTAATATATCCTTCATGTCCATATCATTTTCGTTCAAAAAATCCATAACATTCGGCCGGAGCCAATTCGTCACAATGGAAGGAATGTCTTTTGAGAAGACCACATGGAGCCCGTCATCTTCAATGTCCCATCCCATCACATCCAAGGAATCTTCCATTAATGTGGAGCGGGTCTTTAAAATTGACGGCAGCGGTTTGGTTCCTTTTTGCGGTATTTTACTTTCATCACCGCATACTAATGCACAGGCCACACCATCTGCAAAAAGTGAAGTGCCGACCAGATTGCTTTTCGAATGGTCATTATGCTGAAATGTCAGACTGCAAAGTTCAATGCTCAGGACCAGCACTTTTGCTTTCGGGAAAGCAAGGCAATATTCGAATGCCCTAGAGAGGCCTGAAGCACCCCCAGCGCAACCCAACCCCCATATAGGTATCCTTTTTGTCTGCCGTGAAAACGGAAGAACATTCATGATTCTCGCTTCGATGCTGGGCGTCGACAAACCGGTAGTACAAATTGTATATATCGCATCAATCTCTTCATATGGGACTGCTTCCGCCAAAAATTCATTTGACGACAGACATTTTTGAATAGCCTCTGCTCCCAGCCGTACAGCTTCCTCAATGAAAAAATCATTTTTCTCTGAAAAACGATGGTTCTCTGCAAACCAATCCAGATCCTTTACAAAATACCGCGTTTCGATTTCTCCATTTATGAATACGTTCAATAGCCGGTCCACATTCAGATTCGTTCTAGAAAATAGAGAACCGATAAAACTTTTCGCATCCTTTTGATCGATAATATGTGCAGGCAGCCCAACTTCCACTGATGCGACCTTTGGCATAAAACCCCTCCTCCTTACACGTACTTTAAGGATAGGTTTTCCTTATTTCACATGAGTATTCAGGGCTTTTGACAGGGGATTATCGGTCTATCTTTTCTGATAAGTTTTCAGATTAATGGGAAATTTTTACCCTATTTTCCACCATTCTATGGTATTATATTTTTAGACAAAATACCGGGGGTTTCGACATGACTATTACAAAAGCAGTTACAGATGTCCTGAATTGTACGATCCATTCAATCAAATCGGTCATCCCAATACCGTTGCAAATCTCAAAGCCATCAATGATTTCCAATTCATATTTTCATGAGAGTATTGCAGTATTAATCGGGATGACAGGCGATATAAGAGGAAGGATCATGATCGATGGCCAGGAACATGTTTTTGCTAGGATAGGTTCAGCCATGTTCGGAATGCCTCTTGAAGGCGAAATGCTTGAATCATTTTCCGGTGAACTTGGTAATATGATAGCCGGCCATTTATCGACTCAAGTTTTTCAAGATGGTTTTTCAATGGATATAACACCGCCCACTGTCATGTCAGGAAACTCCAAGGTTTCAGGTTTTGATAAAGCATTCCGGCTTCCGATATTGCTTCAGGATGTGGGGGAGCTCACAATCATTCTAATGGTCGATCAAAATGTATAAATGAAATCATCCTGCAAAAAAAGAACGAAAGGAACCCTTAAATGGGACCTTTCGTTCTTTTTTTAAAATCCATTGATGGTCATTCCACCGTCGACGAATATTGTTTGGCCAGTTATGTATTTGCCTGCATCCGACGCAAGAAAAACAGCAGGTCCAACCAATTCTTCCAGTTCCCCTATCCTCTTCAACGGAGTAACTGCCAGGATATCATTTACATAATCAGGATCCTGAAGAAGCTTTTCAGTCAGCGGAGTCTTGAAATACCAAGGACCGATGGCATTGACATTAATGTTATCACTGCCCCATTCAAAGGCGAGGACCTTTGTCATCTGGATCAAGGCAGCTTTTGTTGCTGCATAAACCACCCCGGTCCTTAAAGCGACAGCCCCCGCTACAGAAGCGATCGTTATGATTTTTCCATCTTTCTGTTCTTTCATGATTTTTCCGGTTTCCTGTGAGACCATGAAGGCGGATTTCAAATTCGTATCCATTATCTTTTGCCATTCATCATCCGTCACGGAGAGTGCATTAGATCGAATATTCATACCCGCATTATTGATAAGGATATCGATTCTTCCCGCTTCTTGAACAACCTGCCCGACTGCATTCTTTACTTCATCTCTTGAAGTAACATCAGTAGGCAGGACGTAGGCTTTTTTTCCAAGGCTTCGAATGGCATCCGCAGTGGATTCCAAGTCCTCAAGCGTCCGTGATAATAGGGCAACATCCGCTCCAGCTTCAGCAAGCCCGATGGCAATTGCCTTCCCAATCCCTCTTCCGGCACCTGTTACCACGGCTGTTTTTCCATCAATACGAAAAGACGGCAAATACATTTAATCCACTCCTTGCTTTCAGAAATTTCTTTCTAATCTTAGCATAGAGTTTTGTGGACTACTATGAATCTGCCTCGTCACTTCTCTTCTTGCCATCCTGTACTTCTATGACAATCTTTTTCTGAGCATAACTTCCGCAGTTTTTACAAATGCCATCTGTTTCAGAAAGTGTACGGCATCTATCACAATAATACTTTTCCATTTTTCTCCCTCTCCTTATCATCCTTCCCACTAGTTTATTGTGATTTGCTTCCACCCGTTCCAAAGGCATTCATGATAAATGAAAAAAGAGAAGCCGCTGCCCCTCTTTTTCATTTCCCTTAAGAAAGTTTATAGATTTCATCATATTTCTGTTTCAGGTAGTTGATCAGATAAGATGCATTCAATCCTTCTCCTGTTGCATCTTTGAGAATTTCAAGCGGTTTTTTCGTCTTCCCGAATTGATGAACATTTTCTGTCATCCATTTTTTAATTGGCTCTAAATCGCCTTTTTCCAAAAGTTCATCGAATTCCGGTATACTTTCATCCATTTTATGCTTTAATTGTGCTGCATACATATAGCCAAGGGCATAGGAAGGGAAATAGCCAAAGCTTCCTCCTGACCAATGGACATCCTGTAAGACTCCTTCACCATCATTTGATGGACGGATACCGAGGTATTGTTCATACTTGTCATTCCAAATACGCGGCAGCTCCTTGACTTCAATTTCATCATTGATGAGAGCTTTTTCAATCTCATATCGAATCATGACATGAAGTGGATAAGTCAATTCGTCTGCCTCAATTCTTATGAGGGATGGTTTAGATTCATTGATGGCCCTGTAAAATTCATCAAGGGATACGCCATCAAATTGTCCATTAGAATAGGTTTTCAATAACTCATAATTTTGAGCCCAAAAAGCTTTATTCCGGCCAACAAAATTCTCATAAAACAATGACTGGGATTCATGGATGCCTGTTGAAGTACCGGTGCATAACGGCGTTCCCACAAGTTCGTTTGAAATATTTTGTTCATATAGCGCGTGTCCGCCTTCATGGATTGTGCCAAAAACAGCGTTTCTCCAATCATTTTCATCATACTTGGTCGTGACCCGTACATCTCCCGGGTTCAAACCGATCATGAACGGATGCACTGTCTCATCCAGTCTGCCTGAATCAAAGTCATAGCCCATTTTTTCAAGAATTTTCAAGCTGAATTCTTTTTGTTTTTCTTTAGGAAAGTGTTCAGAAAGATAGCTCGTTTTCGGTTTATGTTCCGACTCTGAAATTTTTTGCACCAATGGGACGATTTCGCTGCGAAGCTCGCTGAAAACTTCATCAAGTACTTCAACCGTGATGCCTGGCTCATAAAGGTCCAATAAAGTATTGTATTTGTTGCCTTCATATCCCCAGTATCCGATGAATTTTTTATTGAATTCTACGAGTCTCTCCAAATACGGGCGGAAAAGTTCAAAATCAGCATCCTCTTTCGCCTGCTCCCAGACGCTTTCTGCCTTGGAGCATAAAACAATATATTCTTGGAATTCGGCAGCAGGGATTTTTTTGTTGCGGTCATAATCCGCTTTGATTTCCTTTAATGTTTTTTTAGTTACTTCATTCAATTCGTTTTCTAGTGGTGATAATTTTGCTATGTATGCAGCCATTTCTTCGGATACTGACATGGCAAAAGCTTCCGATGAGAGCATCCCGATTACTTCTGAACGCTGTTCTACACCTTTTTTGGGAGCACCTGTCCTTAAGTCCCAATACATCAAACTGATTGCCTCATTATAGGCTTGCATTTTTTTTACGTAGTCTAAAAAGTCTTTTTCTAAGCCAGCAATCGCTGTTGTCATTGTATTTCCCCCTAACAAATGAATAAATCCCTATTTATTTGTCCAGCTCCAGCGCCTAGCCCCTCGAGTCATAAGCCGCACCTCTACGGAAATCAGGATTTCCTTCGAGTTCCGTCTTATGCTGGTCGGCGCTGATCGAGGCGCTTCCGCTTTTCTATACTATCATACTTTTCTGAAAAAAGGAAAAATATACAAAAGGGTAGAATTAAATGCAAAAAAGAACCTCCTATAGTTGGAGGCTCTTTCATAATTATACCGTAGTTGTCTGTGGTGATACCGGTAGCACTGACTGCAGGTTTTCTGCGTAGGATTTTATTTCTTCCGGGCTCATCAATACAGTGATTGAGCCTGAATCCTCAGAGGTTCTGATCAGTCTTCCGATTCCCTGTCTGAATCGAAGCAGCATATATGGAAGATCTACTTGCAGGAACGCATCTTCAGCTCCTTTTCGCTTTGCTTCAAAGACCGGATCCTTTGGCGGGAATGGCAATGAAAACAGAACGACGTTTGATAAAGAGGAACCAGGGATATCCAACCCTTCCCATAAATGATAAGAACACAAGATGCTTTCTTCAACAGATTGAAATTCCTGGACAAGCGTACTGATTTCCTTGTCCCCTTCAAAAAGTATAGGATATTGGAAGCCTTCAAGATCTTTTATTTTTCCCTTGAATGTCTCCAGTTCAGATTTTGAATTAAATAATACAAGCGTTCTTCCATTTGAATGTTCAATGGAAGAGATGGTTTCCTTGATGCGATCATCAAAATTATTGGCCGCAATAAACTCCACTTTCATATTTTCCTCGTATTCAAATGGTGATTCCACTGAGAGTGAGGAGAAAGAGTCGATTCCCAAGCTTTTGCTGATATAAGTGAAGTCCTGGTTATTTGAAAGTGTTGCAGAAGAGAATACAAATGGCAGCTTTTGAGAGAATACTTCTTCCCTTAAAATATCTTCAACAAGTCTCGGCATGATTACAATTGTACTTCCTAAATGAGACTCTTCAAACCATACGATCCCTTTATCGTCTTCAACGAAAAGCTTTAAGGAATAGACTATCTGATCTAAGTATTCTTCAACGATCTTCAAATCGTAGTCATTGATGACGTACATCTCTGCATCTAAAACCAATTCTTCCAAGAGATCGTCAATCATATCTTTCAATCTTGTTGCCTGTTTAAGTACAATCATTCCCTTATTCACTTGCATCCGTTCAGATCCTTCTACCTGAACCAGATTCTCCTTAAGGAGATCGAACCATTCATCATTCAGAGCCAGAACATCTTCAATGATATTCAGTGTTTTTTCCCTTACATCATTGGAGAGCAGTTTCTCCAGTAAATCGTTCAATGTCTGCCAAGTAATGCGGTATGTCAACGCTTTTTGACTGGCAAATTCCAAAAGATGCCCTTCATCAAAAATGATAGAGCTTGCTTCAGGCAGCAATGGCAGTTGTCCTTCTCTGACTCTGGATTCTTTTGTCCAGACATGTTCCATATAAAAATCATGGGAGCAGATTATCAAGTCACCTGATTTACGATAATACTCTCGATTCAGGGTCTGACCGCAACGATGGCGCAAGTCGCAGGAGAAACAATCCTGAAGGGGATCCCACCCGATTTGCGTCCATTCTTCATCTGACAATGCAGAGTAATCCTTGCGGTCGCCGTATACCTCGAATTTGTTCATGGAACCAGGTGAGTGGACGAATTTTGGCAGCTGGTCGAAAACATCATCAAAATGGTCATTATTCGTCTTTTCTAAAACGTTGTTCAATTTTTTCAGGCATAAATATTGTTCTCTTGATTTTGCCAGACGCACATCGATGGACAAATCCAATGCCTTCTCAAGCTTTTGGATATCCCCGCCTTCTTTGACCAGCTGTTCGATCAATGTTTCATCTGCGCAAGCTATGATTGCCGGTTTACCAGTATATCTTGCATAGCAAAGGGCATACAATAAGTAAACCAATGTTTTCCCTGTTCCTACGCCTGCTTCTGCAAAGATAACTTGTTTATTTTTGTAGGCATTCAAAAGCTGAAAAGCCATATAAATCTGTTCGTCTCTTATTTCAAACCCTTTTTCGGGTAAAACATCGTAAAATACATCCCCGATCCAATCGTTCAATTGGTCATAGAAAGATTCTGTTTTGGATAGGGAGAATGGCAGTGTTTTCTTCATTTTGCGCCTCCGTTCATTATTCAATTGCCAATAAGCAATAATTTCTACTTTACCTGAGAATCAATGAAATTTCCATATGAAAGTTTTCACAAAAGAAAACGCAGGAGCTTGCTGCACCTGCGTTTCTTTATTTTTCCTATAGAACTAAAAAGCCGATTTTTGTTCACTGATGCTATATGAAAATGCATTCTTCAGTTCCAATTCAGCCTGTGACAATTGATCCAATGCACTTTTGTTTGCATTAGAGCTTATCAGCAATTCATAGGTTTGCTCAATCGCCTTTGATATCTTTACGAAATCATCTATCGACGAATGCATGTGTGCCACTCCCAACGTTATAGACATTAATGAAATCTTTAGGAAGTTTACGCACAAAATGGAATATTTATTCCACAGCCTGTCCATGATCTTGCTCTTTTTTTCTTGGAGGTCTTGGCCCCCAGTATTGATAATAGTCTGTTCTGATAAAGCCATTGAAGAGTTTTCTCTTTTTGGTCGCCGGTTTCCCGTAGCAGGCTTCGAAGTTCTCATTGGAAGTCAGCATATAAATGGACCAAGTATCGAGTTTACTGAATGCCTCTCCCATCTCACGATACATCTTCTCCACCTCTGGCTTATCACCAAGGCGCTCGCCATAAGGAGGATTGCCTGCAATCACACCATATTTTTTCTCACTGGTGAAATCCTTTACCTGCATCTGTTTGAATTGAATAATATCGCCTAATCCCGCTTCAAATGCATTTTCCTTTGATATGTTAATCATTCTGTGATCGATATCTGTACCCATTATATCCAGTTCACGATCATACTCAGCTAAATCTTCACTCTCTATTCGAGCTTCATCCCATACCTTTTGCCCGATCCACGGCCATTGTTCAGAAATAAATTCCCTGTTAAAGCCCGGGGCAATATTTTGTCCGATCAAAGCAGCTTCGATTGGAAGAGTGCCTGAACCACAGTAAGGATCAACAAATGGGCGGTCCGGCGTCCAGCTTGTCAATTGTATCATGGCAGCTGCAAGCGTTTCTTTGATCGGTGCTTCTCCTTGACCCGTCCTGTAGCCGCGGCGGTGCAGGCCTGCCCCGCTTGCGTCAATCGTGATGGTGGCAGTATCTTTCAACAAAGATACTTCAATTTTAAATAAAGGGCCGGTTTCTTCAAGCCAGGAATTACGTTTATAATGACTTTTTAATTTTTCAGCAATTGCTTTCTTCACAATTGCTTGACAGTCAGAAACACTGAATAGTTTTGATTTCACTGATTTCCCTTGTACGGGAAACTCTGCATCAACAGGAAGGAAATCCTGCCAGTTCAGTGCTTTTGTCCTCTCAAACAATTCGTCAAATGTATACGCCTTAAATTCCCCTACCTTAATCTTTACACGGTCTGCCGTCCTCAGCCATAAATTAGAACGTGCAATGGCTGTTTCGTCTCCCTGGTATGTAATCCTTCCATTCTCAACAGTACAATCATATCCTAAATTCTTCACTTCATTTGCTACTATGGATTCAAGTCCCATTGCAGCTGTCGCAATAAGAGAATATTTCGCCATACTTTCACCCTTTTCCGATCTATTTTTAAACAACTGTAAATCTCAGCTTATATATGATAAAAGCTCTCCTTTATTAGAAGGAGAGCTTACGTAATAAAAGTATCATTATCAACGTCCTGTAAGCCATGTTCTGTACCTTTGTACTCCTGGCGACTATCGTCTCGTACTTAGGTGGTAATCATCTATCTACAAATGCAATGCACTTGTCCTTCCCTTCGTTCAATTCCTCCAGGAAGATGCCCCTACCATAATTTGGGTTTCTCGCTCGTGGGGTTTACCTCGTTCCACCCTTATGATTTCTCATAAGGCTCCGTCACTGTGGCACTTTCAAAGTATTCACACCATATCTTGCGACTTAGGTGTTTTCCCTGCCGTCAACCCAGACTTAACCAGGCTGCCCTAGCTTATGAATTCACTAGGCACGAACACTACAGGCATCTCAGCACTGTGCGAGCATGGACTTTCCTCTACAGCAAAGCTGCAGCGATTACCTGAACGTCAATAACGTTTCATACAATGACCAATTATAGGCCATTCACGAAGCTAAATCAACTGGAAATTTTATTTTCCCAATCAATCGTACAGCTTGCTGCCAAAAACATGCTTTTCCAGGTTGGAAAGGCGCTTCAAAATATCAAAATTGGTTGTACCAGCTGCCTGTTGAACTGGCTGGCGGCGTGAAGAATCATCCACCTGTTTTTTCAAGCGCATATTTTCCTGTTGAAGCTCTTCAATAGTTTGATGGAAAGTCTCATAATCTTTTATGACCAGATCAAGAAACTTATCTACATCTTCAGGTTTATACCCTCTCATTGCTTGTTTGAATTCTTTTTCTAAAATATCTTTTGCAGTCAATTTAATTTTATCTGATAACATGCATTACACCATCCTATCATTACCCATTATAATTAATTTTTTCAAATACAACTGTTTTTGTCAATTTTCTTGGATGTATATTTTGTGAACATTCACTGATTTTCCCACTGTTCATCTTCTATTATCGTTTGCAATTCATAAAAATCAATGGTTCGAATTGGAAAATCCCGCACTTCCTGATATTTTTCGGCTAATTCCAAAATGAATTTTGGCGACCCTTCTTTCTCAGGATCATATAGTGCAAGGAGTCCATCGCTCTTATGTAAAAAAATCCGATCTCTGTTCCTGAACTGATCAGGATTTGTATAAGGCTGATTTGAAATGGTGCCAAGGAAGTCAGCCTGTGAAGTCACCAGTTCATAATATTCCTTTTGAGGTTCTTTCCATTTGGAATGCTGATCGATGAATGGCGTCAATACTGCAAGTTGTATATCATAGTTTTCTTCCTTTAATTCAAGGACCATCTCGGCTGCCCAGAGTTCAACTCCCTGCTGGCCGGAAACCAGAACCCATTCCAATCCTTCTTCCGCTTTTCGTTTGATTTCCTTCTTCAATGCTTTTTTTATTATTCTGACAGCAGGGTCATCATTATTAAATATTCCCAGCTCAAAAGGTTTATATCCCGTAACCATGAGAACTTGAGTCATTATCGCTGCTCCTTTGCCATGATATTAATTCAAAATAAAAACCGCTGTTGATTTCCGTTCAAGACTTCGCTTTCCGAGGGCGGCGGCAAGCCTCCTCGTCGCTGCGCTCCTGCGGGGTCTCGCCTACCCCGCTTTTCCCACCGGAGTCTGCGTCTTGCACTCCAATCAACAGCTGGAAATCAGCTGAAACAATTATAATCTTTATCAAAATAAAAATAAAAAAACAAGGGCTAGCGATTTAGCCCTTGCAGCCGTTTCTGATTATCTTCCGTATCCGTAAGGACCCATTTGTTGTCCCATTGGTCCCATAGGAGCCATTGGAGCCGGGCCAGGTCCAGAGCAATTGAATTGTTGGTTGGATACTTGATTTACCATAGATTGTGTTTGAGGGAAATAGTGTTTATGCTGGTACATTGTATGGTTTACAGTAGTTGTATGTGACGGATGAATATGTGGTACTTCCACTGTTGAAAAAGTATGGTTTACGCAGCATTTCGTAGGATGAACAATCGCAGGAAGTACATGTGGTGGTCTGCAATACATGGTCATATCTCCTTCCTTTTTTATATTTCTTACACTAACAAAATATGTAAAGGGAAGGGAACATGTACTAATACAAATACCTATTTTTACAGCATTGTATAAAAACTATCCCTCATGTTGGTGAGAACAAATGCCATGATGAATACAACAACGAAAAACAGAAAAAAGATTGTTCGATACATTTTAATCAGCCCTATCCTTAAATCTTCAATACATTTCAATATTTTACAGGTTTCGACATTTTGGCACAATAGGTTTGGGCGTTAAAGAAATATTTCAAACATTAAATTTTGTTAACAAAACTGGATTTTCATTCCTCATCGTTCTTTTTTATCTTTTTTTGAAGTCGATCCACTCTTTTTTGAAGGGATTCTATTTTTTTTGCTGTGATTTTCTTGTGATCCTTATTTTTCAAAGCTGTATCCATAGCAGAATGGGTAAACTCAAGAGCCGGCTTTAGACGGCGAAATTGATGTTCTTCTATTTTCGCCAATTCAATCATGGATTCCATCTGTATCCATATATCACTTTCCTTTGATGCTTCAAGCCATAGCTCATATGCTTTTAGATAATTCTTTTCCCTTTTATAATAGAAGGCTAAATGAAACTTAGCTTCTCCGGCAGAAGCAGCCTGCTTTTTAGAAGCTTCTTTTAAGGAAACAAATGCTTTTTCCTTATTACCGACATAATCAAACCATTTTCCGACATTCAGTGCTTCTTGATCGGACCTTTTTGGGTCAGCATTTAAAATCTGAAAGGACAAATGGATATATAGGGATACAAGGGATAAAATATCTTTTTCATTATGAATCAGGATCTTTATCAATCCTTCTGGGTCTTTTCTTTCTACAAAATCGAAATAGATCATGGGGGCAAGGAAGCCTGGGACGTCATCGACGCGATGGAAGTCCAGGATTTCTTTTTCAACGTCCGTCAATTTGACTCTGTCAAGTTTGTGCTTCCACATCCTTCTTGAGGCATGGAATAGATCGAAATGTCCGAAAGAAGGAAGCTTTGGAACATGTTCCCTGATCAAAGTATGCCTCGTTTTAACCTGCGGCCAGTCAAACGCCTTCCCATTGTAGGTGACAAGTGTTGTGTAATCGACTTTTTCCAGAAAGCTTTGATATAGAGGGATTTCGTCCCCAGGCTGCGGCAGGATGTGCTGTTTTAAAACAAGTTCCTTTCCTTCCACTCTGGCATACCCCAAAAGAAAAATAGTGTTTCCAGCCCCGCCTCCAAGGCCTGTGGTTTCCGTATCAAAGAAGAATAAATCCGAAGCATCATGGCCGAATGAAGATAAAGGATGTCCCTCTCCAAAATCATTCCACAGATTGACAGCAGTGAACAAGTCTTTAAATGGGTACTTCCCATGTTTTGTCTCCAAAGAATATCTTTCTTCCCGGATCAAACAATAGCTACCATCGAAATAGTATGGAATGACGTTCACTTTTTCCCATTGATCCATAAAGGGGATATCCTTTTCATTGGATTCTTTTTGTTCCTCCACTAAAGGAGGATTTCCTTTCTCTTCTTTTACAATATGATGCTTCATGCGATTCAATTTATTTTTTAGGGACATTCATCACACCTCTTATCCAAAACGTCATGCACCGAGCAGTTTTAATAGCTCAAGTGCATCGTTTTTCGATGATAAAGTTTCAGTGCCGATGCACGAAGGACAGCCGTTATTGCATGGACAGCCGGTAATCAGCTTTTTGCATTCACGGAGGATTACATCTACTTGTTCAAATACCTTTTTACTGAGCCCTATACCGCCTGGATAATGGTCATAAATGAATATGGTAGGAAGTTCATTATGTTCGGCCTTCACTTGCGGTACAACTTGAAAATCTTGTGGATCACACATGACAAAAAGCGGGATGATCGCTTTCATGGAATGTGCAAGCCCGATAAGACCCTGTTCAATTTCTTTTGAAGATCGCTGCTTCTGTTCATTTTTTATTGAGAGCCAGCAAGAATTCGTATGAAGCTCCTCTTCCGGGAGATGTATAGGTCCTGAACCGATATTTTCATGTGTATCAAACTTTATCTTTTTAAATATGGTTGCCATGGCTCTTACCGATACATCCCCATAGCCCGATATTATTTCGGAGAGTTCTTTTTGCTCATCAACTTCTAGCACCTGAAGGGAGACAGCTAAATTAGCATCGGTAAAGTAGTCTACATCCACTTCTTTCACATATGCTTTTTTCTCTTCCCAATCCAACTCCTCGACTTGAAATTGAGTTCCTTGATGAAGATAGATCGCTTCATCGTGCAGCAGCGTCATTGCGCTGAATCGATCCATTTCCCCGATTACTTTCGTCTGAGAGGGAATGCTATAGTCAATGATGATCACATTTTCCTGTGAAGCTGAACGCAGACTGATGTTATGGGCTGGGAATGCATCATTCATCCAATGATATTTACTCCCATTTTGATGTAAGATCCTTTCCTCGACAAGGAATTCCAAGACCTCGTCAATTTCGGTGCTTCCGAATAGGTCACCACTTTTAAAAGGCAATTCATAGGCTGCACATTTAATATGATCAATCAAAATGATTAAATTGTCCGGATTGATTCTGGCAACTTCAGGTGATTGATTAAAAAAGTATTCCGGATGTTCGATGATATATTGATCGAGCGGTGTGGAGCTTGCGACCATAATGACCAGTGATTCCCCATGCCTTCTTCCTGCCCTTCCAGCCTGCTGCCAGGCACTTGCGATCGTTCCGGGATATCCTGTCATGATACAGACTTGAAGCTGGCCGATATCGACTCCAAGCTCAAGAGCGTTGGTACTAACCACTCCGTAAATTTCTCCATTCCTCAGGCCTTTTTCAATTTCCCTTCGTTGAGTGGGCAAGTACCCTCCTCGATAGCCCCGAATTGATTTGGGACCGAGTTCATTTTTCACAAGTTCTTTCAGATACGTAAGAATGATTTCCACACGCACCCTGCTCCTGGCGAAAACAATGGTCTGAATTTTATTCTTTAATAAGTCTCCCGCAAGACTGCGAACCTCAAGGGTTGCACTCTTCCTTATATTCAACGGTTTATTCACAATAGGCGGATTATAAAAAACAAAATGTTTTTTTCCGCTCGGAGCCCCATTGTTGTCGACAAGTTCCATCGATTCTCCTGTCAGCTCCTGTGCGAGTTCCAATGGATTCGCAATGGTTGCGGAAGTACAGATGAATTGCGGATCACTGCCATAATAAGCACAGATCCTTTTCAATCTCCTAATGACATTAGCTACGTGGCTGCCAAAAACCCCGCGGTAAGTATGAAGTTCATCAATTACGATATATTTCAAGTTTTCAAACAGAGATACCCATTTCGTATGATGCGGTAAAATAGCAGAATGAAGCATATCAGGATTCGTAATGACAATATGCCCTGCTTTTCTTACTTTTTGACGAATATTCGCAGGTGTATCGCCGTCATATGTATAGCTGTTAATGGATAGCCCCGACTCCTGGATCAATTCATTCAGCTCACTTTTTTGATCTTGGGCGAGAGCCTTTGTAGGAAATATATATAGCGCCCTTGACTGCTCTGAATCCAGTATGGATTGCAGCACAGGAAGATTGTAGCAAAGAGTCTTCCCTGATGCAGTGGGAGTGATGGCAACAAAACTTTTCCCTTGCGATGCAATATTATAGGCAGATGTTTGATGAGTATATAATTCTTCAATCCCCCGTTTATTCAAAGCATTTTTTATGGATGGATGAATATCCGAAGGGATCGGATCGGTCTTTGCCTCTTTTTCCTCCATTGTATGCCAATGAACGATTCGTTCGATATATTGGGAGTCTCCTTTTAAATAATCAATGATATCTGTCAGATTTTTCTTCCTTAACATTCGATTCACCTCATTATCCTTCTATTTTATCGAATATTTGTTCGTTTATAAAGAGGTAAACATTATGAAATTCGATGTTTCCTTCCATAGGCACTTTCTATAGTCGATTTCATATAATGAAACGAATGATACTGAAAGGAGTTCAAGTGATGCCTCAAAAACCGAATGATGGACTGCCTCCAAAAAAGACACAACCCGTGCATTTTGGAGAAGTGATGGATTCCATGAATGAACTGTTCAGAGAGAAGCCGCTTAAAGGGATTCTCGAGAGCATTGATGACTTCTTTTCAGCCCCTTTTCCTTCCGATCATAACAGCCTGAATGTTGAATGGGCAGAAACAGATGATTCTGTAATCGTCACTTCCAAACTTCCAGGAGTAAAAAAAGAGCAAATATTCATTAACATCTTCCCTCAATATCTCACACTGGCTGTGCAGGATTCAGAAACTCTTGCAAAAGAGGATCAAAACCAGGGGACATTCTTTAAAAAACATTCCATGCAAAGATCATCAAGGACTATCCAGCTCCCTTCTATTGTAAATGAAAAGAATGCAAAAGCGACTTATGAAGATGGACTGCTCGTCATTAAAATTCCGAAGCTCAAAGGGAAGCGGCTTCAAATTGATTAAATAAAAAGAGGCTGAAAATTTGCTTTCAGCCTCTTTTTATCTTTATTATATCTTGAACATTCCGCCGAGCCCCTTGACCATCGACGAAACTTGATTCACTGCACTCATCATCTGGCCGGCTGTATTCATCATTTTATTAAAATCGATATTTCCGTCTTGTCCCTTGAACGAATTCATGACAGAACTCATTGGAGACCCTTGTGGTTTTTGAAGAAAACTCGCTTTGGGATATGGGTTGGCATAGCCTTGGCTTTGCTGTTGAAGGTTCATTTCCGGTTCCGGCGGCTGAAGAGGATTTTGAAAAATTTGTGATGACTGCTGATAAGGAAAATAGGCGCTTTGCCCGTATGGATTGGCGCTGTTTCCTTGCTGGGTGAAAGGAAGGCTCCCTGGTCCATATTGTGGATGAGGCATCATATATGGTCCTTGCCCCGGATACAGTGGAGCGGGTGGCTGCTGATAAGGGTTCCTCCCTTGATTCAACATTTGCGGCTTGCCGGATGAATCCCATTGTAAACCATTTATTCTCCTCACTTGACTACCTCCTAAAACATAACTGTGTGATAGTAGTCTATGCAGTACTGAAAAAATGGTGAAATGTCCCATTAAGATGCACTCGAATCTCCAGAAATCAGAAGGTTTTACCAGATATGTCGACTAGCGTTGGATATTGTCGGAAGTTAAATAATTCTTAAAATAAGGAAAAAAACGTTTTCATGTTACCATAAAAAAAAGAAGGTAGGGAGGCATTAATATGAATGTTCAAGAATTAAAACAAAGGTTTGAACAGAAGCGAGCATTTGCCACTGAGGATTTGAATGAACTTTTGGTTTTTGCCAAAAAAGCTTATCTTTACAACGAACTATCTGCTTATGAATACAAAAAAATTGTAGAGGAACTTGAATCTGCATACGGAACGGAACATATTAAAAATTAAAATACTCACTGATTGATAGTACTTAGGGGATGATGCCAAAATGCATCATCCCTATTTATTTTAAGACTGTAATTCGTTGTACAGCTGATTCAGTACGTAATCTATGGATTGTATGTGGCTTTTGAATCGGTTCCAGCTGGTTTCCGGGAAAAATGCCTGGATGGATACCATTTGAAGATTTTCATTGGTATGGGTGATTTGCCGGGGATGTATGTTTTTTCTTGAGACATCGTTCAACCATTCCACCGCCAGAATTTCCCATTCATCACCGATTTCTTTTATGTGGTCTGCAAATGGTTTGACCTCCGTAAAAAAGTCTCCCTTTTCCTTTGTCTCCCTCGCTTCCAGATAACGGGTATGAGCTTTTTGGTTCAGTGATATTAGTTCTTCTGTCAACTCTAATAATCTTTTCTTATTCACAGGATTCTCCACTCCAAAACAAAAAGCAGCATGTAAGCTGCTTCATTTTTTCAATATGACTATTATATTAAAGATTGAGTCAGCTAAACTCAAGCTTAAGTCCGTTTAAAAATACACTTTCCTGCACCTTTGCACTCTCCTGCAGCCCGATAAGGTCATCCATCCTGTCTAAATGAGCGTCCATTTTCGTATGAAGTTCCATTGCATCCGCTTTTAGCTCTGAACTGACTCTTTCCTGGATATCCTTTTCCAACCGATCCAACTGTGCTTCAATATCTCTTAATTTCTCTAACACTGATTCGCTTGCTACCATGATATGCGCCTCCCCATTATTCTTTACTCCATAATTCTTCGTTCATAATCTACTTCCTTCCCTCCTGACAAAACTAGAAGCATTTCGTCAAAGAAAGTGATTTTTCACCTTTATAGGGGTTTACTCTTTCGACAATTTGTTCCTCATTGGAATGGCTTGGCTCGTTTAGTGAACAATATAGGCAGGAGGTGTTTAAACATGAAGAATAAAGGGAAAAACACAAACGAAAAACAGGAAGTGCGCCAAAATACTAAAGCGGGATCCGGCAACCCAAAATTAAACGGTCCTAACCGCCCTTCGACCTGATGGTTTAATTGGACCTTAATAGCTCACGTTTTAAAATGAAGGGTTGATCCAAATGGGAATAATCTTGACATACGCTGATTCGGCGATAGATCAATGATGAATTCTCATTCTCAGGGTCAGCTCTCTTTATTTGTCGTGAAACAGGTTTTTATTGTCAATATCCTCTGCTGTTGAAACCTCTTGTGCAAAAACCAATCAGTCAGATGAATATCTTCTTTTAATTGAGCAGGATAAAACCATTTTTCCTTGTGGCTTCCTTCTAATGACCAGTCAGCCTGCTCTCTGATATGATGTTCAACCACAGGGTACACGGTCCTCAAAAAAGGAGTGGTTCTTAATGGACGGCGCTTGAATACTTTTTCATAATCATATCTTGAACCTGTATGTTCAACTTTCTTGGAAAAATCTAAAAACCGCGGATATAAATCCGGGTGGAAAAGGATCTGATCCAATCTTTTTCCGAGTTCGATCCGCTCATCAAGCTTAGAGAATCTGGAAACACTCGCTCCATATAAATTTCCTATAAGAGTGGGAAATACTACACAGCTGAAATGAAAATATTCCTGAAAATGAAAAAGGATAGTTTTAAATACCCTTTTTTTATAAACGGGATGATTTATAATTGGTTTTTGAATCAGATTTTGTTCATTGATGATCAAAGCCTTTGTTAATCGATCACTGTCTGAACCGTGCCAGAATGTTAGCCATTCTTTGATCATAAAATCCGAAACCATAAATTTTTTTAAAAAATGAAACAATGGCTTTCTGGACACCGTCGAATAATGATAGATAAGAAGCTGTGGAAATGCGTCATGAAAAATCAGCCAATTCGCTCTTTCGTAAGTTAAAAAAAGCCTCTCCCTTATTTCAGGTGATATCCCCTGCAGAAAGCATGTGCTCATTAAATCGCACATGTTCCAGCCTGCGTTCCGGGAAACCATTGAGGCAAGAAAAGACCAGCGGATCTCGGGATGATGAAAATAAAATTTTTGATAATATTCGGTTCTGGAAATGTTATCTAAATTCCCTTTGAAAACAATGGCACTTATATCATCCAATATTTCTGATTCACTTATATTCTTATAGCTTTTGGGAAAGAAATTGTGAAAATCGTTTATTTTCTTCATATATTCCGCTCCCTCGATTTTTCTATCGTTATATTGGGTGGAATTGACGCTTTTTATTCACACATCCATTCTTGCTTTCTGCTATTATAGGAATTAGCTTGAGAGGTGAGTTTTCCATGAAATTCCATTATCCGAATGGAAAAAAATTTGTACAGCCAACAGTTAAATCCAAAAAAAAAGATAAAACAAATAACCAGGTTGTGTACAGCAACCGTGGAATGACACTGGAGGAAGACCTGAACGAAACAAATGAATACTACTTGCACAACGGAATTGCAGTCATTTATAAAAAGCCCACGCCTGTCCAGATTGTGAAGGTTGATTATCCAAGAAGGAGTGCGGCAGTCATTAAGGAAGCATACTTCAAACAAGCTTCCACCACAGATTATAATGGAGTATATAAAGGTGCCTATATCGACTTTGAAGCGAAAGAAACACAAAACGCCACCTCTTTTCCTTTAAAGAACTTTCATGAGCACCAAATATCCCATATGAAGCAAGTGGCAAACCATGGAGGAATTTCGTTTGTCATTCTTCGATTCTCTTCAACTGATGAAATTTTCTATCTAAAAAGTGAACATCTAAGTTTCTTTTGGGAGAGAATGAAAAATGGAGGAAGAAAATCCATTTCAAAAGCTGAAATTGAAGAATTCGGATTTAGCATTCCGATCGGACTCCATCCTAGAATCGATTATTTATCAATTGTAGACAATCATTACAGCTTTGATTACTAAGGGTATTCCCTTATAGATAGAAAGTGAGGAATGCTGAATATGGCAGGTAAACAAATGTCACGAGAAGAACGCCGTAAACAACAGCAATCTAATAAAAAAGGCAAAAAAAGAAAAGGAAGTATATTTAAGAAAGTAATTTTAACCATTTTCATCATTGGCATTTTGGGACTTGCCGCTGGTGCGGGCACCTTCGCCTACTACGCAAGCGACGCCCCTCCATTGGATGAAAAACTGCTGAAGGACCCGCTCCCTTCAGAAATTTATGATATACATGGAAAGATGGTCACAACCATCGGCTCAACCAGCCGGGACTACGTTCAATTCAAGGATATTCCTGATGCAGTAAAAGATGCTGTATTGGCTACGGAGGATAATCGATTCTATCAGCATCATGGAATCGACCCGATCCGTCTTGCTGGAGCTGTCCTTGCCAACATTACGCATGGCTTTGGCTCTGAAGGTGGAAGCACCATCACTCAGCAGGTAGTGAAGAATTCCTACCTCTCACAAAACAAGACGCTTAAACGAAAAGCACAGGAAGCGTGGCTTTCCATCAAGCTCGAACAAAAATATACCAAAGATGAAATCTTTGAAATGTACGTCAATAAGGTTTATTACAGCGATGGGGTTCATGGCATCGAAACGGCATCCAATTATTACTATGGGAAGGATTTAAAAGATCTATCCCTGCCGCAAATAGCCCTTTTGGCTGGTTTGCCGCAGAGCCCGAATAACTATAACCCATTCGATCACCCGGAAGCTGCGAAGAAAAGACGCGATACAGTTCTTTCCCTGATGTATCAGCATCATAAAATTTCAAAGGATGAAATGGAAAAAGCGAAAAAAGTATCCATTGAATCCATGTTGAAGAAAAAAGAAGAACGTCAGCGCAATGATCAGAAATATGATTCCTTTGTTGATGAAGTAATCAAAGAAGTCGAAAAGATGGGAGATTACAACCTCTTCTCTGATGGCTTAAAAATTTACACGACTCTTGATCCGGATGCACAGGAATATGTTGAAAAAATGCTGAATGGAAATGATATAGTCCAATATCCGGATGAGAATTTCCAGGCAGGCATCACACTCCTGGATACAAAGACAGGTGAAATCAGGGCTATTGGCGGCGGACGCAACCAAAAGGTCAAGCGGGGATTCAACTACGCCACTGACAGCCAGAGACAGCCTGGATCGACCATTAAACCTATCTTGGATTACGGCCCTGCCATCGAATATTTAAAATGGTCCACTTATCATCAGTTGGATGACAAACCATATAAATATTCCACAGGTGATGAAATCCATGACTGGGATCAAAAGTATCTCGGTGAAATGTCAATGAGGAAAGCACTTTACATGTCCCGTAATATCCCTGCACTGCAGGCCATGCAGGCTGTCGGATTGGATAAATCCCGTGAATTCGGAAGCAGACTGGGACTTGATTTTAAAAACTTCTATGAGTCTTATTCCATCGGAGGAATTGATGAAGGTGTCTCTTCCCTTCAAATGGCTGGAGCATATGCGGCATTCGGGAATAACGGGATTTACAATACTCCTCATGCAGTCAAGAAAATTGTCCTGCCTGATGGGGAAACAGAAATCAAGAGCCCTCATGAACCAAAAGTGGCGATGAAAGACTATACTGCCTACATGATTACAGACATGCTGAAGGATGTATTGACTGCTTCAGGCGGTACTGGACATATGGCTAATATCTCAGGTCTTCCTCTAGCAGGAAAATCAGGTACGACAAACTACAGCGAGGCTGACAGAAATAAATATGGAATTAAAAAAGCAGCAGTTCCTGACTCATGGTTTGCAGGCTACACAACAAACTATACTGCCGCTGTATGGACTGGGTATCCTAGCAGGAAAGTTCCTATAGAACCTGGAAAAGACCAAAAGATATCCCAGCTTCTATTTAAAAACCTGATGGAACATGTTTCAGAAGGAAAAGATACTCCAGACTTTAAAAAGCCGAACAGTGTAGTGGAGGCAAAGGTTGAAGCTGGTTCGAATCCTCCTAAGAAACCAAGCGAGTTCACCCCTGAAGACAAGGTTCTTTATGAACTGTTTGTCAGAGGAAAGGAACCTTCTGATGTTTCTCAAGAGTTCGATAAGCTAAATGCTCCTTCAAATGTCCAAGGAAAATACAATCCGGAAACCAACCAGATTGAACTTACCTGGGACTTTGATGACAAAGAAGCGAAAGATGTTCAATTCGAGGTCAGCGGTTCAGTTGCCGGTGGTAAACAGCAGGCAATCACAACCACTTCGGATAAGGCCATTAACATTAACAATCCTCAAGCTGGAGAAACGTATACGTTTAACATTGTAGCCGTATCCGGCACTGAAAAGAGTGATTCGGCATCAGTGACTGTCACCGTTCCTGGCACCACAGGAGGAAATGACAATGGCCAAGGTAATAATGGTGAAGGAACTGATAACGGTACTGGCAGCGGTACTGGCGGCAATTCCGGATCCGGTAATGGAACTGGCTCTGACAATGGTACAGGGGATGGCTCTGGTACTGGTTCAGGTACTGGTTCAGGTACTGGTTCAGGTACTGGTTCTGGCAACGGTGGTGGAACTGGCACTGGCGACGGCTCTGGATCAGGAACTGGGTCTGGCACTGGCGACGGTTCTGGTTCAGGAACCGGGTCTGGCACTGGTACCGGGTCTGGCTCAGGAACTGGGTCTGGCACTGGTACTGGATCTGGCTCAGGTACCGGATCTGGCACTGGTACCGGAACTGGCTCAGGTACCGGATCTGGCACTGGTACCGGAATTGGCTCAGGGTCTGGCACTGGTTCAGGAGATACTGGCGGGACCAGTACAGGCGGCGGACAATAAGATCTGTCTCTCCCCTTTCTTATCAAAAAAAAACCTCCTCAACCTTTTGATCGGTTGAGGAGGTTTTTTTATTTCTCCCGCAGTTTTCTCATTGCAAAATGTTTTGCTGTCTGCTTTGTTTGTTCATTGAATAATTCCGAAAGCTGTTTATAGGCATGGAAATAGCTTTTACTTTCCATCATGAAAAAAAGCCTTTCTTCAATATTAACAGGTTTGATTTTTAATCCTTGCAAAGATGAATCTAATTTATTTAAGACTACAGGCTCTCCATTAGCCCAAAATAAGTACTTAAAGAAAGTACAGATGGCTTGCACCATAATGGGCTTTACCCCACGAGCCCGCATAGCGAACATAGACTGCAGACTCTTATTTAACTGTTTCCATTGTTCATTTAATAAAGGCAGATGTACTTCTGGAGTAGTCCATGGCCTATCCCCTTTTTTCTCCAAAAAAAATAAGAATTCATCAAAGAAATAAATTTCATTTTTATTTTCCGGCCAGATAATTTCAGGTGCAGCGTAAAAAAATGGATGCTGTAATTTATTTGGGACAAGAATCAACTGTCCTTTTTCAATCATTTCAGCTGTTTCCCTTTCATTCTTTTCCTGCCTTCCCTGCACAAGTCCAGCAGCGGGCAATCCGGGCACTGAGGGTTTTGCGCCTTACAGTGATATCTTCCGAAAAATATTAGCCGATGATGAGTGGCGGACCATTCATCCATTGGCACTTTCTTCATAAGCGTATTTTCGACTTCCAGAACACTATCCTTCCACCGGCATATCCCAAGCCTTTTGCTGACACGCTCGACATGGGTATCTACAGCAATTGCCGGTACTCC
Source organism: Falsibacillus pallidus (assembly GCF_050990905.1). Classification (GTDB taxonomy): domain Bacteria; phylum Bacillota; class Bacilli; order Bacillales; family DSM-25281; genus Falsibacillus; species Falsibacillus pallidus_A. The sequence continues at coordinate 2,408,983 of NZ_CP158866.1, forward strand.
ATATGCCACTGACATGACCACATTTGCCGTTTTCCTGCCTACACCAGGGAGCTTTACAAGATCTTCCCTATTATTTGGAACGATGCCCCCGAAGTCATCCAGCAGCATCCGGCAAAGCTTTTGAATATTCTTCGCCTTATTGCGATAAAGTCCAATGGATCGAATGTCATTTTGCAATTCTTCTAATGAGACCTGCAAGTAGTCATCCGGGGTGGTATATTTTTCAAACAGATTCTTTGTCACTTTATTTACCAGTGCATCTGTACATTGGGCTGAAAGTGCCACAGCAATTACAAGTTCAAATGGATTGCGATGCCTTAGTTCACAATGTGCGTTTGGGAATATTTCAGCGATTTTGTCTAAACAGTATCGGATTTGTATTTTCGTTAACATTCATAATCACCTTAAGTTCATCCTTCGGACAACAGCGGCTATTGCTCCAGCCAATTGTAGAACGGCACTGTATTAGAAGAAGTTTTTTCATATTCCATTGGTCCTTTTCGAACATTGCACCTGAATTTCTCTCCGTGTTTCCTGGCTTGTTCGATTGTTTCAATCCCATTCTTTTTCCATTCAAACAGAATTCGATCAATATAACGGAAATTCAACTTTCCTGATATGACCGCTTCCTTAAGAGCTGCCTTTATTATGACAGCATCATGATGATCTTGATCCATCCACATCCCGAGCGTTTCACATTCCAACGGAGATAGCGGACGTCCGAACTCTTTCTCGAATATTGTATAAAGCTCATTTTCACTGAAGCTGCTTTGTTGACGCTGTGATTGCTTTTTATCTTCCTGCAAGCAATCCAAAAGCTTCATCCACAAAGGCTTTAATGAATATTTTTCAAAAAGAATATCCTCAGTTGTGTTTCCTTCTTCTATCGAAATGAATCCCTGTTGAACAAGTTTTCTTAAGATTGACGCGCATTCTCCCGATGTAATGGTCATATTGGAAGACAGTTCTTCAGGAGTCGGAAAGGAGTTGCCTTTATTCTGAAAGGAATATACCTGTAAGATCAACATGATATCCGCCTCATTAAGACCCATTCTTTTATAATTGGTAAAAAGGATTGAGGGGATATTAACAGTTCCTTCTTCAATCCAAGCTAATAAAATATCTTTTTCCATACTGGACGACACCTCCCTTTCAGTATAGCATGGACACTTTGAAAATGGGATGGCTTGAAAAAACTCCCACCAAATGAATGATGGAAGTCTTTATGTTTTAGGCGTAGAAAGAATGCGTGAATGCACACTTTTTGCTAGATGGTCAGCTCTTGACTAATTTCGAACTTACAAACGTATGGATGCGTTCCACTGCCGTCTCTAATAAATCTAAAGAAGTCGCATAGGAAAGGCGGATGTTGTCCGGCGAGCCGAATCCAGAACCTGGAATGACTGCAACCTTTGCCTCTTCCAAAAGAGCAGCTGCAAACTCATCCACATTTGTATAGCCTGTTTTCTCTGCAGCTTCTTTGACATTCGGGAATAAATAAAAAGCTCCTTGCGGCTTTAGACAAGTGATTCCTGGAATGGCAATCAACTGATCATAAACGATTTCGAGTCTCTTCTCGAAGGCTTCCCTCATCTCTTCCACAGGACCCTGTGTCCCCATATATGCTGCAATGGCACCATATTGGGATGTTGTCGTGGGATTGGAAGTGGAATGACTGGCTAAATCCGTCATTGCTTTAATGACTGCTTTGTTTCCCGCAGCATATCCGATCCTCCAACCAGTCATGGAATGGGATTTGGATACACCGTTAATGATGATGGTCTGTTCCTTGCTCTCAGGTGAAAGCTCCGCAATGGAAATATGACGGCTGCTGCCATATACAAGCTTTTCATAAATCTCATCAGAAATGATTAAAATATTATTTTTCAGGCAGACTTCTGCTATGGCTTCAAGCTCGGATTTAGAATAGATCATCCCGGTCGGGTTGCTTGGTGAATTCAAAATCAATGCTTTTGTCCGTTCACTTATCGCTGTTTGAAGCTGTTCAGCTGTAATTTTATAGTCATTAGACTCTTTTCCGTCAATATAGACAGGTTTCCCGCCTGCAAGCTTCACCTGTTCCGGGTAACTGACCCAATAAGGAATGGGAATGATGACTTCATCGTTTTCATCCAGAATTACTTGAAAAAGTGTGTAAAGCGCATGTTTTGCACCGCTTGACACCATAACTTCATTTCTGTCGTATGAAAGCCCCTGATCATTCTTCAATTTCGCTATAATGGCATCTTTAAGCGCAGGAAGCCCGCCGGCAGGCGTATATTTTGTCTGGCCTTCATTCATGGATTGGAAAGCAGCATCAATGATGTGCTGAGGCGTATTGAAATCCGGTTCACCCGCTCCAAGTCCAATTACGTCGATTCCTTTTGCCTTCATATCTTTTGCCTTGGCCGTTATAGCCAATGTTGTAGAAGGAGTCAATGCTTTAACCCGTTCAGCCAATCTAATATCCACGAAAAAGTCCTCCTAATTAAATATTTTCGATTTTTTTCCACCATTCACCTGATTTGAACACGATATAAAAATAATTCAAATCCTTTTCATCATCCAAATAGGTTATTTCCCAGACTGGACCTACATCCTCCAAGCCCAGTCTTATTCCAAGGATTTTTCTTGGTGTCTTCTCTTCTTTTAGTTTATTGAGGGCTTCCTTTTTGGAAATTCCATCTGCCCAATTCACTTCAACCAAATCATCTTTTTTATTTTCCGGGATGAATACTGCTTTTTTTGTTCCATCCGCATCTTTTCCTACAACTGTATAGCAAGTGCTGCTTCCGTTGTAAAGATAAAATTGCTCAACTTCCTTGATACCTGCTGAATTTTCTGCTGTCTCAACAGCTGTTTTTTCAGCCTTGCTATATGGTTTATGCCCATATAGATATAAACTTACAGCAAACCCCATGATGATAATTAAAAGGACAATAATAATTAAAATCCATTTCTTCAATTGCTTTCTCCCTTATGTACGATAAATCGTAAAGACTGCAGTATTTTGATCATCTGGATCCAATGCAAGTCCAAACATCAGATCTTTTTGCTTAAGGGTACGATTCAAGGCGTCCACAATTTTATATAAATCAGGATTATTTTCGATCCTGACTGTAGATAGTATTTCGATTTTACTCTCCATAAAACTTCCTCCTCATTAAACAAATATTGTTACTAATAGGCTGAATAAGCATCGGCAACAATAATGGTACTGAAACACTCACTTAAACATTATAACGCAAAATTAAATCTAACCGATTATAATATTGGTGTCGTTTCACAAAAAAGTTCTAATCCACACTTTTCGCGCTGCTCTTACAGCAGCGTATTTTTTGATTTTTCTAAAGCCACTCTTCAATAAGATCGGTGATTTCATCAAGTTCCCCTTGAATAAGCGGAATTCGAGGAATGGAGGAAATGAATGACTTGCCGTAGGAAGTTGTCACGATCCTTCTGTCAAATACAATGACTATGCCCCTATCCTCATTCCCTCTTATCAGCCTTCCAAATCCTTGCTTGAATCTTAGAATGGCTTCCGGCAGGGCTGCAGCTGTAAACGGATTGATTCCAAGGCTTTTCAACTGCTCATTTTTTGCCTGTACCAGAGGTTCATCCGGAGGTGAAAAAGGCAGTCTCACAATAACAAGACATGATAAGTCTTCCCCAGGGATGTCTACACCTTCCCAAAAACTATTGGTGCCAAACAGTATGGCTTTATCAAATTTTTGAAAATTCTTTGTAAGCCTTGTCCTGCTTCCGCCGGATATCCCCTGTGCCATTAAAACAAAATCCTCAAGGACCCCACTGTCCTTAATGAGATTATACGTTCTTTTCAACATATCGTATGATGTGAAAAGAATGAGCATCCTTCCCTTGGTTGCTTGGGCCAATCCAATGATATAATTGCTGATTGCATCTATATAATGCTGCATCGGAACCGTTTTTATATCTGGGATATCCCTTGGCACCACAAGCTTGGCCATTTTTTCAAATTGAAATGGTGAAGCAAGCTGGAGCTGCAATACACCTTGCTTGTCCAATCCGATCTCTTTCATAAAATAATCAAATGATCCATCAACAGTCAAAGAGGCAGATGTCATGACGATGGCCTTCTTCTGTGAAAAAAGCTTTTCATTCAGTGGCCTCTGCAAGGAGACTGGCTTTCCTGACACCAATAGACTATTCGGGACCGATTTTAAGTCTGCTTCCATCCAAGCAACAATCTCAGTGGATGGCCTGATGATGATCTTTAAAAGGTCATCTTCCATTGAAGCCCATTCCAGCAGGAAACTATGCATTTCTTCTAAAAATGCTTTTTCCTCTGTACTTATTTTTTTACCCTCGGCGCTTAGCAATTGAAGTCTTCCTTCTAATTCCGTGCGGATATACTTAAGTTCGGAACGCACCCTTTCCGCACAATGAACGGCTGACTGCCAGATTCTTTGTTTGCTCAATTCTTCATTTATGCGGATTGTTACTTTTTGCATATGCTGCCTGCTCTTTTCATTCCTGCTGACAATCTGGGTAAGCACAGAAAATAAGTCATCTAAGTCTTGATCTAAGTTTGATAGGTGATGGTCGATTTCCAATGCATGTATTGCTGGGCTGATAGAAAATTTGTGCAATACCGATTCAAGCTTGGCAAAAAGCTGCTTTCGCTCACTTGTACCTAATTGGCCAATCAAAAACTTCAATCCGATATAATCAAGTGAAATTCCTGAGTGATTCTGGGCTGCTTTTTCTAAATGATGCGCTTCATCTATGACAAGGAAATCATATTTTGGGAGCAAATCATTTTGATTCATGGCATCGCTCATGAGCATGGAATGGTTCGTGATGATGATGTTTGCTTCATCTGCTCTCTTCCTGGCATTCAAATAAAAGTCACGCTCGATCCATGGATCCTTTTCTTTTGACATATACCACCCATCATGTTTGATCCGATTGCTGAAAAGCCTGCCTCCGCTTGTCAAGTTCAGTTCTTCGAGGTCGCCTGTTTCCGTTTCTGTCAGCCATACAAGCATCTGCATTTTAGAGAGAACGGAATCGTACTGATATTCCTGTTCCTTTAATGAATACTCGAATTTAAGCAGATGGATATAATGGCTTCTGCCTTTTAACAGCGCTGTTCGGAATGAAGCCCTAAATACTTTTGCCAACGCAGTTATTTCTTTATTCATCAATTGGTCCTGCAATTGATTCGTATATGTACTGATTACTACCTTATTATTAGTTTTAAGTGAGAAAAAGATGCTTGGCAGGAGATAGGCAATTGTCTTTCCTATTCCAGTCCCCGCTTCGATCACCGCGTGCCTTTCCTCTATAAACGACTCCATTATTGCATCCATCATCTGGAACTGTCCTGATCTTTTTTCGAAAAGAGGATTCACTTTACTTAATAGTTCTTCTTTTTCGATTTCTACTTTTGGATATGGAATGTTTCCAGAAACCACTGGTTTTTCGGACCTGTTTTTCTTCAAGAGTGCCAGCCCTCTGAATACCTCCAGGTGAGGGGGAAGATTTTCAATGTGATGTCTTTTTTCACCGATGATTTCATTGATTATCTTTGAAACATCACTTTTGAGATGATAGGACAGGTTCAGCAAAGCCTCCAGCGTTACAATCGGCAGCTCACGCAATTTTGCCGTAAGGCGGTTTAATAATAATGCAGTCGCATATGCATCACTGTCCGCACGATGCGGCTGATCATGACTTAACGAAAATCCTTCGGACAGCTCGGTCAATTTATAGCTGTCCGCTGACGGATAAACGATTTTTGACAGTTCGACTGTATCTAATGAAGGACCGTCAAAAGGGTCAAATCCTGCTTCCACCAACTCATTTTGCAGGAAGCCAAGATCAAAGGTCACATTATGTGCAGTAAACACAGCTCCATCCAGCAGCGTCGTAACTTTCTCAGCGATTTCCTCAAATAAAGGAGCATCTTTGACCATTTGATCATCAATGCCTGTCAGTTCAGTAATAAAGGGGGGAATGGGATGAAGGGGGTTGACAAAAGAAGTGAATTGCTCCAATATCTCATCATCCTGCATAACGACTGCAGACAACTGTATGATTCGGTCCCCTCTTTTTGGGGCATTCCCCGTCGTTTCCAGATCCACCACGACAAATTTTTGCGACATGCTTCTCACACCTTTTAATTCTCTATCTAATAGCCGTTTCATTTTACCATACTTCGAATTATATCACCCTTTCGCACAAAAATAAAAAGGCTTCGATTTGAAGCCTTTAAGGTGCAGCCAATTTTCCGGGTATCAGCCGATAATGGTTGCTTCCGGTTCGTGGGATATCATTTCAATGATTTGATTTTTCTCATTCATGATGGCCACTCTTGGTTTATGTGATTTTACTTGTTCATTTGCCACAAGTGCATAAGAAATAATGATGACAATATCTCCCACATGAACGAGGCGTGCAGCTGCACCGTTAAGACAGACCACCCCGCTGCCCCTTTCACCTGCGATTATATATGTCTCAAATCTTGCTCCATTATTGTTGTTGACAATCTGCACCTTTTCATTCGGCGCCATTCCTACTGAATCCAATATATCTTCATCAATTGTTATACTGCCGACATAGTTTAGGTTTGCTTCTGTGACTGTTGCACGATGGATTTTTCCATTCATTACTGTACGGAACATTCTTCTTCCTCCTTAAGCCCCTCTTGTAATAATAATATTGTCAATTAATCTTGCACCTGAAAACTTCACTGCTGCGGCAATAATGAATGTGCCTTCCAATACATCCATTTTCTTTAAGGATGGATAGGAGTAGATTTCTACATAATCGATTTCTCCGCTTGTTTCGTTCTCTATTTTTTCTTTGATGCCATTGATAAGTACCGTCTCATCACCTTCACCATTTTTGACAGCTTGTTCTGCCCATTTCAAAGACTGGTAAATGACAGGAGCCATTTTTCTTTCTTCCTGTGACAGCTTTACATTTCTCGAACTCTTGGCTAATCCATCTTCTTCCCTTACCGTAGGCATCGCGCGGAGCTCGACTGGAATATTGAAGTCATTGATGAGTCCATCGACTACTGCTACCTGCTGTGCATCTTTCAGTCCGAAATAGACACGGTCAGGCTGAACGATATTGAACAGTTTTGTCAAAACAGCGGCTACTCCATCAAAATGTCCTTCCCTTTTACTTCCGCACAGGACATCCACCCGTTCTTTTACATGAAAGGCTATGGATGGCTGCACGGGGTACATTTCTTCTGGTAGCGGCGCAAAAAGGAAATCAACGCCTGCGTTTTCTGCAATCCTGGCATCTCTTTCAAGGTCTCGCGGGTAGCTTTCAAAATCCTCATTTGGCCCAAATTGCAGCGGATTGACAAAGATGCTGATGACAGTTGCATCATTCTCTTTTTTGGAAGCCTCCATCAAAGAGACATGCCCTTCATGAAGGAAACCCATTGTCGGAACAAAACCGATTGTACTTCCGTTCACTCTTTCTTTTTTCAAATGCTGTTTAAGATCTGCAATAGTTTTAATGATTTTCATTTTATTTCCCCCCGTAAAGCGCTGCCAGTTCTTCCTGTTTCATCGTGAAGGTATGTTGGTCCTCAGGAAAGGCACATTCCTTTACTTCTTTTACATATTGCTGAAGGCCATTCAAGATGCTTCCGTTAATATTGGAATATTGCTTGACGAATTTAGGCACACGGTCGACGCCATATGTGACCACATCATGGAAGACAAGCACCTGGCCATCAGTTTCAAGCCCTGCACCAATTCCAATGACCGGGATTTTCAACGCCTGTGCTATTTTTTGTGCGAGCTGCTTCGGAATGCATTCAAGGACAAGAGCAAAAGCTCCAGCTTGTTCACATTTCAAGGCATCATCCAATAATTTTTCAGCTGCATCCGCTGTCTTACCTTGGACTTTATAGCCTCCCAATACACCGGCTGATTGTGGGGTCAAACCTAAATGAGCAACCACCGGAATTCCGCTCGATGTCATATAGTGAATCATGTCGATTACATGATCCCCGCCCTCTACTTTTACTGCATGGGCACCTGCCTGCTGCATCAGTGCTGCTGCAGACCTGATAGTTTCTTCTCTATTCAGATGATAGGTCATGAAAGGCAGATCCGCTACGATAAACGTATCCTTCGCTCCCCTTTTGACAGCTTTCGTATGATGGATCATATCATCCAAAGTGACCGGAACCGTTGAGTCATACCCAAGAACGACCATCCCCAATGAATCTCCTACGAGAATCATATCCATCCCGGCTTCCTCAGCCAGTTTGGCAGAAGGGTAATCATATGCTGTAAGCATTGCAATCTTTTCTCCATTTTCTTTCATTGCCAAAAAATCAGTCGTCTTTTTCATTTCCATTCCTCCTTTTTTTGAGAGGAGACGAAAAGCAAATGAATGACTTGTATTTCATAAAAAAAGGGCCCTCCAAATAGGCAGAAGGACCCTTAGTGCTTGTTCATCATCTGTTTCGACCCTCTGTCCCCGTCATGAAAGATCAAGGCAGAACTATTCACTTTTTGGTTTTAAAAAGAATTGCTGAACGGTGCAGCTCATATGAATGATACTGCCCAAAAAAATTATATCAGAAGTTCAGGATATTGACTATTAACTATTTCCTTGAATTTCAATATCAGCTGAGTAAATCTCGTGTATGCGGCCTGAGGAATCCTCGATTTTCAGAACTCCATCATTTGTAATACCAATCGCCTTTCCTTCAATGGTGCCTGTTATGGTTCTTGCTATAATTTCTCTTCCAATGCTGATTGCATAGCCTTCCCAAAGCAGTTTGATTGGCCCAAAACCTTTTTCCATGTACAAGTGATAGTATAATTCAAGCTTTTCCAGTATTTTTTGCACGATGCTGGAGCGTGAAACCATTTCCCCTTTTTCGATTGCTGCAGAAGTCGCAATATTCTGGAGCTCTTCTGGAAAGTCTTCCTTTTTCGAATTTACATTCATTCCGATTCCGATGATGATTGAGTTAATCTTATCGGATTCTGCTTGAAGTTCCGTCAAGATGCCTGTTACTTTTTTCCCGTTTATTAAAATGTCATTGGGCCATTTGATTTCCGGGTTTAATCCGCATACTTCCTCCAAAGCCTGAACGACAGCGACTGCTGCCAGCAATGTAAACTGCGGCGCCTGCTGAGGAGGCAGATTTGGCCTGAGGATGATGCTCATCCATATGCCTGAATACTTAGGGGAATGCCAAGACCTTGTCATCCTTCCCCTTCCACTTGTCTGTTCCTCTGCTATGACAAGCGTTCCCTCCGGACAATTATCGTAGGCCAATTGATGCGCCTTTTTCTGTGTAGAATCAATGGTTTCCTGATAATAAATCGTTTGGCCAAGATTTTTTGTATTCAATCCGTAGCGAATTTCATTTTCTGTCACTTTATCAGGTGCATGGAGTATCCTATAGCCTTTTCTGCGGACAGCCTCCAGTTCGAATCCTTCTCTCCTGAGTTCTTCAATATGCTTCCAGACAGCCGTTCTCGTGCATCCTAAAAAATCTGCCAGGGCTTGTCCTGAAACAAAGTCTCCATGGGATTCCGAGAATGCCTGAAGCATTTTCTTTCTTATCGGCGATTCCACGATTCAAGCCACTCCTTAATTATCGCTTTTTCATTCTTTATAATGCCGTTGAGTACCGCATACTCAATTTTCTGCATTGTTTCCTTTATCCAAGGTCCCCCTGCTTGACCCCGCCAACTCATCAAATCATTTCCTGTGACATCCAATTCACCGCGCTCCTGAATGGGCAGCGATTCAAATCGAAGCTTCATTTCTTCTATCATTTTTGTTTCCGGATCTTGTTTATTGATCACCCGGTATACGATTTCTACATCAATGGCAGACTGAAGCCCGGCCTCATACAAGTCCAGCAGCTCCCATTCCCTTTTCGCCCGGTTTCTGAGGATTTGAAGGGATTTTGAAAGATATTTAATTTTCTTCAATGGCATCTTCCAACGTTTAAGGAATTCCTGTGGAGCAGGCTCTTCCAAGATAAATAAAAGGAAGAGCCACATTTGATTGGAGGTTAAAGGGTTAATATCGGCTTTTGCTATTTCATTTATAGCAGTGCCTTTATCTGAAAGCCCCGGTAAATAATGATGGATTTCCGCTTCTGTCAACAACTGGATCGATTCTTTTTTGCTTTTGCCATTTAACAGCTTCTCAAATTCAGCCAAAATCCTTTCAATGGCAATATGCTCTAACAGATGAGCATGCTTGCCCAATGCTTCCTGGGTTCGATTCTCCAGTCTAAAGCCAAGCTGGCCTGCAAAACGGACTGCCCTCAGTATTCTTAAGGCATCCTCAGTAAATCGTTCATCCGCACTTCCAACAGTCTGAATCAACCTTTTTTCAATTGCATCTTTTCCATGGAAAGGATCAATGATTATTCCTGTTCTATCCATGGCCATGGCATTCATAGTAAAATCCCTGCGTTCCAAATCTTTATTGAGGGAGCGAATGAATGTTACTTTATCCGGCCGCCGGTAATCTTTATAATCCGATTCCGATCGAAAGGTAGTAATCTCATAAGGCTCCCCTTCTTCAATTACAAGAACAGTGCCGTGTTCTATCCCTACATCCACTGTACTTTTAAAAATGACTTTGATTTCTTCCGGGAATGCCGAAGTTGCAATATCGATATCATGAATTTCCCGATTAATGAGGTAGTCCCTTACTGCACCGCCGACAAAATAAGCTTCATACCCTGCTTCTTCAATCCTTTTAAGGACCGGCAGCGCTTTTTTGAATGGTTCAATCATCAGTAATCCCCTTTTTATTCTGCAAGCACTTTATAATAGATTTCTTCATATTGCTTTACTATTTTTTCAGACCGGAAATTTTCAAGTGCACTTTCGACAGCTTCCTTACTGAATCGCGCATAAAGTTCTTCATCTGATAAAAGTTCAATTGCTTTATCTGAAATCGTATCGATATCGCCAAGCGGACATATGAAGCCATTCACACCATGTGCGATCACTTCCGGGATGCCGCCTATGTCGGTTCCAATACACGGTACTCCACAGGCCATCGCTTCCAATGCTACAAGACCAAAGCTCTCCTTTTGGGATAGGAGCAGCTTTAAGTCGCTAATAGAATATAATTCTTCCAGGTTATCCTGTTTCCCTAAAAACAGTACTTTATCCTGGATACCCAGTTCTTTGACCAACTTGCAGATAATTGTCATTTCCGGTCCGTCGCCAACCAGCAATAATTTTGCAGGCATTTTCTTTTCGATATTCGAAAAAACCCGGACGACATCGGAAACTCTTTTTACTGCCCGGAAATTAGAGACATGGATAACCACTTTTTCATCCGGTTTGATCCCATATTCCTGTTTGAGGTGCTCCGCATCGTGTCGTTTATATATCCTGTCATCTATGAAATTATAGACCGTTTCAATTTCTTTATTCGGACTGATCAGTTCATGTGTCTGTTTGACCAAAGCATCTGAAACGGCTGTTACAGCATCTGACTTCTCAATTCCAAAGCGGATTGCACCCGTTAGAGAAGGATCATACCCCAAGACAGTAATATCCGTTCCATGCAGGGTCGTGACAATCTTCAAATCCATCCCGCTCATTTGTTTGCCTAAAATGGCGCAGACAGCATGAGGAATCGCATAGTGTACATGAAGGATATCCAACTTCTCCCTCTTTGCCACATCAGCCATTTTATTGGCAAGAGCAATATCATAAGGAGGATATTGAAAGACTGAATATTGGTTGACTTCAACCTGATGATAAAAGATATTGTGATACATTTTATTCAATCGAAAAGGCATGCTCGAAGAAATAAAGTGGATTTCGTGCCCTTTCTCTGCCAGCTGCTTCCCTAATTCTGTTGCCACCACGCCAGACCCGCCAACGGTCGGATAGCATGTAATCCCTATTTTCAGTTTCATAATGCATCACCTATTAAATCTTTTTCAAGCAGCAAAGGCTTCTTGGTCTTGTATCCTTCCGCATAAGCCACCCCTGCTTGTTTTCCAAACAACCTTTCCCTTGCTTCTACACTTTCGATATATCCATTTGTCAATGGGGTTGAGACCCCGCCTTCCCCGAGGTTGAATTGACTATCATATGCTTTAAGGGAATGAATCTTCTTGTCTATATATGAAGAAACGTCAAAGACAAAATCCGGTTGATGGAAGCCGTTTATCATATAAAAATACAAGGCTTCCACTCTATGCGGCTCATGCGATATAGAAGGCTCGAATTTTCGTATGCCTGCAGAAAAACTGGCTTCTTCCACCAATTTCGCACAATTCCCATGATCCGGGTGACGGTCTTCCCAATAAGGGGCGAAAATAAGTCGCGGCTTATACTTTCTGATGACTTCTGCTACCTTTTTAATATTTTCATGTGTTATGTAAATGCCCCTGTCTGCAATCCCCAAATTCAATCTATCCGAAGCACCTAATATAGATGCCGCTTCAGCAGCTTCCTGCTTCCTTGATTCTACAGTTCCATTCGATGAAAGATCAGCTTCTGTCAAATCACAGATCACGACTCTTTTCCCTTCTGCAGAAAATTTGGCGATCATTCCGCCCATCCCTATTTCGACGTCATCCGCGTGGGCACCGAATGCAAGGATGTCCGTTTGATAATTTTCCATACCAATCATTTCACTCCTTCCGTTCCTTCATGATCGTTCTCCAATCAAGATCTCCATTGACAAGACCTCTCACTAAAACCTCTGCCGTCCCCATATTTGTGGCCAAAGGAACGTCATATACGTCACATAAACGGATAAGTGCTGAAACATCCGGCTCATGAGGCTGTGCGGTTAGAGGATCACGGAAGAAGATGACAAGATCCATTTCATTTTGGGCAATGAGCGCCCCTATTTGCTGGTCTCCGCCAAGTGGACCAGATTGAAACCTTGTAACTTTTAATCCTGTTTCATTTTGTATTCGCAGTCCCGTCGTTCCCGTTGCAAAAATCTGATGCATTGCAAAAATATGCTTATATGCAATCACGAAACGGGCCATCTCATCTTTCTTCTTATCATGGGCAATGATCGCAATTTTCATAACAATCTCCTTAGTCAAGAATATTTTCCAATCCATAGACGAGCGTATCGAGCTTCATAACGGTTTCGACACTCACTTTGACGCCTGACATGAAAGATTGGCGATTATAAGAATCATGTCTGACAGTCAACGTCTGACCATCAGCACCAAACAATACTTGTTGATGAGCAACCAATCCCGGAAGACGGACGCTATGGATATGCATGCCATCGAAGTCAGCCCCGCGTGCGCCTGGAAGCGTTTCTTTTTCACCAGGATGGCCTTGGGATTTATTTTCGCGATTTTCTTTGATCATCTCTGCTGTTTTGACCGCAGTTCCTGATGGTGCATCCAGCTTTTGATCATGATGCATTTCAATGATCTCTACATCAGAGAAGTACTTGGCAGCCATTTGTGAAAATTTCATCATCAAAACGGCGCCAATGGCAAAATTGGGGGCGATGATGCAGCCCAATCCTTTTTCTTCTGCTAACTGTTTAAGTTCATCCAGTTGTTCATTAGTGAATCCTGTTGTACCTACTACTGGTCTTACACCATTCAATAATGCTGTTTTGGCATGTTTAAATCCAACTTCAGGAGTAGTAAGGTCAATTAAGACATCAGGCTTACTTTCTATGAGGCATTTTTCAATATCAGTATATACTGGGGCGTCCAAGCCGGTAAAACCCAGGTCGCTTAAGTTCTTTCCCTCATTTTTATGATCCAAAGCGCTGACTAATTCAAACGATTCCTCATTTGATGCAAGAGCGACTGCTTCCTGCCCCATTCTTCCACGCGGTCCTGCTATGGCTACCTTAATTTTATTCATCTATTATTCCTCGCTTCCTTCATTCTTCCTTGTCCATCGATCTTTATCTCTTGTATTGAATTTATGTAGTACGCGGTCGTGGGCTTTCTGCATGTCGATATCAAGTGAGTTCGCAAGGCAGATCAACACGAACAGCATGTCTCCCAATTCTTCTTCGACCGTATTTTCTTTTTCTGTACTTTTCTTTGGTTTTTCACCGTAATAATGGTTTATTTCTCTAGCCAGTTCCCCAAGCTCTTCAGTCAATCTTGCCATCATGGCCAGAGGGCTGAAATAGCCTTCCTTGAATTGTCCAATATATTCATCCACTTCTTGCTGAAGCATCTGTATCGTTTTCTTTTGTTTTACTTCCATCCTGCCAGACTCCCTTCAAAAGCCTTAATCCTGCTGCTGCCGAATTATTATGCATCAATATCTACATGTTAGCTAAATATAAAGGCATTTACAAATAATAAATATTATTGAAATGACAAGGCTTATTGCTTGTTTAGATTGCTTCTTATATAATAGATGACGCTGTGCGTAGTTTCTTGAATAGGAGGGATATCATGCTCGCTGGCATTAAATTAAAAAATACTTTTTTCATTATCTTAGGTTCAGCCATCTTTGCGTTTGGACTTGTCCACTTTAATATGCAGAACAACCTCGCAGAAGGCGGCTTTACTGGTATCACTTTACTATTATATTTCCTATTTAAAATTGACCCTTCCATATCAAACCTTGTGTTGAATGTTCCTTTATTTTTTATTGGATGGAAGTTTCTTGGCCGTAATGCTTTTATTTATACCATCATCGGGACAGTCGGCGTCTCTTTGTTCTTATGGATCTTCCAGCGCTTTCAGTTTAATATTCCGCTCGATGGAGATTTGTTCTTAGCTGCGCTGTTTGCCGGTGTCTTTATTGGAATAGGGATCGGTATCATTTTCCGCTACGGCGGGACAACCGGCGGAGTTGATATCATTGCCAGACTGGTTCATAAATATAATGGCTGGAGCATGGGAAAGACCATGTTTATGTTTGATGCTATCGTTATTACTTTATCCCTCATCACCTATTTGCATCCTAGAGAAGGGATGTACACTTTGGTAGCTGTTTTTGTAGGGGCAAGGGTAATTGACTTCATTCAGGAAGGTGCCTATTCTGCAAGGGGAGCCATGATCATATCAGAACATCACGAAAAAATTGCAGAGAAGATCATGAAAGAAATGGATCGTGGTGTTACTGTACTTCGAGGTCACGGATCATTTACCAAGCAGGATAGAGAAGTATTATACTGTGTCGTAGGCAAGAATGAAATTGTCAGGCTCAAAAATATCATAGCCTACTATGACCCTCATGCCTTCGTTTCCGTAACATTTGTACACGATGTATTAGGGGAAGGCTTCACATTGGATGAAAACAAAAATCCTTTGGAGTTATAGATTTCCATTAAAAAGGACTTGCTTGATCAGTTTCAAGCAAGTCCTCTTTTTGTAAACGTTGTTTTTCAATCATTTCTTTGCATTCCGGTATAGATCAAAATCAGCCTCAATAGTTCGATGATGGCTACCGCTGCTGCCGCAACATAAGTCAAGGCAGCTGCATTCAAGACCTTCTTGGCTTGTCTTTCTTCATTATTACGGATGATCCCCAATGAAACCACTTGATCCATCGCTCGTGAAGAAGCATTGAATTCCACAGGGAGGGTCACCAGTTGAAAAATGACTCCTGCTGACATCAATATGATACCCAAGAGAAACATGCCGCTCAATTGAGTGAATATACCTATCAGCAGCAATATCCAGGCAAAATTACTTCCTATATTGGCAACAGGTATTATCGCGTGCCTAATTTTCAAGAAAGAGTAATTCTCTTTGTCTTGAATGGCATGGCCCACTTCATGTGCTGCAATAGCCGCGCCAGCGATGGAATGGCCATGATAGTTATTGGAAGAAAGATGCACAGTTTTTGACATCGGGTTATAGTGATCGCTCAACATCCCTCGCGTCTCGAGCACCTTTACATGATAAAGTCCATTTTGGTCCAAGATCCTCCTTGCTACCTCTGCACCGGTATAACCATTTGAAGAGGCAACTTTAGAGTATTTTTGATATGCGCTTTTTACCCTCATCTGAGCCCATAGCGGGACAAGGGCAATCAGTAGGAAATAGAACAATATTCCTCCCATAAAGAACCTCCATTCTAGATGTATTAGGAATATTTTATAGAGAAAGGACACAAACGTCAATCATTGCCCTCTTTTGTGCGTTTTTCTTCATTTTGACCTTTATATTTTCTCCAGCCTACATAAGATAATGTGAAGATAATGATTCCACCTGTAGAAAGCATTACCCACCAAAGCGATGGATCTGCTTCATCTTTATTCATCAGACTGAATAGATTGTTCAAATCGGTCTGGAGCAATGCCAGTTCTGCAATTTGGTCAGAATTGCTTTTAATATCACGATATTGATCGATATAAGTGATTTTCGCATCTATTTTCTGAAGTCTTTCAGGGGAGATATCTACTTTGAGGCTGGGCTGAATAGTCGCATACTGTGAAAGAAATGTATTCAATTTATAGTGGTATTCGTCTTGGCTTCCTTTTTTGGCAGCATCTTGTACACCCTTGAATGCGGTCATGATTTTTGATTCCATTTCAGACCACATAGGCTGGTATTGGGAATTGAGTGCATCCATGACCAGTCTGAAGGCAGTCATATCCCTTACCCGTTCCGGGGCACTGATTTCATCAGATTCAATTGCCTTCAGCGCTTGATTATATGAGACTGTAAGCACAGTCATTTCATCCATTGAAAACAATCGTTCCTTCATTTCAAGCTCAGTCAGCTGCTTTGAAAAATATAGCATCATCTGCTCTGAATCCTGAAATTTCCCGGCTTTTGCGAGCTGCAGACTTTGATCCGCAATTTTATCCAAATTTGATAATGTATTTGACGACTCAGCATTTGCAAAGTTTGCCGCTGAGAATAACATGATGGACGCAGCCAGTGAACACAACAAAAATTTTATTTTCATACTTGTCCCCCCTCAAACTTCTAATAAAATGTATGAATGGAGGGACAAGGTTATACCTTTACGTCATTATTTATTTAACAAGGAAAGTGTAAAATGATTCTTCCTCAAACATAAATAATAAGAAATGGTCAAGGCAGCCACACTAAGCCAGAATGTAAAGTATCCAATTTCACGAACGTATAAATACAATGCTCCGTATTTTGGATATTGCATATAAACGTAGTCAATCACATCATTATGAAGAGTCCAGACTGCCGCTATGGCAAGATGCCTTAATTTAATCCGGTAAAAAGGAGCATACAATAGGCCCTGAATGGCCATTGCCCCATGCGAAATCATCAGCATGTATCCCGTCCATGGCAGATCTCCGGTGACTTCGTATGTCCATATGTTCATCACCACAGCCCAAATTCCGTACTTAAAAAGAGTGACAATGGCAAGGGACTCCATGATGGCAAAATTCTTATTCATTAAAAAGGCAGCCAATACAAATAAAAAGAACAAACTGGCCGTAGGGCTGTCTGGAACAAAGATCAAGAAAATATCCGGTGTTTCTTTCAATTGGCCCCCATACCATATGTATCCATATATAGTCCCAAATAAATTCACGATGAAAAGCAGCCAAATGAAGCGCTTATCAGCCAATATTAAATAAATCCATTTCATTTTTCACACCCCTAAAGTTTATCAACAATAATCTGCAAAAAAAAGCTGGCAGAATGCCAGCTTTTACTTGTTGTTATTTGCTCTTTAAGTTAGCAATGAATTCGCTCAATTGTTTAAGCTCTTCATCAGAACCTTTGAAGATTCCAGCTGGCATTCCAGGCGGTTTACCATTCTTAGCGATTTTTGCAATTTCTTCAGCCTTCAAGCCAGTATCGATCAAGCTTGGACCGGCTCCACCTTGCAAGTTTTCACCATGACAGTTGATACAGCCGTTTTTCTGGAATTGTTTATAGCCGGCATCATTTTTGTCGATATCGACTTGGGCAACAATCTTCCCTTGCTCTTCCGCTTTTTTCCAGTCGTGATGAGCAACAGCCTGCCAAGTCAAGAATACAGTTGCTGCCAAGGCAAGAAGCATGAAACCTGTTGCCAATGGACGTTGAGTCGGACGGCGCTTTGTGCTTCTATCCAAGAACGGAGCCAGTAAAAGGCCGCCAAATGCAAGACCAGGGATAACGAATCCTCCGATTACATTATATGGACCAGAAGCATAAGAATACTTCAATAATTGGTATAAGAATAAGAAATACCAGTCAGGCAATGGAATATATCCTGTATCTGTTGGATCAGCAATACGTTCCAGCGGCGATGGATGCGCTACTGTCAAACATAAGTAGCCGATTAAGAATACTGCACCGACAAGCCATTCCTTAAGCAAAAAGTTTGGCCAGAAAGCTTCAGTCTTCCCAGGATACTCAGAATAGTCCTTAGGAATGTTAGGCTTGCGAACTGCAGGGACACGTGAGTCACCTACAAATTTCATCCCTTTTCCACGATGCATGATGTCCCCTCCTTCAATAATAAATGAATTCGAATGATCCGCTGATTTTTCGGTTTACAGTGGACCTGAAATACCTTGTTTGCGGATCATCAAGAAGTGGGCTCCCATTAATCCCAGCAGCGCTGCAGGCAGGAAGAACACGTGGATAGCGAAGAAACGAGTCAATGTCTGAGCTCCAACGATATCCGAATGACCAGCAAGCAATATCTTAACTGCCTTACCGATTAACGGTGTGGATTCTGCGATTTGCAGACCTACTTTTGTCGCAAATAGCGCTTTCATATCCCAAGGCAATAAATAGCCAGTGAATCCTAATCCCAACATAACGAAGAAAATTAGAACACCGACGATCCAGTTAAGTTCACGAGGTTTTTTATAAGCGCCTTGGAAGAATACACGTAATGTATGTAAGAAAATCATAACAATTACAAGGCTGGCACCCCAGTGATGCATACCACGGACAATTTGTCCAAAAGCAACTTCATTTTGAAGATAATAAACCGATTCCCAAGCGTTTTTAATATCTGGAACGTAGTACATTGTCAAGAACATACCAGATAAAATCTGAATTACTGTTACGAAGAATGTCAATCCACCGAAGCAGTATACGAACGCAGAAAAATGATGCGCAGGGTTTACGTGTTCCGGTACTTCGTGGTCAGCAATGTCCCGCCACAAAGGCGTAATGTCTAAACGCTCATCAACCCAATCATAAATTTTGTTCAGCACGAATTACGCCTCCTTTACTTCACGATCTTATTTGGTTCAGGTTTTCCTAGATACAAGAAGCCGTCTTTGACCTTAGTTGGATATGTATCCAATGGTGCAGTCGGTGGTGTACCTGGAATATTCTTACCTGTTTTCTCGTAACGTCCACCGTGGCACGGGCAGTAGAACTGATTTGGATAATCTTTATTGCCATTCCAGCTGACTGTACATCCTAAATGCTTACAAACCGGTGACAACGCAACAATTTTCCCATCCTTGTCCTTATAAACCCAAGCTGTATGAGTTACATCAGATGTGTACCATGCATCTTTTTGTTCAAACTTGAAGTCAACACGAGTAGGTTCACTGGTCAATTCACTTACTTTTTCTTTCGTTGCATGGAAATCTCCGCCTGCTTCAGCTTCCAAAACAGGATCGATTGCAAAGCGGATCATCGGCATTAACATTCCCGCAGCCATGAAACCGCCTACACCAGTGAGCGTATAGTTAAGGAATTGACGTCTTGAAACACGATGCTTGCTCATCCTTTTCCCCCCTCTATCAGTAAGGTAAGTCCAACAGACATTTTTCGCACAAATATAAAACTAGGACATAATTATGATATATCAATCTTTAAGGAAGGTCAATATACTAGTGTTTATATATTGGTAATGATGTGACGATTTTCCGAATTAACCCATGTCCTGCCATTTTTGTACGATAACTTTCAAAAGTTGATTGACCTGGTCTTCCATGATTGAATGCTTATACGGCTCATCCATGTGCTCAAGGGGCACCGATGGCAGCCATACAACAGCTCCGTTAAGGTCCTTTTCGTGAGTGTTCCAAGCTGGGTCAGACGTAAGATGAAACACATAAGTGAAACCGCTTTCTTTTAAACTTGATTCTAAATCAATCAAATCCCCCAATCTTCCTTTTGGATTTCCTTTCTCATCTCTTAGATAAGAAAATGCAGGCATGAACATCATCCTGCCTTTGAATTGACGCTCCAGATGGAGAGACAGCAATTCAATGAATTCTCCCTGATTGGCTGCTTGCTTCATATCATCCCCAAAAGAGATCGGGATTAAAGGTACTACGGCTGTATCTACGAATTTTTTTTCTTTTAAATACACTTCTACATCTTTGGCATTCCAATTCATTGAAAACACTCCTATTATTAATCTCTACAAATTAGAATACCATAATACATAAAAAGAACAATAAAATTCCCCTTGCAGCAGCAAGGGGCTATTTTATAAGTTTCTTTAATTGGGCACTCAGTCTTTTGAATGAATCCTGATCATGTTGATCAAGCGCTTCATCAATTTGTTTAAGAAGTTTTTCTTTTTGGAAGCTTAGAAGGCTCTCTTGAAGGAACGCCTCAGCCTCGTCTTTATCTTTCTCACTGATCCTGACTGGATTAGGGAGAAACGGATTTTCTTCCAAGACAGCAACATACTGGTGGGATGCCTGGGACGACCGGAAATTCAATTGAATGAATATCTCTTCCTCCCGATTCAGCCGGATGTCATGAAATGATTTTTCCGCATCAGTGGTCATGATATTTTCTTTGTAGAATCTGAATGGAGCATCATCCACACAATGGGTGGACATGATCAAACCCTTTGGGCAGTACTGTGCATCTTGAACAAAGTGCACCTTTTCCATGAGAGAGTCATGGCTCATCAAATAATTCAATATCCAAACACATTCTCTTCTTTTTAATTGATAATGATTTAAGAACCACCGGATAAAGTCTTTCTTCTCGTTGACAGAAACAGGGGTTGCCATGGTATTCCCTCCTCTGCTATATGAATCAAGCATTTTTAAATTGATGTTCTTCGAATGGAATAGCCTGCACCCCACTCAAAGTTCTTCCAGCCTCTCCAATAATGAAATGTACTCCTCATTAGCGGGATCATGCGACAAAAGAGATTTGAAAATTTGTGCTGCCTCAGCTGACTGGCCTTCTTCAATCAGGAAATAGCCGAACTCTTCAAGGAAATCATTGTTGGTTTTAAAGTCATTATATGCTGAGCGGTAATATTTTAATGCATCAGAATATCTTTCAAGCTTTGAATTGGAAGTTGCAGCATCCCAAAGGAACTGGGGATCTGCTTCCCCTTCCTTCTCCATCATTTCAATGATTTCAAGGACATCATCATATCTTTCCTGTTTCAAAAGCAGCTTATTTAAGGTAAGGGCTGCTTCAAGGAAATCGGGATCCAGCACAAGCGCCCCTCTGAGCATTTCTTCAGCCTTTTCCTCATCTCCTAATTTTAATGAGATTTTTCCACCGTAGAAGAACAGGTCTTTATTGAATTCGTCGTGTTTGATTCCCTCATATACCGCTTTCATGCTTTCTTCCAGCTCTTCCTCATGTTCATACGCCTTCGCCAGGTATAAATACAGGGAATGATAATCAGGGTCGAGCTCTTTCAATTCCGTAAATTTTTCAATGGATTTTTTGTAGAATCCTGCTTGATAGGCTGTAAAGGCAAAACCGAATAGAGTATTGGGTTCTACCTGGCTGGTTATTGATTTTTCGTAATGTTCCAGTGCTTGCTCAAATGCACCGCCGCCGCTTAGCACTTCTGCCATTCGCTGATGAATGTTTGCCCCGGCAAGTGTTTCAACATTCCCTTTCAAAAGCGCCAAATACATATCAGCAGCTTCAGAAAACCTCCCCTGTTCACTATAAAGTTCTCCGAGGGCAAACTTGATGACATTTTCTTCAGGAAGAATAGCATTAGCCCTGAGCAGCTTTTGTTCACTTACTTCAAATAACCCCTGCATCTGATAGAGGTCTGCCGCAAGTAAAAGCGCCCGGGGATAATTCGGATCATCAGGCTCTATATTTTCTAAATAGTGAATCGCTTCTTCCTCCTTGTCCATTTCCACAAGGCATTCGGCAATCATCACTTTTAGTTCACCCTCTTCAGGGTATTGAGAGAGGAGTGATTCAAATAACTCCTTTGACTCTTCCATGAAGCCCAGTTGAAAAAGTTCTTCACCAAGAAAGAATTTTTCTTCATCGGAGCCTTTTTCAAGGGTCATATGAAAGGTTTTCTTAGCTTTTGTTAAGTTGCCTTCATCTAAATGTTGTAGCATATCCTGTGCGTACTGCATAATCCATCCCTTTCTCAACACACTTTTGAACAATTTTATAAATAATGGTTTAAACGAGAAAACCGGGTCTATTGATTTTGACTTCCCTCCCCATACCGGGAAAGAAGGACACATCATTATTCACATACACTAATTGATTTCTGTAAACTGTTACAGAAGGTCTAAGAATATCATAATAGATGCTGTCCGGTCTATCAATTAGACTGCTTTTAGGAAATAAGTTATAACTAACTTCTCCCCCTACTGCTAATATTCCTCTTTTAGGATAAATGCCAATTTTTTTCAATATTGATGGGAGAATCGGGGTTTTCGCCATTATTTCATGCGGAATATGAGGAATCTTTTCGTTTTTTAAGATATTTTGCCAGTTTTTGATTATCGACTGCTGTTCTTTTTTCGCGATGCCAGTCGATAAAAAAGGAACAAGTACAGGGTTGTAGGGAAACATAGCTTCTCTGATCCATCCCCACGCAATGCTTCTGATGTCCTGTATATTTGATATTTCAACGAGAATCAAAGGGATTTTATAGCGGCTGCATTTCCTCACTAAGGAAGGACTCAAGTTCCGTATCGGCACCTTGATGGCCATACAAAAATCAATAGGACAACTAAGCAAAGACATTCTATGCCGTTTGAGGGAAGTGTCCAGATCCCTTTCGTGTGTGATTTCACATGGAGATAATATGGTCGTACATCCCTTCGAAAGGAAATGTTCAATCATATACTGTTTGAAGGCAGAAAAATCGGTGGCTGGAAGCGAAAAATCAAGCATGGTGAATGTTGGGGCAAGGATAAATGAAGAAACATCCATCCTTAATGCATGGTCAAAATTAAAAGATTCTTTTATTGCTGCAATCTTGTTTTCTTTTATCAGCATCGAAGCTGCTTTAAACTCCCCCTGCTGCAGGAGACTGGCATTAGAAATGACATATGTCATATTTTCACCTTCTTCCTTTCTTAGACAAGCTATGAAAGTGAAGGCAAAAACATGACATATCATTTTATAATTAATCAATCAATTCAGCCATATGGTCAAAAAACTGCGGATAAGAGACTCGAATCGCTTCTTTTCCTGCCAAATCCAGGTCGCCTTGGCAAATCAAAGAGGCAATCGCAAGCATCATACCAATTCGGTGATCTCCATGGCTGTCAACTTTAGCACCCTTTAGGACGCACTTACCATGGATGATCATGCCATCGGGAGTGGCTTCAATATCTGCACCCATCTTTTTTAATTCATCAACGACTGAATCAATCCGATTCGTCTCTTTCACTTTTAATTCTTCTGCGTCTCTGATGATGGTTGTACCTTCCGCTTGAGTGGCCAGTAAAGCAATAACCGGTATCTCATCGATCAATCGGGGGATGAGATCACCTTCTATCACTGTCCCCTTCAATTCCGAAGTCCTAATGGTAATGGCTCCTATGGGCTCGGTCCCTTCTTCAGCGGTATGGTATTCAATATCGAAATCGGCGCCCATCATTTGCAGTACATCTATGATTCCTGTACGAGTAGGGTTCAGCCCTACATGTTCAAGCGTTATGGAGCTCCCTTCAGTAATTGCCGCACCAACCAGGAAAAATGCAGCGGAAGAAATATCGCCGGGAACTGTAATATGAGTTCCCTTTAATGTCTGGCCGCCCTGGATGGAGATGATATTTTCATTCGTCTCTACATTTCCTCCAAATAATCTGATC
This sequence comes from Falsibacillus pallidus, assembly GCF_050990905.1. Classification (GTDB taxonomy): domain Bacteria; phylum Bacillota; class Bacilli; order Bacillales; family DSM-25281; genus Falsibacillus; species Falsibacillus pallidus_A. The sequence continues at coordinate 2,432,917 of NZ_CP158866.1, forward strand.
ATCCTCTCGGTATGATCTCGAGTGACAGCTGGTTCACGCACAATTGTCATGCCTTCAGATTGAAGCGCAGCCAATAAGATGGCTGATTTCACCTGGGCACTGGCTACTGGGAGGGAATAATCAATCGACTGTAATGCGCCCCCGCGAATGGAAATGGGTGTAAACTCTCCTTCCGCTCTCCCGTCAATCTTAGCTCCCATTGACATAAGGGGCTTTGTCACCCTGTTCATGGGCCTACGTGCAATAGATTCATCACCAATGATGACGGAGTGAAAGGGCATTGAGGCAAGGATACCCATCATCAATCTGGTAGTGGTGCCAGAGTTTCCTACATCTAATATCTCCGTTGGTTCTTGAAGTCCCTCAAACCCTTTTCCGATCACTTCAATTCTTTTTTCACCGACTTCAATATCCACACCAAGCTTGCGGAAACAATTAATGGTACTGATGCAGTCTTCTCCGAATAAAAAATTCTCAATGATGGTCTTCCCGTGTGAAATAGCCCCGAACATGATGGACCTGTGTGAGATCGATTTATCCCCGGGAACCCGGATCGTCCCATTCAAGGAGCGTCCGGAATTGAAAAGCGTTTCATTTCCCATTATTCTCGCCTCCTATTCTATGGAATAAATACATCGTAATCTGTTTGTTTTTGAAGACAATTTATTGCCCTTTCCCTGTCTTCTTCCGTTTGAAAGCTGATGACGAGCACCCCGTATATGTCCGCGCGGGTTTCTATTATTCGAATATTGGTGATGCTGATCCGATCCTCTGCTAAAAGTCCTGTCACTTCGGATATCACGCCTGGATAATCCGGTACATCAACGTAAAGATCATAATAGGAAGGGATAGCACCTTTTGATTTCATTGGGAGCTGGTCCCTGTACTCCTTGGCACTTTGAAAAAAGTAGAGTATATCATCTTCCTCATTATTTTTAAGCATCATGATAATGTGGTCCATGTCAGACTTCCAAGTTTCCAGCATATCAATTAAATTCTTTTCATTATGTAATGTTATGTCTTTCCACATCTCGGGACTTGATGAAGCGATTCTTGTAATATCCCTGAAACCTCCAGCGGCAAGCCTTGAAATCAATGGGAGCGATTCTGAATGTCTATCTGCCTGCTTCACTAAAGAAGCAGCTATTAAATGTGGAAAATGACTGATGATTCCTGTCATCTTATCATGTTCTTCAGGGGAAACCTCAACAAATTGGGCTCTCGTTCCACTAAGCCATTCTTTAAGGGAATCAATCTTTGTTTTATCTTTAAATGGGGTCAATAAATAAAAAGCATTTTCAAATAGAATTTCTTTCGCAGCAGCGACACCGCTTTTATGCGAACCTGCCATAGGGTGGCCGCCTATGAAAGATTCTTCCAAACCCAATTGCTTGGCATGATGCATGATTTGTTCCTTAGTACTTCCGGTATCAGTGATAATCACATCTTTCTTTAATGGAAGTGTCTTAAGGGAAGTAAGCAGGTTGATTGTCTGACTGACAGGAGCAGCTAAAATAATCAAGTCTGCCAGGGGAGCACATTCTGCTAAGTTTTCACAGATATGATCCACCACCTGAAGTGCCTTCGCAAGCTGAGCCTGTTCCTTATTTGTGTCAATTCCGTAAATGACAGCTTCAGGATGCTCTCTCTTCAAACACAAAGCAAGGGAGCCTCCAATAAGGCCAAGTCCCGCAATGATGATGTTTCCTTTCATGATTCTCCCCTGCCTTTTCGTATTAAGATAAATTTGATGCTAACAGCTTCTTCATAGCCTCAATGACACCGGAATTCTGCTCTTCAGAACCAACCGTCACCCTTACACTGGTCGGGAAGCCAAGCGCCTTTCCTGATCTCACTATGTAGCCTTCAGCTAATAAACCATGAAAGACTTCGTCACCATCTCGGTTAAAATCAATTAAAATGAAATTCCCCTGGGATGGAAAATAGCTTAAACCAGCCTCATCACAAAATGTATAGAATTGTTCCAATCCTTTGCGATTATGAAGTTTGCAATTCTCGACAAACTCTTGATCTTGAATTGCGGCAGCAGCTGCGGCCTGGCCAAGTACATTTGTATTAAAAGGCTCACGGAGGGGTTCTAAGGTTTGGATAATTTGTTCATTTCCTACACCATAGCCGACCCTGAAACTGGCAAGTCCATAAACTTTTGAAAAAGTTCTTAAAACAATGAGATTTGAAAACTCCTTAATTAATGACAAGGCATCATAGTAGTCTTCAGAAACTACGTATTCATAATAAGCCTCGTCAAGGACAACGAGTACATCCTCAGGGATGCTGGACAAAAATTGAAGCAGGTCCGTTTGATTGATATAGCATCCTGTAGGGTTGTTTGGGCTGCAGACCCACACAACGGAAGTATTTTCATCGATGGCATTGAGCATCCCTTCCAAGTCATGTTCCCCGTTGATCAGGGCTACCTCCCGTACCTCTGCTCCTTCAATGATGGCATTATGTCTGTATTGTGGAAATGATGGAGCGGGCATCACCGTATTGACGCCAGGCTTCAATAATCCCCTGGAGATGATCTGTATGACTTCATCTGATCCATTCCCGAAAATCAATTGTTTTTCCGACACATCGAGATGTTCAGCCACTGTCTGCCTCAATGATGCTGCGTATCCATCCGGATAAATGGCCCTGACCGGCTTATATTCCATAAGCATCTGCTCGACTACAGGCGAACAGCCGAATGGATTCTCATTTGATGCCAATTTAGTGATTTTTTCAAGTCCATATTTTCTCTTTACTTCATCAATTGATTTTCCAGGCTGATAAGCTTTTAAATTAAGAATCTCCGTCTTCCATTTCATCGTTCCATCCCCCTGACAGTCTCTTTAATTTTCCACTTTGGGCAAATCAGGCCGCAGGATTTTTGCTTCATTTAAATAAACATGGACAATATCCGATTGCTTCTTGGAGGTATTTAAATGAATCATGATCCTGATGCATCTTTTAAGGCTTCCTTCCACCTCTAGTTCTTGAACGCACATGACGGGTACGCAGCGCCAATCCTCCGACTCGCGAATCGCCTTTGCCGGGAAAGCAGCAGTTAAATCACTTGTAGAAGAAATAAAGGCAGATGCAACCATTTCTGCTTCTATCTCATTAGCCTCTATCATTTTCTGCAAGAGATGTCTTGTACATTCAAGTATATGCTCTTCTTCATTTTTTTCAACTGTAGTGGCTCCCCGTACCCCTCTAATCATCTGTACCTCTCCTTTCGCAATGAACTTAACTCAACACTCAAATAATGAATGGAATGCTTCTGCCAATTCAGCCTTTTCCATTTTTCTTTGAACCGGTGAACCGATTTTCTCCAGCAAAACAAAATTTGGCGTTGTGTTCAATGATTTTTTATCTCTCGTCATCCATTCCCATAGTCTTTCAAAAGTGACCGCTTTATCTATTTCGATTGAATAGCCAAGCGATTCGATCCAATGAAGAAATGATGAAATCGGGAAAGAAAGAGAACAGTACTCCATGCTGAGTTTTAAAGCATAAACCATTCCAACCATCACTGCTTCCCCATGCGTAATCTTTCCATATCCAGATTCTGCTTCAATAGCATGCCCCAGTGTATGGCCAAAATTAAGAAAGGCTCTTTCCCCCTGCTCCTTTTCATCCTTATTCACAATAGAGGCTTTAATTTCAATCCCTCTTTTTAAGATGGGTGTTAACTTCCCTGACTTTTCAAGGAGGTCATCAATGGAATGAATATCCCTCATCATCATTTCAAGGAGAATCGGATCTGCAATCAATGCATGCTTGACTGCTTCTGCAAATCCGGATCTCAATTCTTTCAATGGAAGAGAATGAAACCAGCCCGTATCATAAAGGACAAATTCCGGATGATAGAATGCCCCTACCATATTTTTCCCCAAAGGGTGATTGACTGCGACCTTTCCCCCTACAGCACTATCATGTGCCAGTATGGTAGTGGGGACCTGAATGAAGCGGATCCCCCTCATATAAGTAGCTGCAGTGAACCCTGCTAAATCCCCTACTGCTCCCCCTCCGAATGCGATGATCACCGACTTGCGGTCAAGTCCGCTTTCAAGTGCTTTTGTCAGGCATCCTTCATAAATTGCCAGGGTCTTGCAGTGCTCACCTGAAGGGACAATGTGGGTGATGATTTCAGGAGCGTCTTTCAGCATTCCTGCCATTATCCCCAAGTATTGATCCGCAACATTTTTATCAGTTATGATCATGATTTTTGTTGCATCAGGAATGGCTGATTTAAACAATTGCCAAAGATTTTCACGGATCCCTTCCCCAATATAGACAGGATATGTCTTACTTTCGGCAGCAATAGTCACTTCTTCCATGATTAATACTCCTTTGTATAACTGCGATGCTCTTCAATAGCTTTTTGGAGGGCATCAAAACGGTCGCTTGAAAATTGATCGACAATCGCACAGGCGAGTTCCCATGCAACGGCAGCTTCAGCTACGACGGCAGCTGCCGGAACCGCACAACTGTCTGAACGTTCGATGCTCGCTGTAAATGGTTCCTTCGTTTCAATATCGACGCTTTGCAATGGTTTATATAAGGTCGGTATCGGCTTCATGACGCCCCTTACAACTATAGGCATCCCAGTAGACATTCCACCTTCGAAACCACCAAGTCGATTCGTTTTTCTTGTATACCCCTGTTCTTCCGACCATGTGATTTCATCATGGACCTCGCTTCCAGGCTTGTCTGCCATCTCAAAGCCTAATCCAAACTCAACACCCTTAAATGCGTTAATGCTGACGATTGCTCTTGCCAACTTTGCATCGAGCTTTCGATCAAAATGTACGTAGCTTCCAACACCTGCGGGCATACCGTCAACAATAACTTCTACAATCCCGCCGATGGAATCTCCATTTTTCTTTGCATCATCGATAGCTTCCATCATTTTTATTTCCGCTTCGGGATCCAGGCACCGGACTTGGGATGCTTCTGATCGTTCTTGGATTTCCTGGATAGACGTATGGGATGTTTGTGCTGTTTCGATTCCTCCAATTTTCACGACATGTGAAGCTACTTCAATTCCCAAGTGTTTCAGGAGTTGTTTTGCAACCGCACCCGCTGCGACTCTTACTGTGGTTTCCCTGGCGGAAGAACGTTCTAACACATTCCTCAGATCACGGTGTCCATATTTCATCCCACCGACTAAATCCGCATGTCCGGGACGGGGTCGCTGAATCTTTCTTTTGATTTCTTCCTCTTCATCATGACTGATCGGTTCAATTCCCATGATTTTTGTCCAATGCTTCCAGTCTTTATTTTCCACCGTAAGCGATACGGGAGATCCTAAAGTATATCCATGACGCACTCCGCTGGATATGACTGCCTGGTCCTTTTCTATCTGCATCCTTCTTCCTCTGCCGTATCCTTTTTGCCTTCTTGCCAATTCATTATTAATATCCTGCTCCGTCAACGGCATACCGGCGGGCAGGCCTTCAATGATCGTCGTTAACTTTGGTCCATGAGACTCTCCTGCTGTTAAATATCTCATATTCTTTCCCCCTTCAACTCGTTAAAGGATATATGTTTTCCACTATAACATAACTTTATTGTCTGCTACCAGCGATAAATTAGATACAAAAAGAAAAAAGGCCACCCTCCTGTACAATGAAACTCGACAGGTATCAGCCCTTCCCTCCTACTATTGTTTTTGATAGAAAAAAGTATCTTCTATTGCGAAATTAAAGATGCCTGGATTGAAAATTTGTTCAGTACTCCCTACAAACAGGGTTCCCTCCCGCTTTAAGGAATTGCTGAAGTTTTGATAGATCTCAGTTTTGGCTTCCTCCGTGAAATAAATCAGTACGTTCCTGCAAACAATTAAGTCCATTTGCTGAGGGAAGGGATCTGCCAAAAGGTTATGACTTTTAAATTCAACCGTTTTTTTTATGTCCTCGCTGATTTTATAGAAGGAACCTTCTTTCTGAAAAAATTTCTTTTTCATTTCCGAAGGCACTTCATTCAATGACCTTTCAGGGTATACCCCCATCTTTGCGCGCTGGATGGCATTCCTATCAATATCGGTAGCCAGGATCGAGATTTTGGACAACGGCATGAATTTAGATAGAATCATGGCAAGCGTATAAGGTTCTTCGCCAGTGGAGCAGGCTGCACTCCAAATTTTAAGGCTGGTGTTTTCCGACAAAAGCCTCGGGAGGATTTTATTCTCCAACACAAACCACCTGGCTGCATTTCTGTAGAATTCAGATACATTGATCGTCATCCGATCTAAAAATTCGTTAAATAGAAGATCGTCTTTCAGCATGGCTTCATAATAATTTAAAAAAGAAGCGTACCCCTTTCTTTCATATAATGATGTTAATCTTCTTTTCATTTGGGCTTCCTTATACAAAGAAAGGTCGATGCCGGATTTATTTTTGATATTCAGTACAAATTGATTATAATCATGAGCCATTCTCATTTCCCCCGGGTATGAAGCTATCTTTTTTTGCTATTTCCATTATATCCAAAAATGAGAAAATTGGGGTAATAAAATCAAAAAGCTGTCCAAAAGTGAATACTTTCAGACAGCTTCTTGACTCTTTAATATTGGATTAGTAGACCCATTCTGAGATTAACTTGGAATATTCCACTAGTTCTTCTTGTTTGAAGAATAAGCCGATTTCTCTTTCAGCACTTTCAGGAGAATCTGAACCATGGATGATATTTTTGCCGACTGTTACAGCATAATCACCGCGGATTGTTCCTGGAGCTGATTCTTTAGGGTTTGTAGCTCCCATCATAAGACGAGCAGTAGAAATGACATTTTCTCCTTCCCAAACCATTGCAAATACTGGTCCGGAAGTAATGAAATCTACTAATTCCCCAAAAAATGGGCGCTCTTTATGCTCACCATAATGCTGCTCGGCAAGTTCTTTAGAAATACTCATTAGTTTAGCACCAGCAAGGTGAAAACCTTTTTTCTCAAAACGAGCAACGATCTCACCGATTACTCCACGCTGCACGCCATCAGGTTTTACCATTAAAAAAGTTTTTTCCACAATTACCCACTCCTATTGTATGTATAAGTGATTCTGTTTTGGACAACCCACGAAAATAGTAACACTGATTGGCGGTTTTGGCAACGTTTCCATTTTAAATTTTCTAATATTTTCGCTTCCCGATATAATTCGCAATATCTCTGAACGTCTTCTTCGTCCGCCCATTAGGGAGGCTTTCCAAGATTCCAAGAGCCTTATCGAGATAACGCTGGCTGATTTTATGGGACTCTTCAATAGCACCTGTTTGCTTTATAAATTCAATCAAGGCGTTCATCTCTTCCTTTGTTGTCTCTTCATTTACTTGAATGATTTTTTCTTTCACTGATTCGTCATTCATTGCAAATAGGACCGGCAAAGTGATGTTGCCCTGTAGGAGATCACTTCCCGCAGGCTTGCCCAATTCTTTTTCCGTAGCGGTAAAATCAAGGATATCGTCGGTAATTTGAAAAGACATCCCCACATAGTAGCCAAATAAAAACAGTTTCTTATGTATATGCTCTTCTGCTCCTGCAGCTATGGCACCAAGCTGGCAGCTGACCGCTATCAAAAGGGCAGTCTTTCTTTTGATCCTGCGGAAATAATCACGGAGATTTTGATTATATCTATATTTATCTTTGATTTGTTCAATTTCGCCGATACATACTTCAACAATGGTATTCGCAAGGATTTTATGTGCTTCAACCGCCTCAACGTTCGTCATGTATTCCAGGGATTTTGCAAAGATATAATCACCTGTATACATGGCAATCCGATTGTCCCATTTGGCTTTAATGGTAGGTTTACCCCTTCGCAACTCGGCATCATCGATTACATCATCATGCACAAGGGAGGCCATATGAATCAGCTCAAGTGCCACAGCGACATTCTTAATCGTTTGAATATCATACCGTCCGAATTTTGCAGCCAGCAGAACGAAAACAGGGCGGATGCGTTTTCCGCCCGCCTGCAGCAAATGGAGGGAAGCCTCACTCAATAAAGGAGAATGGGATTCAATTGCTTTTTCCAGCTCTTTTTCGATTAAATCGATATCCGCTTTTAAAAACGAATACATCATGTTTAATTTCATACCATTTCCACCCAGCTTAAGAATTCGTGTCTTTGAAGCCCATATGCATAGCAGCTGCTCCACCGCTATATGGCTTGTATTTCACATTTCGAAACCCTGCTTTTTCAAACAGTTTTGCCAGTTCTTTCATCCCCGGGAAATCCCGTGCAGATTCCTGAAGCCAGGAGTACTCATTGTAGCTTTTAGCAAACATTCTCCCGAAGACCGGCATGATAAATCGAAAATAAAAATAAAATAGTTGTCTGTAAACAGGCATTGTCGGCTGGGATGTTTCAAGACATACGGCAATCCCGCCTGGTTTCAACACCCTGTTCATTTCTTTTAGCACATGAAGATAATCCGGTACGTTCCTTAAACCGAAGCCGATCGTAACATAATCGAACGTATTATTATCAAATGGGAGTTCCATCGCATTTCCATGGATGAGTTCAATTTGGGGGATGTCTTTTACTTTTTCCTTGCCGATCTGAAGCATATTTTTACTGAAATCGAGTCCAACTACCCTGCCATCTTTTCCGACTGCTTCAGAAAGTGCAATGGTCCAATCCGCTGTTCCACAGCACACATCAAGTGCAGCAGACCCTTTTTTAACATCCATTTCCTTCATCGTATCTTTGCGCCATCGTTTATGCTGCTGAAAACTGATGACTGAATTCATTTGGTCATAATTATCCGAAATTTTTTCAAAGACTTTATGGACTCTCTGTTCCTTTGACTGCATAACTTATCCTTCCTCTGCATAAAGTTTCGAAATCGCTGAACGGCGATTCGTGATCTGGTTGATTCTTTCGAGGAGAAATTCATTAGGAACAGGGAACTTATGGACCATTTGATCTATTAATTCTTTTGTATGCTCAATGTATTTCTCGCAAATTCTAAGCAGCATCCTGTTCTGATCCGGAGAAAGTTCTTGATTTAGATCGACTTTTGCAAAAGAGAATTTTTTCAGTCCTTCAAACAAGACGCTTGTTCCCTTTTGAATGAATTGTTCCTTTTCCTCGACCAATCTCTTCAAAAAGAGAAACTGTTCCCCGAGGCGTGCAATCACTTTCTCATTTTCATTGAAATAAGTGTAGAACTTTTCAAAAATGGATATTTCCACTTTCTTCAGGCTCGCCATGAATGCTTCTATGTTCTGACTTTCTTTTTCATAAATCGCAATCTTATGTTCATTTACAAGCTTAATCCCTTGAGCAAGGGTCCTGACTAATGTGACGTTTTCGAGATCAGCCAAAAGCTTGTAATATAACCCGCTGAAGTAATCTCCTGCAAGAACAGTAAGCTGACGCTCCTTCAATCGGTCTTCCTCATGATTATTTATTCTTTCATGGGTATCAAGGGCAATTTGAACAAGCATGGCTGTTGTCACATATTTTTCTACTTCATCAGTTTCAAGCTGTCCGTCCTCTATGCTCGAAAGAAAAAATAGGATGCGGTCTTCATCGATGACCGGATCTACTATAAATTGCTGAAGGTAGGAATGTGTCAATTTTTGTTGGACCTTTTCTTTTATCACAGCAACCTGCTGCATGCTATGTTGCAAATTCATAACCCTGTATCCCCATTTCTCTGCAGAAAAATATCTTTTGTATACGAATAAAACGATTATGTAGCGGTGTGCCGGCAGATGTTAATTACTTTTGGCCAGCAGACCAAGTGTATAAGCCACTGTTGATTATATCATAAAAAAGGAGCAACTAGCGAATATCCGCTATTTTTTCAGAAAAGCAGGGAATTCATTCACTGTCGACTTCCCCGACATTCGTTATGATCTTTGCATTGCCCCGGATTTTAATGGCTGATGTATGTTCAGTAAATTGCGCAATCATTACTTCACCCTTATCGAGCTTCTCAGAGTGATGAAAGCGGGTATCCGTTCCCCTTGTCAATCCAATGACACTCACTCCATCTTCCATTGCTTTTATCACAACATAGTCGCTCTGGTTATTGGCATTCTTCAACTTTTATTCACCCCTTCAATAAGAATAAGAGCCAACCCAATCCTGCAGCAAAAATCCCAAACTTTTCAACTAGCTTGTCAGGACGCTGCTTACAGTTATTTTTGAGTCAGCTTCTTAATTTCATGTATTAAGATTTATGAATCAATGACAGGACTTCAGCCCTTGCCGTACGATCTTCTGCGAATGATCCCCTTACGGCTGTCGTTACCGTACTTGAACCCGGTTTTTGGACGCCTCTCATTGTCATGCACATATGCTCTGCTTCCACCACTACCATAGCTCCATGCGGCTCAAGCTTTTCCATGATGGCCTCTGCCACAGTAGAAGTAATCCTTTCTTGGAGCTGCGGCCTTCTTGCTACCGTCTCGACGGCACGTGCGAGCTTGCTTAATCCAGTAACTTTTCCGTTTTTCGGAATATATGCAACATGCGCCTTTCCGTAAAAAGGAACAAGATGATGTTCACACATTGAGTAGAATGGGATGTCTTTAACAAGGACCAATTCTTCGTGATCCTCCCCAAATACAGTCTCAAAGTATTCTTTAGGATCCTGATTCAATCCGCTGAAGACTTCTTCATACATTTTTGCAACTCGTTTCGGCGTGTCTAAAAGCCCTTCACGATTCGGATCTTCCCCAATGGCCTCTAGTATCAAACGCACTGCCTCTTCAATCTGTGCGCGGTTCACTTCTCCCATGATGCTTCTTCCTCCTACACTTCTAGTGATTCCATTATGTTGATAACATGTTTTATATTAGCACAACCGTCCTTCTACAGCAAAGGAGAGTGCTCTATCATAGAGTGTTCCCGCAATTGATCAAAATAATTGAAAAGAGGGCAGCCATTAGGCTACCCTCTTCCCTATGCAGATTCGCATATGTAATTACTTAACAGCTTCTTTAAGCGCTTTACCTGGTTTGAATGCAGGTACTTTGCTTGCTGCGATTTCGATTTCTTCACCAGTTTGTGGGTTGCGTCCTTTACGAGCCGCGCGCTCACGTACTTCGAAGTTTCCGAAACCGATAAGTTGTACTTTATCACCTTTTGCTAAAGCATCTTGAATAGATTCGAAAACAGCATCAACTGCTTTAGTAGCGTCCTTTTTAGAAAGCTCAGTTGCTTCTGCAACAGCATTGATTAATTCTGTCTTGTTCATGCCATTCACCTCCTCCCAAATTATGTTCTTACAGTTGTTTTCCTTATTAATTACATTTGTAAACATAATTGACGATTTCTATACATCAAAATGTCTAAAAACCGCATGAATCGTGGATGTATAAGGCATCAACAACAATTCTGTTAAAAGATTATCATAATAAATTTGCCTTAGCAAGAATAATTCGATAAATAATGGGAATCTTTTCTTATTTGAAACATAAATGTAATAGGTTATTCCTTTATTCTCCAAAAAAAGCTTCAAATATTTAGGGTGCTCCGGCTTTTTTGGGTGAACTTGTTGGTGATTTTGTTGGCGGCCTTCTGGGTGACTGTCTGGGTGATCTCTGAGTGACTGTCACGCCCCGGTTTTTGTCGAATTTTGCATTAGATTTTTGGTTTTTTCTAATCTTTGTGATGACGTTGCTAGCTCATTGATTGGTTAGGTGCCCTTTGGCGCATAAGAAGATAGTTTTAGCGCATAAACCACCTGAACCGGCGCATAAGGTCATTTTCTCGCGCATAGAAGGGAAAAGTGGCGCATAACTAAGAATTTCTCGCGCATAGAGACCAGTATCCGTTCTAAAATCCCCTAGTTCCCATGCTATTGTCCCTCACCGCCTCACTGCGGGAACATTTTTCCGATTCAAACGGGGTCTATTTGTTCTCCTCGATACCTGGAATGTAGAAAATTTCTACAATTTTTCAAAGGTTTCATGTAGATCATCTCTTCACATAAAAAAAGCCGAGCCTCCTTTTGGGTGCTCGGCAGATAAATTTTATAGAATGATGGCGATCAAACCGCCTGAACCTTCATTGATGATTCGTTCAAGTGTTTCTTTTAATTTATATCTGGCATTCTCCGGCATTAAGGAAAGCTTCGCTTGGATTCCTTCTCTTACAATAGAGCTCAAGCTTCTTCCAAAAATATCGGAACTCCAGATGGAAAGCGGATCATCCTCAAAGTCCTGCATTAAATAGCGGACCAGTTCTTCACTCTGCTTCTCAGTGCCGATGATCGGGGCAAATTCAGACTCGACATCGACTTTGATCATATGAATGGATGGCGCGACCGCTTTCAGCCTTACACCAAATCTCGCGCCTTGGCGGATGATTTCTGGTTCATCCAGGCTCATATCAGCCAGCGACGGAGCTGCAATACCGTAGCCTGTTTGCTTCACCATCCTTAGAGCATCCGAGACTTGATCATATTCTGCCTTAGCATGGGCAAAGTCCTGCATCAACTCCAGCAGGTGGTCCTTGCCTCGGATTTCAACCCCTACAATTTCCTTCAGGACCTCATCATACAGTTCATCCGGAGCGTATAAGTCGATTTCAGCGACCCCCTGCCCCATATCGATCCCCGCCAATCCTGCACGGTCGATAAATTCGAAATCACTAAAGAATTGGACCACCCGGTCAACATCTCTCAAACGCTTGATGTCTTTAACTGTCTCTCTCACTGCTTCCTGGTAGTTTTCACGCAGCCAATGATTTTCATTGAGCACCATTACCCAGCTTGGAAGATTCACATTGACCTCTAAAACAGGGAATTCAAACAGCGCTTCACGCAACACGTTCATCACATCTGTATCACGCATGCTTTCAACTGACATGGCAACAACCGGGATATCATACTTCTCTGCTAATTTGCTTCTCAATGCATCTGTTTCAGGATGATGCGGCCTTGCGGAGTTGATGACCATAATGAATGGCTTGCCAACTTCCTTCAATTCCTCGATCACTCTCTCCTCCGCTTCTACATAATCGTAGCGGGGAATTTCACCGATCGTGCCATCAGTGGTAATGACCACACCAATCGTAGAGTGTTCTTGAATGACTTTCCTTGTACCGATTTCCGCAGCCTCATGGAACGGAATCGGTTCTTCATACCATGGAGTATGGATCATTCTTGGTCCATTCTCGTCTTCATATCCTTTTGCGCCTGGAACTGTATAGCCTACACAGTCCACAAGGCGGATATTCACTTCAAGACCTTCATCAACATGAACTGAAATGGCCTGATTCGGAACAAACTTTGGTTCTGTCGTCATGATGGTCTTTCCTGCTGCACTTTGAGGAAGTTCATCCTGTGCTCGAGCACGCTCCCCCTCATTAGAAATATTAGGAAGAACGACAAGCTCCATGAATTTTTTTATGAATGTTGATTTACCTGTTCGAACCGCCCCTACTACACCTAAATAAATATCACCGCCGGTTCTTTCGGCAATATCCTTGAAAATATCGACCTTTTCCAAGAGATTCCCTCCCATTCAATGAGTTCCGGGATATTTCATCCGTAACTATTAGTAGACACTATATATTTATGATGTTGTCCTATTCTGATATGACTAAAATTTTCTTTTTCCCCCTTAAAATTGATAAATCATTGGTACTATTCCAAAAGAAAAGAATAAAAAAAGACCCTTCTTCAACAATATATTGTGCTAAAGAAGGGTTATGCCTATTTTATCAGGAAAACAGGCTCATTATTTTGATCTACTGTATACGGCAATGAAAAAGCCGGCACAAAATCAGAGTCCTCAAGCAAAATTGACCTGATATCATCTCCGGGTTTAAAATTTTTATTCTTATGTTTCTTTAATGCTTCATACAGGTCGCTCCGATAGTCGACAAAAATGTCCCCTGCCCCGTTAAGGACAAATGACAAGTTTTTTTGTGAATACGGAGAGACTGCATAAGGTTCTTCCTTATATCCAATCCTTTTATAATCTATGGAATACACATTATCAGCCAATTCCGATTTAAAAGGAGGATAGTCTAGGGCCTGCATCCTGATTTTCATATCCCGGATTTGATCGGCCATTCTTAAATCAAAGATTTTTACGGTGGGATTTTTTTCAACGTCTACCAGGACATATTGAAAGATTCCGCCGCTCTCAAATGCATTTCCGGGCGGTTCAGCCATATATTTAGGAGTTATCCGCTGAAAGTCAATTGGGTATTTTTCATAGATTGGCGTATTTTGGTCCCTCGTTTTAATAGGAAGGATGCCCCCGTTAGCCGATTTAAATTGATCGACTGCAGACTGCACGGATTGGATCTGCTCCTTATACGGGACCTTATTTTGGGCCAATTCATCCTGTGGATACATGCATCCGCTTAATGAAAAAATGAGCATCATTAGAAAGGATGCTTTAAAAAAGGCTTTCAAAATATATTTCTCCTTTCACCCTAACTAGACAGCTAGCTATTGGGACTTGAAAATACTACATAAACCATTAAAAGTCCGCTTAAGATTAAAAATATGTATGCAAAAAAGGCCACAATAAATTTCACTAGCTTCAATTTTATTTTATATCTGCTTAAATAAATCGTCAGTATCGATAAAATCATCAGACCCATAGAAGCAAAGGATATCCACATTTTCATCATACCAGGAGACATGTCCACCCCTCCTTTTACTAAGGCTCTTTTCTCATCCTTTGCAGCTTTAGAAATTAACGCAGAATAGATTATGTAACCTTAGCAGAATATTCAGCAAGAAAAGAGCCTGGATACTCTATATCAAAGCGCCAAACAGTTATTTTTACGTTAAAATCAGCATTAGGATTTTAACAACAATGTTTACGAAAATAGCCTAACTAATAACCGCTAGTAATTATAACACATGATTCCTACGTGAATTATGTATATTTATCAAATTCGTAATCGTTTTCACTAATTGAAATAGAAAAACTGAAGCAAGTATTTCCTGCCTCAGTTTTTCTGACGATTCGCCATCCCCGGCTTTAAAGCGTTTATTCTTCATCTATATCCTATGCTGAATTATTCAGCATGCATCAATAAATGCCTATTCTTCTGTTAATCTTTCGCCTAAAATATTGACTAAATCGTCCATTTCATTCGTTTTCCCCCTTGCCATCAAGCGATCGACAGCATCTTTAGGGTTTTCTTCGTTGACTAAAATGTTGTACAAAGCATCAGTAATCGGCATATTCACATCATATTTTTGAGATAGCTGATAAGCAGCCTTGGTTGTTCTGACGCCTTCTACCACCATTCCCATGCTTGACAGGACATCCTCTAATTTTTTACCTTTTCCAAGCATGTTCCCGGCACGCCAGTTCCTTGAATGGACGCTTGTACATGTGACGATCAGGTCACCAATTCCTGCGAGCCCTGAAAACGTCAACGGATTTGCGCCCATTTTTGTCCCGAGACGGGCAATTTCAGCTAATCCCCTAGTAATCAAAGCTGCCTTGGCATTATCCCCGTAGCCAAGACCATCTGCAATACCTGCTGCAAGAGCAATGATATTCTTCAACGCTCCGCCGATTTCAACCCCAACGATATCAGGATTTGTGTAGACCCTGAAGTTTTGGTTCATGAAAAGATCCTGGACTCTTTTGGCCGCTTCCATGTTAACGGCTGATACTGTCACTGTCGTCGGATGTCTGAGACTTACCTCTTCTGCATGGCTTGGACCTGATAAGACTACGATGTCTTCAACAAGAGATTCAGGCATTTCATCCTCGATCATTTCCGAAATCCTTAAATGGGTATCAGGCTCAATCCCTTTACTGACATGCACAATAGTAAAAGGGGAATGGGCAAATCCTTTGATTTTATTCAGTACTTCACGGATGGCTTTTGTTGGCACGGCCAGTATGATGGTTTTTACAGAATCAAGGGAATCTTCCAGATCGCTATACCCTTGAATGCCGTCGGGAAGCAGAATGCCAGGAAGATATTTTTCATTTTTCTTCTCTTCATTTATTCGCTGAATATGATCGGGATTTTGTCCCCAAAGACGGACATCATGTCCATTATCAGCAAGTACCATTGCAAGGGCCGTCCCCCAGCTTCCTGCACCGAGGACAGCAATTTTTTCTGAGTGCTTCACCATCTTCACCTACTTTTCATTATTTCCTGGATCTTGAAATAATTCGGATAGGGGTACCTTCAAAACCAAAAGCTTCCCTGATCCGATTTTCTAAAAATCTTTGATAGGAGAAATGCATCAGTTCCGGTTCATTGACAAATACGACAAATGTCGGCGGTTTAACAGCGACTTGGGTCGCATAATAAACTCTCAAACGCTTGCCTTTATCTGTCGGTGTCGGATTGGTTGCGATTGCGTCCATGATAACCTCATTCAGTATGCTGGACTGAACGCGGAGAGAGTGGTTTTCACTTGCTATGTCAATCATAGGCATAAGTGTGTGAACCCTCTTCTTCGTTTTAGCTGATAGGAAAACGACAGGGGCATAGCTTAAGAATTGGAAATGTTCCCTGATGTTCTGTTCGAAAAGTTTCATGGTCTTTTCATCTTTTTCGACAGCATCCCATTTATTTACAACGATGATTACCGCTTTTCCGGATTCATGGGCGTATCCAGCGATGCGCTTGTCCTGCTCGCGGATCCCTTCTTCCCCATTCAGGACAACAAGGACGACATCAGATCGTTCTATCGCCCGCAATGCACGAAGAACACTGTATTTTTCAGTGCTTTCATACACCTTTCCTTTTTTCCTCATACCAGCTGTGTCAATCACAACATATTCTTGTTCATCAAACGTAAAAACAGAGTCAATCGCATCCCTTGTCGTTCCTTCAATATCACTCACAATGACACGGTCTTCTCCAATGAGTGCATTGAACAGAGAAGATTTCCCTACGTTAGGACGGCCGATCAAACTAAATTTTATGACGTTTTCGCCATATTGGTCCCCTTCATCGGTTGGGAAGAATTTAGCGGCTTCATCGAGCAAATCTCCCAGGCCTAAGCCATGGGATCCTGAGATTGGATATGGTTCGCCAAATCCCAGTGCATAAAAATCATAAATCATGTCTTTCATATCAGGGTTGTCTATTTTATTCACGGCTAAGACAACCGGTTTTTTTGTTTTATAAAGAATTTTCGCAACCTCTTCATCCGCAGAGGTGACGCCTTCACGGCCATTGACTAAAAAGATGATGACGTCCGCTTCATCAATAGCAATTTCCGCTTGCTGCCTGATTTGTTCCATAAAAGGCGCATCGCTTATTTCGATGCCTCCTGTATCAATAATATTGAATTCATGAGTAAGCCATTCTGCACTGCTGTAAATACGGTCTCTCGTAACCCCCGGAATATCTTCGACGATGGAAATCCTCTCGCCGACTATTCGGTTGAAAATAGTTGATTTACCTACATTAGGGCGACCGACTATGGCAACAACTGGTTTTGTCATGATTTTCACCCTTTCTCTAGCGACATTAAAGTACATATCAATTTTTTTATCATAAACATTCAGGATAAAGAAAACCCTTCTTTTTAGAAGGGTCTAACTTATATATATTATCAATAAACTTCCTGCTAGGCAATAACAATCCATATTTAGCCTTGTTTGCCCTTCCCGACATTTTGTTTTGCTTCAAAATATCCAGAGACGACCTTCATGCCTTCGAGGGCCAAAAATGCGGTGCTAACATATGCTGCGATATCCAGTATTTCAGGCGAGCCAATTGGCATGTCCATACCCCATTTATTTAAAAGGATGACAGTGGCAGCATGTCCGAAGAACAGCCCAAGGTATAGTGACAGCATACTCTTCTTTAAATCTCCTGGGGTTATCATTTGAATAAGGAAAAACAGGAAAAGTGAAAGCATCCATTTGGAATCAAAGATCACCCAAACCGGGTCGAAGATTTTCATTAGCATGAACCCGCCTGTTCCTGCGCAGATTGTAAGACTGTATATAAGCAATCGCAATTTTTCTATTAGGGAGTATGCAGTAATTTCAATCATACAGAATAAAAAGATGACAATGGCAGCTGCCTGGAATGAAATAGGGGAAATTTCAATGACATACGGATAAACCGCAATTGTACCAAGACTTAGAATAGACAAAGAAAGCCTTCTCTGTGCATGCTTATGCATAAAAAAAGTACTCCATATCCAAACAATCCATAATAGCCACAAAAAGTAAAGTCCTTCCATTCATGCTCCACCATCCTTTCAGTACCATTATGGTAAAGAAAAGAAAAGATTATCCATGAATAGAGATTATTTGTTAGGAAAAGTTACTCATAGGAGGTGCAGCATGGGAAAAGACAGACAAGAAAAGAAATTAAAAGCAGGCAAAACCGTTGAATCAGATCGCGACCAGGCTCTTCACTATAAGGGGTCTACAAAACTGGAAGGACCAGAAGAAGCAAGGAACAGGCAGCGCAGTTGAATATAGCCCTACAAAAAGGAGGTCGTCTTTTTACAAGATGACCTCCTTTAATTACTACCTTTGACTATATTTCTTTGTATCAATTCCACGCTGCCCCAGGAAATGATATGTGTTCCCTGAAATCATAATCGGCGCGTTGCGAAGACCTTGAATTGTCGGCTGTCCAAGAGCGCACATCATGACTTTCATATCTTCCTTTAATTCAGAGATTTCCGAGATTAGTCCTCCGACTCCCTCCTGCATCAAGGTTTTCAACAAAGGGCCTGCCATTCCTGCAGCAGCAGCACCAAGACTGATTGCTTTCAATATGTCATCAGCGCCCTTGATGCCTCCTGAGGCTAATACAGGCGTAGAAGGCGCCCCATGAGTGATTTCGGCTATAGATACGGCAGTCGGAATTCCCCAATCATTAAAGTATTCCAGTATCTTTTTCCTTCTCGAATTTTCAATTTCAGCAAAATTAGTCCCGCCATATCCTCCTGCATCAATTGCAAACGGTGACACAGAAGCCAATTTCCTTGCAGTTTCCATACTTATGCCAGCCCCAGTTTCCTTAATGATAACTGGAACGCCGACAGAATCTATGATCGCATGAATTCTCTCGAGGGCACCTTTAAAGTCTCTGTCTCCTTCCGGCATCGTTAATTCCTGAATGACATTCAAATGTATCTGAAGGACATCAGCCCTGAGCATTTCAACAGCTTCTTTTGCTTGGTCAACCGCTGCCTCACTTCCTAAGTTAGCAAAGACAATACCGTCGGGATTCACTTTTCGAACAATCTCAAAGGATGGTCTTTCACTTTTATCTTTTATGGCTCCCATCTGAGAGCCGACAGCCATGGCCGTATTTGTTTCACGGGCAGCAATGGCGATCTGCTCATTAATTTCCTGTGTTCTAACCCCGCCCCCACCAGTCATGGCATTAATAAAAAGAGGCGAACTTAAATAAAGTTCGCCTATGACTGTATTTAAGGTGACGTCATCCAGTGAAAGATCAGGAAGGCTCTGATGTACAAATTGAATATCAGCAAATCCCGCCTGCCCATTATTTCCTGTTGTAAGTGCATATTTAATATGCTCCAGTTTGCGCTTAGCCCTAGTCAATTCACATCACCATTATTTTAAGTCTTTTAGTTTATCTCCGATCATTTCACCGAGCTGGAAGCCTGTATTCTCTTCAGGGAGTTCATACTTATCCTCTACATCCGGCTTTTCTTCAAATTCCTTCATGCTTAATGAAAGACGCTGATCCGCTTCATTAACATCAAGGACTTTCACATCAACTTCCTGTCCTTCCTTAAGGACTTCGTGCGGAGTTCCGATGTGTTTATGGGAAATTTGCGAAATATGAACAAGCCCTTCAACACCAGGGAAGACTTCAACAAATGCCCCGTATGATACTATTCTTTTAACAGTGCCCTTCAGTACTTGACCCTTAGGTGCTTTTTCACTGAGATTAGACCATGGTCCAGGCTGTGTCTCCTTGATGGATAGGGAAATCCTCTCGTTGTCGCGGTCAACTGAAAGAATTTTCACCTTCACAGTATCCCCTTCAGAAACAACGTCTGACGGTTTTTCAACATGCTCATAAGATAATTGGGAAATGTGAACAAGTCCGTCAATTCCACCGATATCAACAAAAGCTCCGAAATCCGTTAAGCGTTGAACCTTTCCTTCAATAATCTGCCCTGTTTCCAGTTTTTCAAGCAGACCTTTTTTCTTCTCTTCTTTTTCACCTTGAATCACGGCACGATGGGATAATATCAATCGATTTTTTTCTTCATCGAGTTCAACAATCTTAAATGTCAATGTCTTGCCTTTATAGTCTGCAAAGTCCTCGACGTAATGGTCCTCTACCAAGGAAGCGGGCACAAACCCTCTTACCCCCAAATCGACAACCAAACCGCCTTTTACGACTTCTTTAACCTCTGCTTCAAATACTTTTCCTTCTTCGAAGCGCTGCTTCATTTCATCCCAAGCCTTTTCAGCGTCTACTTTACGCTTAGAAAGGACTAATAGGTCTTCTTCGACTTTAGTCACAATTAAATCCAGCTCATCGCCTTCATTGACAACATCGGAAGCCTTTTCCACATGAAGACTCGACAATTCGCTGATTGGAACAATTCCATCCAGTTTACTGCCTGAGATATCAACAAGAACTTGTTTCTCTTCGACCTTTGTCACAGTGCCTTTTACTTTATCACCTTCTGCAAAGGATCTTACTTCAACTTGATTCATGTCATCTGCCATATGTACTCCTCCTTAGTCCAACTGCTGAAATATGCAAAGGTAATGATGATCAATAGGCTGCTTTTTGTATCCGTTGACACAGCATTTAGAGAATGAGCCTAATTTACCATCTTTATCGATAATGCAAAAATCGCATTATTCTAAAAAATAATACCTACTATAAAGGTCTAACAAATAGACACTTTTGTCAAGTAATGACGCTTATTATTGATGTTTTTCTATCAATTCATTTATGTGGGACATAATGACTTCCGTCACTATATCAGCTGACTTTTTTGATTCCCTTAATTCTGTCATATCGATTGGCTGGCCGAAGACAACCTTAAGCTTCCGGAATGCTTTGTAAGGGCCGATTATGGCACACGGTACAATATATGCATCAGATCTTGAAGCAAAGAATCCGGCTCCTGCCAAACCTTTTCCTAATTTTCCATCTTTACTTCTTGTACCCTCTGGGAATAATCCTAAAACCTTTCCCTCTTTTAACACAGATAAACCTTTACGAAGAGCTTCACGATCGCTCATTCCCCTCTTGACAGGAAAAGCATTCAAATTCCCTACAGCCTTGCCCAATACGGGTACTTTAAACAACTCCTCTTTAGCCATAAAGCTGACCGGACGGGGTGTACAAATCCCCACTACTGGCGGGTCAAAGTTGTGGATGTGATTTGTGCAGAGCAGAACTCCCCCCTCTTTTGGAAAATTCTCTGCACCAATAACTTCAATTTTGTATAGGGGTTTGAAGACCGAACTAACCACCCCTTTGGCAAAATCGTAAAACGTCACCATCATCGAATCCTTTCTTGTGCCAAATCTGTGATTTTTTCAACTACCTGTCCAATGGACAATGATGTTGTATCGATTACTACAGCGTCATCCGCTTTTTTCAAAGGAGCAACTTCTCTTTCCGAATCCAGCTGATCGCGTTTTTCTATTTCCTTCATTAATGTCTGAAGGTCTGAGTCAAAACCTTTCGCTTGATTTTCTTCGTGTCGGCGCTTCGCTCGTTCTTCTACACTTGCCAGTAAGAAAACCTTCAATTCCGCTTTCGGGAGAACATGAGTTCCAATATCCCTTCCATCCATCACTACTCCGCCTTCTGTGGCGAATTGCTGCTGTCTCCTGACCATCTCACTCCTTACGCCGCCATGCTTGGCAACGATGGACACTTGATTCGTCACATCGGCAAATCTGATTTCATTCGTCACATCATTGGAATCGATAAACACAAGCTGTCCATTTTCTCCCGGCTTTAAAGAAATCTCTATATGGCTCAGTGCTTCTACCAGCGCTTTTTCATCCATCAGATCGATTTGATTCTGTAATGCATGATAAGTAAGTGCACGATACATTGCACCCGTATCTATATAAATATAAGAAAAGTTCTCTGCAACAATTTTTGCGACAGTACTTTTGCCGGCAGCAGCCGGTCCATCAATTGCAATACTAATTTTTTTCACCATAAAATCCACCTATTCTTTTCTATTACTTCACTATTTTATCAACCATTATTTTATCATAAAAAGCAAAAAAATCATTTTCTATTTAAAAAAAGCAGGGTATTTACCTGCTTTGCGGCTCGAGAACATCCAAAATCTCGCTGTATTTCATTTTTTCCACTCCCTCATACAGGAGCAGCTTATTCGTCTGCGGGAACCAATTATAATGATGAAGGCAAAGCTGCGCAGCAATCAATCCAATTAATTGGATTATTGTCAATTTAATGATCCATCTCTCGATCATCTCCATTTTTCCCACTCCATTCTTTTATTAGTATGGAAGGGAAATTGGGTATTATTCACATTTTCACCTATTTATAATGGCACCTATTTTCCTGACCGAACCTAATTCATGACGCGTTTTCTTTTCATGATGAGCTGCCTGTCAAAGCAGAACCTGAACAAGAGCTGCTGATGAAGATTTTCAATATCAGTAAATTGAATGGAAGCTATATGAAGTCTGTTGTTTTCCCAGACCCTGGCCACTTTTGCATCTAGATACAGGTAGTGGTATTCGCCAGTCTGCATCGGCAATACCAATAATACCTTCCCGGCCATTCCTTTTTTCACATTGTGTCCTTGAGGTAGAAGGACTGCACATCCGCCTGCAGAAATATCCTCTGTGATGGATGAAAGAACCACTTCTTGGCCATCGAGCCTCAATTCTAGATTGACATCCACAGATGTTTCCACCCTGACATATTGACGCCTCTGCACCTTGATGATTTCTTCAGGACCGGGATAATGAAGAATGATCATCGGCAGATTCTTCTTCGCCCTCCCAAGCACTTCAGTTTCAAACTGATAAACTGCATTATCCTCATGAATGTAGCTGGCGCTTAATTGCATCCCGTCCAACAGGAATACGGTTCTATCTGTATCAATATTCACAGGGTAATCGATATAAATCCTTGTCCCTTGAATATCATGGACCTTGCACTTATATTTTTCTTTCTGACCACCCTGCAATGGTTCCAAGCTCAATACTGCCCCAATGTTTATCATATCGCTCCCCCTTCCATCAAGACTATAAAATAAGCTTTTTTTTCCATTATTGCATGGATTTCGCAAAGTTTCTATAGTTTTTTGGAAGGGTACTTTTAAGCTGTACAAAAAAAGAAAGGGGTTTCCCCCTTTCTTTTTCAGACGCCTTTTTTTACGATATCTTCGTAAATCGGTTCCGCATTCTTCAATTTTTCCACTTTTTCTTCCGTTCCGCTGCTGGCATTGATGAAGATTCGGTATGTGTCATGTCCCAGAGTCCCCATGAACTCATAACAGAGGACTTCTTCCCCAAGCTCATTGATAATGATGGCTTTTCGCTGTTCCATGACCTTTAACTTAGGGTTCAAATAGCCTTTAGCATCTTCAAGTGAAATTCCCGGCTCAGGGATATTCCTTGTATGATGGCTCTGAAGGAAATCCTCTGCTGCAAATCCTACGATTTGGCCATTATCAAGTGCAACTTTCATTTTGATTGCATCAGGATAAATTCTCACTCCTTTGACGGTTTGGACAAAAGAGAAGACTCCTATTGAATCATATTGAGAGCTTTCAAACAGCTCCAGGTCTTTATAATTATTTTTCTTGAGAAAATCCTCCGCTTTATTTGAAGCCTCATTCAAGCTGATATTGATGCCTTTTATATCCCTGTTTTGTATTAGATAGATTGGATATCCGCCTTTTTTGGTGATATCGAGGCTCGCTTCCTGGCCCTTGGAATTTTTTAGGAGCACGCTATAAAACCCATAACTTGCTCCCTTTCCATTCTCTGTTACTTTCACATCTTTTGTTTTAGGCATCTGTGTATAGCGTCTGGCTATTTCCACAGCTTGCTTTTTAGTGATTTCTTTCCCATTCAGATATTTATAATTTTCATCCTTGTTTTGATAATTGACAAAGGATGGACCACCGATATTGGATTCTTCATATCCTTGCACTTTTTTCTCAACCGTTTTGAAGCCGTCGATTATCGTATTGTCTGCATTTTCCCTGCCATTGGCCAAAGCCATTTCGACATCCATCCAACGCAGGTTATTTTTTAACACAAGATGCTGAACCCTTCTCAGTTCATTCTGGATGCCTTCACTTTGTTTATAGAGATTTTGAAGCTGGGCATATTCATCCTTAGTGAGCGGTTTTTTATCTAAATCTCTAATTGCCGTTCGATAACTGAATCCACCGATATTCGAGAGGAATTCTTCCGTTTTATTAAAAGGAAGAAGCGTCAGTGGAAGCTGTCCCACGTCTCCATGTGCTTCTGAAGTCAGCCTCCATACATCTGCAAGTGCAGGAGAAAGTGATTTTCTTGAATTCATGGCCAAAGTGGTCCCGATTTTATCGTGAAGAAGGTCCATTTGATAAGTCAAATCATGAAAAGCCCGTTGGTAGTTATTCTCCGCATTGATAAGGATTGCGTTCTTTTCCTGATGCTCTTGATAGCCCCAATACGCGGTACCGATGACGGCAATGGCTAAAACTGTTATTAATATCGTTCTGATCATTATGTTTCACCTCACTATTTACAGAAGATGTGCTTTCCAATTTGCTTGATTTGCGGCCTGGACCAAATCCATTTGCTTGTTGCTGTTGCAGGGTTGAAATAATACAGGGCGCTGCTTGAAGGGTCCCATCCGTTGATAGCATCAATGACTGCTTTTTTTGCAGTTTCATTGGGAGTCAGCCATATTTGCCCATCGGCTACTGCTGTAAATGCCCCTGGTTCAAAAATGACTCCCGACACTGTGTTAGGGAATGTAGGGGAATCTATACGATTCAAAATGACTGCAGCTACTGCTACTTGTCCTTCATATGGCTCACCCCTTGACTCTCCATAAACAGCATTGGCCAGCAATTGAATGTCATTTTGCGAATAGCCATTAGGGGTATTGACTGCTGTTGGCTTATTTTTGGATGGCGTACCTTTCGATGCTGTGTTCTTTCCTCCACTGCTTGTCTGTTTATTGGCATCCACTCCGCCGTAATACGTAAACTTATTTCCTTTATTAACTTGGTTCTCTACAAATTGCTTATTATATTTTGATGCTTTCACCAGCTTTTGCTTTGTGCCCGCTCCAGCTAACCCATCGATAGGAAGGCCGAATTCACTCTGAAAATTCCTTAACGCCCAATAAGTCCCCCAGCCGAACACACCATCGATCTGCCCTTTGTAATACCCTATGTATTGCAAACGGGCTTGCAGTTCAATCACATCATCCCCGACAGCACCTCTTTGGATGACCTGATTGGTAAAGGCTTTTGCAGGATGCGTATTTGCCGCGATCGGGCACATCAATATGCAAAAAGCCATGCAGACGAATAGTTTCTTTGAAATAGTGCCATTTTTCATATTGCCTGAACCTCCAAATGATGTATTAGCATTGAAAGTAGTTTCTGTTTTTCAAGGTATTTTATTCAAAAAAAAAGAACCACTCTTAAAGAGCGGTCCCGTTCCTTTGATGATGTTCTATTGTAAGTTCCTTTGCCTGTCTCACTTTGCGAAGGCCAAGCCACCACAAAAAAAGCATGAATGGAATTATATAATAAATCCAGCTTCGTTCAGTCAGGATAATAAAGTCGTATAAACCATGAAGTAGAAAAGGCACAAAAAAGGCAAGAAAAATCCACTTTTTCTTTTTATCCTGTGTTGAAAACTTGGCTTTTCCTAAGTAGAATCCCATGATCACACCAAACAGGGCATGACTGGACACAGGAAGAACTGCCCTTCCAAGTGCGTGCTCAACACCATTTGCAAACAAATATAAAATATTTTCGACAGTGGCAAAACCTAAAGAAACGGCTGCCCCATAAACAATTCCATCATACGGTTCATTGAAATCACCATGCTGGTAGATTGTGAAAATCAATATGAACCATTTAAAGAATTCTTCCATTAATGCAGCTGAAAGAAACGCCTTAGACCAATTAAAATGAAAAACGTTTTCCACACTGAAAACATATTGAACGAACATTATTGGGAATGTAAGGACAGCCCCATATAAAAATGCTTTAAAGACCATCATAACAGGTTCGGACTCGTATTGATCCTTCAAATAAAAATAACTTAAAATTGCCAGACCTGGCGCGATTCCAGCTGATAATACCATCAGCATAGCATTGTCCTCTTTTCATTCTGTTTCCTTAATCGTATCATGTAATATGAGGGATGAAAATAGATTTCCACATCCGGTTGATCGAACGCCGGAAAGCTCTTATTGGAGGTAGACATCTTATGAAGAAAAAAATACTTGTCATACACACCGGGGGAACAATTTCCATGATGGAGGACCCCACTGGTTCAGTCATTCCAGGTTCCGAGAATCCTCTTATAGCCCAAACAAGCCAGTTGGAGAGCATGGCTGAGCTTCATGTTGTAGAACCATTCCACCTGCCATCACCGCATGTTACGCCAAAAGAGATGATGGAATTGAAGCTTATAATAGAAAATGAGTATTCTTCTAACGGTGTAGAGGGAGTTGTAATCACTCACGGCACCGACACATTGGAAGAAACAGCTTACTTTTTAGACCTTACTGTTAAAGCTCCTATTCCAATCGTCGTTACTGGAGCTATGAGGTCAAGCAATGAAATCGGTGCTGATGGTTTATATAACTTAATGTCATCCATCAGGGTTGCATCTTGTGAAGAAGCAATCGATAAAGGTGTCCTTGTTGTTTTGAATGATGAAATTCATACTGCTAAAAACGTGACGAAGACACATACAAGCAATGTTTCCACTTTTCAAAGCCCACAGTATGGACCAATCGGCATTGTAACGAAAAGAGGAGTTGTTTTCCATCATTCTCCTACCTATAAAGAATGCTACGATATAAACGGCATCTCGAACAAAGTAAGTTTGATCAAGGCATACGCGGGGCTTGATTCCTCCTTATTCCACGCAATTAAAGAGCTTGATTACGATGGAGTTGTAGTCGAAGCTTTAGGCCAAGGAAACCTTCCTCCTGCTTCAGTGGAGGGAATCAAGGCACTAATAGAGAAAAATATCCCTGTTGTGCTGGTGTCTCGATGCTTCAATGGAATTGCACAGGATATATATGGCTATGAAGGCGGCGGAAAGGACCTAAGGGATCACGGGGTCATTTTCTCCAATGGTCTTAATGGGCAAAAAGCAAGATTGAAGCTTTTGATTGCTTTATCCCATACAAAAGAGATTGATGAAATCAGAAAAATATTTGCTCATTAAAAAAGAACGGGCCGATTTAATCATCGGCCCATTCTTTATTTTTCTCTATTGATGATGGTTTCTGCAATGCTCCTGCCATGGAACCTTCCATTTTCAATGAAAATTTCGTTCGCATTATTTCCAGCAGCCAATACTCCCGCAATGAAAATACCTTCTACATTCGTTTCCATTGTTCCCTCATCATAATCAGGACGTCCTGTTTCCTTATTGATATGGACACCCATAGCCGAGATAAAGCTGTGATCAGGATGATATCCAGTCATCGCGAAAACAAAATCATTCTTTATTTCCTTTCTTATTCCATTCACACTATAAATGACTGAATGAGGTTTTATTTCAATAATTTCCGCATTGAATTCCATTTTAATTTGTTCGTTTCTCACCAATGCATCAAATTCAGGCAAGATCCACGGCTTGACACTTTTAGAATATTCGCTTCCCCTATATAACGAAGTAACCCTGGCACCTGCCTTATTGAGCTCCAGCGCTGCGTCCACTGCTGAGTTTTTTCCGCCAATGACTACCACATCTGTATCAAAAAAAGGATGAGGTTCTTTAAAGTAGTGAAAAACTTTGTCAAGATTTTCACCAGGAATATTCATCATGTTGGGATGGTCGTAATATCCTGTTGCCACCACGACATATGAAGTGCGATATTGATCTTTGTTCGTTTTGACAATGAACGTCCCATCTGATTGTTTATCAACAAGCAAGACCTGTTCAAAGCGATTGATTCTTAATTGCTTCCTTTTCGCAACTTCCCTGTAATAAGTAAGCGCCTGATTCCGTTTAGGCTTCCTCTCTTCTGTTATGAAAGCCACATCCCCAATTTCAAGCTTCTCACTTGAACTGAAGAATGTTTGGTGAGTTGGATAATTATATATCGCATTTACAATATTACCTTTTTCAATCACTAATGGGTTCTTCCCGATATTCTGCATTTCAATTGCTGCAGATAATCCGCAGGGTCCTCCACCAATGATGATGCAGTCTTCAAAATTCATTTCATTCACTCCTCGTAAAACACACATCTTATCTAATAGCCTTCCATTGCAAGGCATAAACGTTGCTTTATAAAATCTGCCACTATCATATGATAGTGAATAATTCATTGTGTTGCAATGAATTAGCATGGTGTTCAATTTTAGTTCAATACTTTTTTGAACATAAAAAAAGCAGAAATGAATCAGATTTCTACTGATCATTTCCGCTTTTAATTATCGCTTATGGATTATTAGTTTAAATCCAGCCTCTGAACTTACACGCCTCTGCCATTTTCCTTACACCGACCATATAGGCAGCTAATCGCATATCGACGCGTCTTGTCTGAGCAGTGTTGTAGATATTCTCAAAAGAGTTGACAAGAATCTTTTCAAGCTTTTCTTCAACTTCTTCTTCTGTCCAATAATAGCCTTGATTATTTTGAACCCACTCAAAGTAAGAAACCGTTACACCGCCGGCTGAGGCAAGGACATCAGGTACAAGCAAGATGCCGCGCTCTGAGAGGATCTTAGTCGCTTCAAGTGTCGTAGGGCCGTTTGCCGCTTCGACAACAATTCCTGCTTTTATATTATGGGCATTTTCTTCAGTAATTTGATTTTCAATGGCTGCCGGAACAAGGATATCGCAGTCCAGTTCAAGCAGTTCTTTATTTGTAATTGTATTTTTAAACAGTTTTGTTACAGTTCCAAAACTGTCGCGTCGGTCTAATAAGTAATCAATATCCAAACCGTTTGGATCATAAAGCGCACCGTAAGCATCAGAAATACCGACAACTTTAGCGCCTGCATCATGCATGAATTTAGATAGGAAACTACCCGCATTTCCGAAGCCTTGTACAACCACACGGGCTCCTTCAAGTTGAATTCCGCGTTTTTTTG
Organism: Falsibacillus pallidus; assembly: GCF_050990905.1. Taxonomy (GTDB): domain Bacteria; phylum Bacillota; class Bacilli; order Bacillales; family DSM-25281; genus Falsibacillus; species Falsibacillus pallidus_A. The sequence continues at coordinate 2,462,146 of NZ_CP158866.1, forward strand.
CAGCTTCTCTGATACAGATTGTGACTCCTTTTGCTGTAGCAGATTCCCGTCCATGAGAACCTCCAAGCACCAACGGCTTTCCTGTAATGAAACCAGGAGAATTAAACTCATCGATCCGGCTGTATTCATCCATCATCCAAGCCATGATTTGAGAGTTTGTAAACACATCAGGAGCAGGAATATCTTTATTTGGACCTACAATTTGGCTGATTGCACGCACATATCCACGGCTTAATCTTTCTAATTCCCTGAAGGACATGTCACGAGGATCGCAGATGATTCCGCCTTTACCTCCTCCATAAGGTAAATCAACAATTCCACATTTTAAACTCATCCAAATGGATAAAGCTTTGACTTCTTTTTCCGTAACATTTGGATGAAAACGGATTCCTCCCTTGGTAGGACCCACTGCATCATTATGCTGTGCACGGAAGCCAGTGAATACTTTCACTGCCCCATCATCCATTCGAACTGGAATTTTCACTGTCATCATACGCATTGGCTCTTTCAATAGTTCATAAACTTCTTCTGTATAGCCAAGCTTCTCCAAAGCGTTATGGATAACTGTCTGCGTTGATTTCAGTACATCATGTTTATCCTCATTATGTGTGTTTTCAGCACCGTTTTCGGCTACCATTCTTGTAAACCCTCCTAGTTCGATCAATCCTATAAAATGGACCACTGTCCGTCTTTCATGACATAGTATACACCTTTGCCCAGTCTATGCAAAGTAGAAAAATATTTTTTTTAGAAATTTTGTAAGCGTTATCAACATCGGATGCATTTACAGAAGATTCAAATAAAAAAAGAGCTCCTATTCGAACTCTTTAATTATTCTAATATAACAATTTCACTTGAAATGCTGCTTAAGTATTTGAATTGCTTCATTTAGGATGATCGGCTTCCCATATTCATGCAGATATACGGAAGTTAATCTTGAAGCGCATCCATATTCTTCACATAAAGCCCTCGCCATTTCCGCCTCCGACAGAGTAATGCCCTCCAACACCAGAAAATAGGAATCATTATAGAGGTAAACACTGCTATTCCAGTCGTTTGCTGGCTGGATCCTGATGCCATACGAAATGATTTCTTCTATTGTAGGGAAAGAATAGATAAATGTAATGGGACGTACTGCTGTCTCTTCAGCCTCTTCTTCTTCCAGATCATCTGATTCGTCTTCATACTCCTCATCATCTGACCATTCTTCGTAATAATCTTCATCAAATGAATCCAATGTCAGGATTAACACAATCTCTTTTGAAGTCAAAGAAAAAATCTCTACCGACACCGCTCCAGCCAGTTCAAGGTCATATTGATTCTTGGCTTCTTCGAGCATTTCATCGAATAGTTCATGCCATATGAGCGATTCTTTCCATAGTTCATCCTGAAGAAATCCTTTGTCCGAAAGTTCATCAAATGTGATGGAAAATTTGATTTTATTTGTAGAGAGTCTCTCCGATTTCATTCTGCCCCGCCCCCTGAGTATGGCTCCTAACACATACTATGTAGGGCGGAACTCGATGGTTCATTGTCTTTGCCCGATCATTCCATTTTGGATTTAAGCCAACTGTCCCATTCTTGCTTGTCCAATCCAAGAATATTCTCTCTGTATTGGTCAGATTTGGATTTTTCCATCCTATCGACTGCCGAGCCCCCAATACCAACATGCGTCCCGGGAAAATCCTGTATTAATCGATCCACCAGCTTCAATGCTCTGGGCAAGTTTTCCTTCATTGTACAGGACATGAAGAGAAATTTCGGATTGACTGTTTCCAAGACGTCAAAGAGATCATCTTCCTTGATGCTGGATCCCAAATAGATGACATCAAACCCTTTTCTTCTGACAAACAAGGTGAAGATCAAAAGGCCCAATTCATGCCATTCACCCGGACTGCATACAGCCACTACCTTTGGCAGGATTCCATTATGGGGGAAGGAGTGCATCAATATTCCGATTCGCGACCTTAAAATAGAGGAAGCGAAATGTTCATGAGCCGTCGTGATTTTTCCTTTTTCCCATAAGTCCCCTATTCTGACTAACAGCCCTGCAAGAATATCAATCAGCACTTTATCCATTGTATAAACTGCAAACGCCCGATTGATAAGTTCCTGTGCTCTTGTTTCATTAAAATTCATTAGCTCCCGTAAAAGCTCCTCGGACAGTTCCTCTGAATTCAATGTCCCCTTGTCACCCATATCCTGTTCATTTTCAATTTCATTTTTATCAAGGAGGGCGATTGCCTGGCTGATTGTGAACCCTTGATTCACTTTATTGACCAGCCATTTAAGGATTTTTACATGCTGCTCGGTGTAGAGCCTATGACCTGATTCGTTCCGTACAGGAGCAATAATGTTATATCGCCTTTCCCACGCCCGAAGTGTACCAGCTTGAATTCCGAGCATTGTACAGACTGCTTTTATATTATACTTTCCGCTATTTTGATTGCTCATAATCTTTCCCCCAGCCATATTACAACAAATTCTTCCCTGATTATAAGGGAAGAACCACATTGTGTAAACTTTGTATAGGTTATGGTCAATTTCTGTAAACTTTAAACTCATTTCCATGACTAATGGTCAATAAGTGAGTTTCAGGTCTTGCACCAAGACGCAATGGAACGGCTGTTGTTCCATATCCGTTGCTGATCAACTGAGCAACTGGACCGTTTGTTTTTAATGTCCCTCTTTTATATGGACTATATCCAAAGATGTGGATTTGCCCTCCATGTGTGTGCCCGCTTAAAATCAATGAAATATTATGCCCAGGGTAGTCCTTCATTTTATGTATGATCGCGGGATTATGGCTTGCGAGTATTCTAAAACCAGGTGTAGTGCACTGTCTGAGGGCTTCATCCAATCTTGCCTGCCGCTGGTTCATGTCATCTATTCCAAGAAGGAAGAACTCCTTCCCCATGCCAAGTGATACGAATTCTGTCTCATTCTTTAATGCCTTGATGCCTTCTTCGTGTAAAAGTCTGGTAAATGAAGCCTGGTCGACTTCATAATCATTATTTCCCCAGATAAAATAAGTTGGTGCAATTTTCTTTAGGAGTGCCAGGTTTTCTTTGATTCTAGTTAAAGGGACCCCTTTTTCAAGAAGATCCCCTCCTATCACAACAATATCGGCTTTTGTTTGAACTCGTTCAATTATAGATGAGTGAATTGTTCTTCTGTGAATATCAGATATAAAAAAAATATTCAGTGGTTCCATATTTTCAGGATATTCCGGGAATGTGAGGGTTTGAAAAAGAACCCTGTTTTGAAAAGCTTCCTGCAGCATATAGACCAATAAGATCAAACCGGCTGCAGCGATGATGCAGAGAAGATAAATCATGTGGACCTCCTTAGGACAAAAGAGCAAATTCTATTGAAATCATACCACAATCCAGAGATTTTAAAAAAAGAATACTAACGAAAGGCCCCCCATTTTAATATGGGAGGCCATGTTCAGTGTAATAATGATTAAATAAAATAATGAAGTCCTATTGTTGTTCGTGGATATTTAAAACCCTGAATCCGGATTTTTCTAATTTAGATATGAATTTCTCAATATTATTCTTCTTCTCGATTTTCAATACAATCCTGCGGACCAATTTATCCGTTTCATCAAAAGTTACAAGGGAAATGACAGATTCATGGAATTGCTGAATAATTTCTGCAAGCCTCGCTATTCTTCCTTCGGTTTCCACAGAAGTAAAGGCAATCCTTACCCCAGGGCGGTTCCCCCCAAAGGCACTTTGGAATTGATCCATTACATCAGATCTGGTGACAACACCTAAGAATTTCCGCTGTTCATCCACGACGGATAACAAAGGGAAATCCTTCAAGTCAAAAAGGGTAGCTTCAAACACTTCATCACCCGTTAAAAACTTCTCTTGATGTGTGGCTATTTCTTTGACTTTCGTATTCTTTAAAAACTCTTCTTTACCATGGTTTGATTCAAAAAAACTTTTATAAATAGTGTAGCGGGTAATCATTCCTTCATATTTGTCCCCATTCAAGACAGGGATTCCATCCACTTGGCGGTCTTCCAATAAGGATAGCGCTTTTTCTGCCGTATCATCACTTTGGATGACAAAACTCTGATGTCTAGGAATCATGATACTTTTTACAAACATTGAATCACCTCTTCTAAAAAAATAAGACTGTGAAATTATATTTCAACATAACTCTTTAAATCCCTCTTTTTAAAGAAATATTCCTGAAAATAAACGAATGATTCAATAAATCCCCCCATAAAATGAAGGGATGAAAAGAAAGGAGGAGTATGTTTATGTCTTCAAGATATAAAAGCTATTCTCCCTACGTCAGTCCTTTTGATCCCTGCACGCCAATCCGAGTAAAAACATATTCTACACCCCCTAATTTATATATGGGATTCCAGCCGAAAAATCTGCAGCAATTCACTCCTCAGGAAGCACTGCGGGCGGGAACATTATGGAAAGCTTTCTACGATCCATACTATAGTCCATATGAAAGAGTGAAGGGGGATGACCCTGAGTGAAACAGCTTCCCGAGGAGTACTACACAAAACTTGAAGAGCTTCAGGCAGTTGATTTTGTCATTGTGGAATTGACCCTTTACCTCGACACGCATCCGGACGATCATGAAGCCATCCAACAGTACAATAATTTTGTGAAGCAACGAAAGCACCTAAAAAAAGAATTTGAGAAGCAGTTTGGCGCATTGACAAATTTCGGCTATAGCTATTCACATTATCCGTGGGAGTGGAAAGAAGCTCCATGGCCATGGCAAGTATGATGGAAGGAGGACGTCTTACATGTGGGTTTACGAAAAAAAGCTGCAATATCCAGTAAAAGTTTCATCCTGCAACCCTAAATTAGCGAAATTCCTCATTGAACAGTACGGAGGGGCAGATGGAGAATTGGCAGCAGCTCTCAGATATTTGAATCAGCGGTATACCATTCCTGATAAAGTCATTGGACTGCTGACAGATATCGGAACGGAAGAATTTGCCCATTTAGAAATGATCGCCACGATGGTATTTAAGCTTACAAAAGATGCCACTCCTGATCAAATGAAAGAAGCAGGATTGGCGGCACATTATGCCAATCATGATAATGCCCTCTATTATGAGAGTGCTGCAGGCGTTCCTTGGACGGCTTCTTATATAGCCGCTAAAGGCGATCCCATTGCAGATTTATATGAGGATATCGCTGCAGAGGAAAAAGCGAGGGCAACCTATCAATGGATCATAAACTTAAGCGACGATGTCGATTTAAATGACAGTCTGCGCTTTTTGCGCGAAAGGGAAATCATCCATTCTCAACGATTCAGGGAAGCCGTAGAAATCCTGAAGGAAGAAAGAGATAGGAAGAAAATTTTTTAAACAGCTGAAGATACTTATTAAGGTCTCTTATTTAATTGATAAGAAAGAATAAAAATTCTGAGTGAAATGCTGTCCAGCTCCAGCGCCTAGCCCCTCGAGTCATAAGCCGTACCTCTACGGAAATCAGGATTTCCTTCGAGTTCCGTCTTATGCTGGTCGGGGCTGTTCGAGGCGCTTGCGCTTTTCTATTTGTCCAGCTCCAGCGCCTAGCCCCTCGAGTCATAAGCCGTACCTCTACGGAAATCAGGATTTCCTTCGAGTTCCGTCTTATGCTGGTCGGGGCTGATCGAGGCGCTTTCGCTTTTCTATTTACTTTCATGGTATAGATTGATATCATATTCTTTTTTCATCATTTCAAAGACTTTATGTCTGCTTTTCCACCGCTCCTCTTTCCACAGGTCTTTGCTTCGGTCTATGATTTCGCAGCGGAGTGCATGGTATTCCTTCTCTGCTTTCTCTTTCTTTTCGTACAATATTTTAGCTGCGCCAAAAAGTGCAGCTGAGATGAGAAGCAAGTATAGATCTGATTGTTTCTGAATGAAGACGGAAAACATCTCTGCAAAGGAATAGGAATACTTGACCATGATAAATTTATATAAGTAATAAAATAGTGCAAGTGTATAGAAGACGCTTGTCCAAATGATGAGGAAATGCCTCCATTTCAACTTATCAAATTTCCGCTTTCTCTTAACGACGTTTTCAAGCAGTTGTTTTGTCGTTTGATCTGCAAGCTCATCAAGCATGATGATAGAAGATTCCACTCAGATCCCCTCCCACCAATAATGTATGAACCAAAGCGTAAAGCTAGTACAAAAAAAGATGACCGAATTAGGTCATCTTTTATTTTGGAACTGGTATTTTCAAGACCTGCCCCACTTCTATTTCATTTGATGGCAAATTGTTGTATTCCTTTATTTTTTCGATTCCATCTTTCGAGTGGAAATAGTTCATGGAGATGCGAAAGATTGTTTCGTTTGGCTGGACGGTATGCTCGACCACTTGAATGTTTTCATCAGATTGTGTCTTCTTACTTGATTCTGGCTGCACGCTGGTTTGAGCAGGATCGGATTCCTGTTTTTCCGCTCCGTCAACTTCTGAACCACTTCTTTCTGAAGATCTTTTATCAGTAGATGAATCGGTTTGGTCTTGAGAGCTTCCAGATGAGTTTGATGCATTTTTTTCAGTATTCGATTTATCCCCTTCACCAGCAGTCGAATTTTCTGCTCCATCGGCAGTTTCGAATCTGATTTCTTGCCCGCCGCTGTTCTCCATCGCTGGTGTACTGAAGTCGTGGTTTTCAAAATATGTATATAGGCCAAAGATCGTGATTGGAACTAAAACGAAAGAGAGGAGCAACAATCGAATCAAAGGAAATTTTAATTTCCACTTTGTCTTAGTCTTTTTCTGTCTGTGATGCTGTGACCTTGGAGGCAATTGACTCTTTTTTGATGTACTCACTGTCGTAGGAGTTTCAACAGAATCGACTTTATCTAATTTTTGCCGCAGCCTCGCTGCTTGATCTCGATACATTTCAGTTTTCATTTGACATCCCTTCTTTTTGTTCGTTCTTTGCTTTTTTTCGAATGACTAATCCTAATAGAAAATCGATTGTAAAATGCATGGATATCACTGCAGTAATGGAATGACCCGTTAATTCATAAATGCCGCTGATCCAAAAACTTAATAGGAAAATATTGACTATAAGATACCAGTGCCCCCAATAGCGGATATGAATAGCAGCAAAAATTATCCCCGCTATCCACCAGTTGGTATGGGTCTGCACCAATCCCCTAAAGAGAATTTCTTCACAAAAGGCAATGGCAAGGGATATTAGGAAGATGCCTCCTCCAGTAAGATTACTGAAAATCTTCTTGTTAATTCCTCCATCATCATAAAACCGGTCAGGGAGGATTTTCATCATGATCACATCCAGCAGGACCACTGCCACCCCATTTAGGACTCCAAATACAATCAGCCGCAAATCGAACTTCCATAAATCAGCAAAGGAAGAAAATCGATCAAATAAAAATATACCTAAAAAGAAGGAAATCGTTAATAGGGCTAATTGAGTGTAATAAACTTGTTGAATGAGCTGTTTTGCTGTCAACTGTTTTATGATTTCAGATTGCCTGAACCTTTCCATGCTCTACACCGTCTCATTCAATAAAATATTTTTTAATATCAATTCCCAGTCTTCATTTGAGGAGGAATCCTCCTCTTTTTCATCACATTTCAAATAATAGTGGAGGTCCAGTCCACAATTGTCGCAGCATTTTTCTACTGAATGTTGTTTGCTTTCCTCAAAATATTTTAAGATTCCAGCTCTTCTGCAATCATTGGATAGCATCCATGCATTCAATTCTTTCAGTTTCAACAATTTTAGCCTGATGCGATTCTGACAATGGGCTTTTACATCTTCAGCAAGCTCCATATGGTCCAATTCAGGTTGGCGGCTTTTGAAATGCAGGAGAAATCTTGTTTGGATTTCAGTCAACTGAAGGGAAAGTTCACATTCTTTCCAATGGGATCCGGAAGCGATCATTGAATAAAATTCATCAATCTGTATTTCAGTCGGCAGCTCTCCCTCTATTAACTGTTCGGGAAGCTGATCATCAAAGGGTGCAGAAAGGTAGATCGCAACGCTTTCTTTGCCATCCCGGCCAGCTCTTCCTATCTCCTGTAAATAAGCCTCTAATGTCGGCGGCATATGAAAATGGATGACGTATCGGACATTTTCCTTATTGATTCCCATTCCAAATGCACTGGTCGCACAAATAATATCAAGTTGGCCATAGAGGAACTGCTGCTGGATCAATATTCTTTGTTCTTGATCCAACCCGCCATGGTATGCTGCAACCCGCCCATTACTTTCTTGGCGGATGATCATGGCAGTTTCGTCAGCAATTTTCCTGCTGGAAAAATAAATGATTCCCGGACCTTGGAGGTCATGGACTAATTGTAATAGTCTGTTTGTTTTTTCTTGAAAACTTGGAACCTTTTCGACAATCAGTCCGATATTGGGCCGATCAACAGAAAATACCCACCAATCCGGAGACTGCAGCTTTAAAATCTCCTGTATATCATTGCGGACCTCATTAGAAGCTGTCGCAGTGAGGGCCAGGGTGACAGGATTTCCAAGATCGGACCGTACAATTCCCAATGATGAATAATCCGGTCTGAAATCATGGCCCCACTGTGATATGCAGTGAGCTTCATCTACTACAAATAAGGAAATTGAGATTCTTTTTATAAACGGAATCACTTCAGGATTAGAGAGCATTTCAGGTGATATGTAAATAAATTTATATTTGTCCAAATTAGAAAGCACTGCCTTCTTTTCCGTATAAGAAAGAAAAGAGTTGATGGCTACCACCCTTTTCTCGCCCATTGCCTTCATTTGCTCTACTTGATCCTGCATCAAGGACAAAAGCGGAGACACAACCAAAACGCTGCCCTCAAGCAGGTAGCCCCCCAATTGGTAGCATAAGGATTTCCCTGTACCCGTGGGAAGCATGGCCAAAGTGTCCCTCCCATTTATGATGGAGGTAATGATTTCTTTCTGCCCTGTACGGAATTGATCATGGCCGAAATAGCGCTTCAACAGTTGTTCAAGGTTCATGCTGTGCCTCCTTGCTGCGCGAGCACCAGTCTTATTTGAAAATAGGTTGCCGATGGCACTGCATCCCTTATTGGCTTCAATTTTTTCTGTCCAGTTCTTAAAAGCTGTTCTGCTATGGACATCCTTTCCTCTTCACTCACGTACGGTGCGATTTCAAAACCGGGAACATTGAGCGCGATTTCAATGATATGATCTTCTATGGTGCTTAACTTCAACCCCCTGCTTGCAGCGATTTCATCGAGATTTTTCCCCTTTAGGAGATATTGATAGGTGGTCCGTGCTGAATTCGTTAATGATAGATGATTATCCATGCCGCTTAAGATACTGCTTAACAAAGGATATTTATCTTGCTCTTCGCTTATTTGACCGATCATAAAATGGAGCAGATTCATGAATCGGAATTCGTATTCTGTCTGTTCCAAGTTCAACTCTTCCGCTGCCTGTTTTCCAGTAAACCCAATTTTACCTGCCCCTGTGAGGCGGAGAACAAAAACATTAGGATTTTCAAAATTTTGTCCTGAAAGCATTTCCCGGAGCTCTTCAAACGCTTTTTGAGCTAATTCATCTCTCGAAAATTTTGTTTTGTTAAAAAAATCCTTGACCCATAGTAATAGTTCGGTTTCACGGCGAATAGGATAATAATGGGTTTGTCTACGTATCAAATGGGACATGACCTGAACAAGGAGGCTGGTTCTTTTCCAAAATGTTATGGCGATATCCTGTTGTTTCCATCCTTCTACATAGATAGGAAGGTCAAGTTTTCGGAATGTTTCCCTGACTGCATTTTTACCGGCATCGAGTACACGGCAAGTATTATCGTCATTGATGATGATCGCTTTATTGTTTTGCAGTGATTTAAGTTCTGAATCAAATTCATTCCTTGTCAATGTGGGATATAGTTGGAAAAAGTGTTGGAGGGAATAAAGGTGGGCATCTTGAATGGATTGGGAAGATTTTTTTCCCTTTAAAATATGATAGACAGAATAAACCGTTCTTTCATCCCTGACCGCCATTAAACTTTTCAATATGAGCGCCTGAAAAAAAGTCATGCTTACTCTCCTCGGTCTTTTGTCATTCATTAGTGTCATTTTAACATGAATCGACATGATTCGGTGGTTTTCTTTGTTGTCATTTAGGGAATAATCTTCGAGAAAGCCTTATCAGACAAGGCTTTAGAACAGAATAACTATTGAAAAGTTTCCCATTCACCTTTAAAATGAAAGATGGAGAACATTTTCTTTTCATCTATGTAGATGATCTTGTTTTGATTATATAGATTCTTACAGGAGGTTGTACTTATGGCTAAATATACGATTGTTGACAAAGATACATGCATTGCATGCGGCGCATGTGGAGCGGCGGCACCTGATATTTATGACTATGATGATGAAGGTATTGCTTTTGTCACATTAGATGACAACGAAGGGATCGTGGAAGTTCCAGATATCCTTCTTGACGATATGATGGATGCATTTGAAGGCTGCCCTACTGATTCCATTAAGGTTGCTGACGAACCATTTGAAGGCGACGCATTGAAATACGAATAGAATTCAAAAGGAAGCTGAACCAACATTCAGCTTCTTTTTCATTCTTAATGCAAAAAAACAGCGGGGCAGCCCGCTGTTTTTTTATGCGCTTTTATATGAATTTTTCATCATCCAGCCATGCATGCGTGTGAATAGGAGCATGAATAAGCCCATGATGATAAAACCTTTTACAATATTGAACGGCAATATACCTGTAACGATCATGGCTCTTACTTCTCCGCTGCTCATTGCAGGGTAATGCAGGAAATAGGTATAAGCAGGAAGTATTACAAGATAATTCAATATGCTCATGATGATGGACATGCTGAATGTACCGGCAATCAAGCCAATTGTCATAGCTTTCTTCGTCTTCAAACGATTGAAGACATAGTATGTTGGCAGAATATAAAGAATTCCAGCCATAAAGTTTGCAAAGTCCCCTACAGGAACTCCGGTTGCACTTCCCGTCATCATGTAGTGCAGCCCATTTTTAATGAGTTCTACAAGAACCCCGGCTAATGGCCCCATCATGATAGCAGCCACTAATGCAGGAATATCACTGAAATCAATCAGCAAAAAATTCGGGAAGAACGGCAGCGGAAAGTTTAACAGCATCAAGATATAGGATAAACTGCTTAACATTCCTACAACCACTAAAGATTTTACACCCATTTTATTCAATTTTCCTCTCTCCTTTGGAGATTCACCTCTTGTCAGAAGAAAGGCAGCCAGACCGATGTTCAGCCCACAAAGAATAATCCCCCAAGAAAACCAAGTTCTTGAGGGAGAATAGGCATGACTGAATAAGCGGTCAAAACAAATCGTTTTAATCACTGGCCAACCTTCATCTTCTCCCATCCAGACTATACTGTCGGCTTTGGAATCTCACCAAATCCTGCCAAAAAGGCTCGCGGGCTCAGAATTGCTTCATTACCGCCGGTCGGGAATTTCACCCAGCCCCGAAGATGAATCAATATTTAATTTCAGGTTGATTATACTAGAAAAATGTTTTTTTGTGAAGAGATATGTTTTGAATTCAAGACAATGACTTTAAGCCATCCTCCCCCCAATGATGATCAAACTAATAAATATCCCAAGAATCAAGACAATCATAAATCTTCTAACGTAATCCTGCATTCTGGCCCTCCTTGATGGGTTGCTGACGAATTACTTTATGCCGGGACTCTTAAAGTTAGAACAAAAACGATGCCTGAAGTTCGGCTACAAACTTAGGCATCGCTTACTTAGCCATCTTACGGCAATTCTTTTTTATTTGGTGATATAGGAGTCTCTACAAATTTTGAAAAGTCGTACCCTTCCCATTTTTCCGGGGTGATATTTTCAAATTGGATGTACTTATATCCAAATTGACGGGCAGTAAGGAGCATTCCTTCAATCATTTTTAAGTTAGCAGCTTGATCTCCACTATTTAAATTCATTTTACTGCTGAATTTCACGATTTCTATTTCACTGCTTTTTTCTCCAACTGAGTAGTCGATTCCTTGCGGGATTATACTCTGCAATAAACCACTTGGGCTTTCTTTCATCATTTCAAATGCTTTCTCTGCATTCGGCATATAAACCTCACCAGGAACCAAATAGCTGTCGCCGTTTGGCAAAGTGTAGCTATAATAGCCTGTTTTAAAACGATTGGGATTCAAATTATATTTTTGGTCAAAGCCATCGATTTTTATAGGTTTACCGGATTTGTTGACGATTTTCAGATCCTTTACATCCAGCGATTCAAAATCATATTGAAAAGTACGGAGGTAAGTATACACTTCAGCACTACCAGCTTTAGTATACGGATTATTTTCCTCCAGCTTCACAACCATTTTCTTTTTTTGCTCATCGTAGCTCAATTCACCCTGAAGCGGATAGAAATCATCGAAGCCCCAATCTTGTTCTGGGATCTTCTCTGCTGTTGCCTTAAATGCCTCCAGCCAGCTGCTGTATTTGTCCTTATCAGCCAAAATGGTGAGGGGGACAAAAATGGCGTCAGGGCCTGGCAGACCATACCTAAGGATATAATGATCTTTTTCTTCCTCTTTGGAAACCGTCGTCTTAACAGGTTCTTCAGGAACATTTAACAATGAGAGCCCGGCGTTTTTGGAAGAATCCAAATGATTATTTTCCGAATCCGATAATGCCGGAACATCTTTCTTCATTTGCTGCTTCTTAAAATTCTTTTCTTCTCCGTGGGAGGATTGCTTCTTCAATTGGTCCTGCGGTCCTGCCAGCTGAAGAGGTTCATTCGTCAAGACAGGAAGGATGAGCACAATTAATAATACAGCCGCTGCTGCAGCAGCTGAAAATGAAAATACTGCTGGCAGTCCTCGTTTCGCTGCTTTTTGTCTATGTTGTATTTTTTCATATATCTCATGCGGACTGCGATCATCCTGAATTTTAGGCATCGCCTTAAATAACTCTTCAATCTGATGATCATCCCAATCTGACTTTTTCATTCGATTCCCCCCCCTTTCGCGACTTATCATTCATTAAGTCCTTCAAGGTCTTAATGGCACGATGCTGAGTGGTTTTCACTTTGCTTTCCGTCCAATTAAGCGCCTGCGCAGTCTCTGTGATGGATAATTCATTCATATACCTCATAACAATCACAAGCCTTTGATCCGTAGAACATGCATCCAGACATTTGAAGAGCTGCCGTAACTCCTCTTTATGAATGGTGATCTCCTCAGGAAGGGGAACATCATCTTTCAACTGCTGGCTTCCCCAATCAAATTTTTCCATCAGCCGGCCCTTCCAGCCTTTCTCTTTACGGAAATGATCGATTGCCACATTTCTTGCAATGGAGAAAAGCCATGTCTTTTCAGAACTTTTCCCTTGAAATTTTTCATATGACTTTAAAACACGAATATAGACTTCCTGTACAAGGTCTTCAGCCTGCTCCTTGCTCTTCACCATATACACCAGGAATTGAAATACATCCTGATGATATTTTGTATATAAATCCTGAAAAACGGAGTCCATTCATTTTCCTCCCCGTTCAAATTATTAGTCGTACAACAAGTGCCAAAGGTTACACAAATACTATATCTTGAATAAGGATTTAATGGAAGAATATTCTTTATTTCTTTTTAAACAAAAAATCCCTGAGCTTATCCGGCATTTTAGCCAAAAAAGCACAGGGTCCGTGTATGTTTCTCATGAAACAAGATTAACCGTCATCATTCTTCAGGATTTTTACTTTATCTTTGGTAAAAAGAAAGAAAATGTCGTCCCATGTCCAACTTTGCTTTGAACGGATATCTGCCCTTTATGGGCATCAATGATATTTTTAGCGATCGCTAAGCCAAGGCCAGTTCCGGAGCGTCCTCTAGTCCTTGCTTTATCTGCCTTGTAAAACCGTTCAAAAACAAATGGAAGATCTTCTTGAGGTATCCCTGATCCTGTATCCTTCACATCAATGGTGATCCCATGTGTCCGATTTTTCTGTACGACTTCCACATGCCCTCCTTCTGGTGTGTGCCGGATTGCATTATCGATCAGATTCGTCAAAACTTGCTCTATCCGGTCTGGATCAAATACAAACCATTCAATATCAGGGCTGGTGCTTACACTCAATTCTATATTTTTCTCCCGTGCTAAACCTTGAAATTTATTAGTAACTCTTTCAAGAAAAGGCTTAAAATCGATCTGTTCTTTATTCAACGAGATGTGGCCTGCTTCCATTCGTGCCAAATCAAGCAGTTCATTTACAAGCCTTCCCATTCTTAAAGATTCATCATAGATGATTTTGGCAATTTCTTTTTTCTCATCCTCCGTGCTGGCAATATCATCTACGATTGCTTCGCTATACCCTTGCAGCATGGCAATAGGCGTCCTTAATTCATGCGATACGTTTGCAATGAAATCTTTGCGGAGTTTGTCCAGCTGTCTTTCTTCTGACATATCCCTGACGACAGCAACCGCTCCCCTTACATTTTGCTGATTATATAGGGGACTGACTACGACTACATAGTACCTGCCTTGAAGCATCAATTCCCCTGTCTGCTCCATCTCTGTATCTATGACCTTGTTGAGAAGCTCCAAAACCCGGATGGGGGCTGCATGGTCTCCGTTTTCCCCTTGCTCGTAGTACCATTGCTGCAAAAAGCGCTCGGCTGGAGGATTCGTAATCAATACGGTACCATCCCGATTGAAGGTGATGACGCCGTCGGCCATACTGCTCAATATACTTGAGAGCTGCTCCTTTTCCTGGTTGAGGGCATTCAAATTGATTTTCAACTGGCGTCCCATCTGATTAAAGGCAGTAGCAAGCTCCCCGATTTCATCATGGGTCAGAATCGGCACTTTCGTGTCAAACTTCCCTCTTGCCACTTCAAAGACAGCTTCACGCATTTTTCGTAATGGGGCAGTGATTCTTGTTGATAAAAAGAAAGCAAATATGGTCGTCAAAATGATGGCAATCCCTGCGGAAAGCAGTATCAGCCTCGTGGTGTGCTGTGTTGTTTCCTTAATGACGCCAAGTGATTGATAAATATAGACTGCACCAGTTTGATGCCCTTTCATATGAAGGGGTACACCTATGATAATGATATTTTCATATCGGCTTTCATTCGACTGGGATCCCATTAGGCTCATTTCTTTTTTAACTCTTTTATCTTCAGTTACGGTTTTCATGAGCTCCTTGTCCTTAAGCACAGTGGCAAGGGGGATTTTTTCTGATTTCTTTGTACCAGGGGAGAAATACGATTTCTTCCCGTCCATCAGGACCATTACATGAGCGGGCTTATCTGCTATTTCCCAGGCGATTTCCAGCCCGATTTCATTGTTTCCATGCTCTTCCATGATATAAGCGATCTTTTTTACTGTAGCGGTTAGATCATTCTCAACCTGTTTCACATGATATCCTTCAAAAAACTCAAGCAGAAGGATTGTTAGGATGAACAATACAAATGAAACAAGGAGCAATATGGTCATCCAAAGCTTTCCGACTACGCTTCGCCATAGCCTCATTCATTCACTACCTCGAACTTGTATCCTACTCCCCATACTGTGACGATCATCTTGGCAGCTTGCTCCGAGACTTTGTTAAGCTTTTCTCTCAGCCTCTTCACATGGGTATCTACCGTCCTTAAATCTCCGAAAAACTCATAATGCCAAACTTCTTTCAGAAGATGTTCCCTGTCATAGACCTTATCCGGTGATTTTGCCAGGAAATACAGCAGTTCATATTCTTTCGGTGTCAAATTGACTTCGATATCATCCGCAGTCACTCTATGGGCATCATTATCAATCGTCAAGTGAGGATAAACAATGACATCCTTTGACATTGTCTGCGATTGGCTAAAGTTTACACTTGCTGAACGTCTAAGAAGAGCCTTCACCCGAAGAACCACTTCTCTCGGACTGAACGGCTTCACAATATAATCATCCGTTCCCACTTCAAAGCCCTGTACCCTGTTCGCTTCTTCCCCTTTAGCAGTCAACATGATGACTGGGGTAGATTTTTTCTCTCGCAGCTCTCGGCAGACTTCAATGCCATCTTTTCCAGGAAGCATCAAATCCAGTAAAATACAGTCATATTCGTTATTCAACGCCATCTCTAAAGCTTCTTCCCCGTCTTCAGCCTCATCGATTATATATTTTTCCCTTTCTAAGTACATTTTGATCAGCTTTCGAATTCTTTCTTCATCATCGACAACCAACAATCGAATATCCTGTTCCATATGTATCCTCCTATTCATTCCTATTTCCTTTATTGTATTCGAAAAAAGCCTCCACTTAAAGTGAAGGCTTCAGACAGATGACCAGAAGCTTCATCAAGTCTGAAATCATTTGCTTTTTTCATATCAGACTCACATTAATATCGCAGTTATGCGTAAGAATGAAGCCCTGCAATGACCAGGTTTACCGCAACCAAATTAAACATGATGATGGCGAATCCAATTACAGCAAGCCATGCAGATTTTTCACCATGCCATCCTTTAGATAACCGCAGGTGAAGGAATGCTGCATAGAACAAGAACGTGATGAGCGCCCATACTTCTTTCGGATCCCAGCCCCAATATCTTGTCCAGGCCATTTGTGCCCAGATCATGGCGAATATCAAAGCGCCTAGTGTAAATACAGGGAAGCCAATCAATACAGAACGATATCCAATCTCATCCAGGAGGTCAGATTTCACGTTCTTAGCTAATGGCTGCAAACTAGCGCCAATTCGTTTGCGCAAGATAAGGCGAAGGATTAAATAAATAACGATCCCGCCGCCTAAAGACCAGATAACGGTATTGAACTTCATGGCATTGAAGAATGCAGGAAGCTCCACCCATGGTTCCATTCGATCAGCAGTTGTCAATTTCCCTTCATGAGGCCCGACAAGTGGAGGTACATTATAGTCCATGACTTTTTCTGCACCACTCCGATCGACCCAATTAAAGGAAGCTTTATAATCCATCAAGGAGAAAGTTGTCGTGACAGCTACAAATCCCAGTACTGCAATAAGTCCAAATAAAACAGCCTCAAGCCAAAATGTTTTCTTGCTTTTCTTTGATTGATCGATGTTTTTCACAAGATAAATCAAGCCAGCCGCAAAACTAATTGCGAGAATCGCTTCGCCTGCTGCAGCAGTTGTAACGTGAATATGAAGCCAATCGCTTTGCAGCGCAGGAATCAATGGGCTTACTTCCTTAGGGAACATGCTTGCATAAGCAATGACCAAAAGAGCAATCGGCAATGCAAATAATCCCAAAACAGCTGTCCGATAAATGAAGAAAATAATAATGAAAGCACCAACAAGCATCATACCGAAGAATGTAGTAAATTCAAATAAATCACTGACTGGAGCATGTCCAGATGCAATCCATCTTGTAATGAAGTAGCCAATCTGAGCTGCAAACCCAATGACTGTGATTGTGATGGCAATTTTACCCCATGTATTCAGTTTGGATAAATCCTTTGCCACACCGTGTTTAGAACGAATGGATCCTCCAAAGAAAAAAGTACCGATCAGATACATGATAAACGCTAAATACAGCAGGTTGCTGCTTAAGTCTACTAAATTCGTCATAACTGGATCCCTCCCTTTCAATTATTCCTTGTCTATTTCTTTTTCCTGAAGCTGATCGACTGGTTCAGCTATTGATGTTTCATTCAAAACATAGGCAATATCTTTCTTTAATCCGAACCAATTTTTATTTGTATGGCCGCTCACCAGTACTTTTCCATCTTTGCGCTGAAGCCAAATCCTTCTATGGTTCCAATATGCCCCTTGAATGACCCCGATCATAAATATGATTCCACCGATGGCAATCACCCACAGTGTCAAATCTTTTTTAACGGAGAGAGCGGATACATTGCGTGTATCGATGCCGGCAAATGACATTTTGTATTCATTCTTGCCAAAAGGTTCTACATTTTGTTTTATTGCTACAAAACTAACTTCTCCATCTGGATGTTCAGGAGAAATCATGTTGAAAAGAAATGCTGGATTGTTTGGGACAGGAGACTTGGTTTGAGGTTCTCCTTCTTTAGAAAATCCTGAAAAGTCAGGATAATATCCCATCAATTCGATTTTATATCCATTTTTCAGATTATAAGAATCTTTCGGATTGAACAAATCGACTTTTATGTTGCCGAATTTTTTTCCTGTTTCTTTACTAGTGAGATCAAAATACATTGCCTGAAATTCATCCATTTTAAAGTCCACCTGGTAGACTGCGTATTTATCAAATGTAAGCGGCTGGTTAACCTTGATTTGTTTGGACTTTACTTTTTTCAGGTTTGTTTCCCCAGGGACTTCCCCAGCTTCCCTTTTATACAACTCAACATTTGATTGATAGTTTTTGGCAATGGTTCCGACCCTGTCAATTGCTTGATCAAATACAGCTGAGTCATTTTGCTTATCGTATGTCTGCAAAATGAATTTATTATTTTTCAAATAGTATTGTTCATGCGTGCCTGGAAGAACCTTGGTTTCCCCTTCCCGGATCCAGACAACCTTATCTACATACATGCCCGGGATGAATCGAAGCATAGCGCCGATCAAGAAAATGATAAGTCCAATATGATTGATGTATGGACCCCAGCGGGAGAATCTTCCTTTTTCCGCTAGGATATTGCCATTTTCCTCACGAATGGAATACCTTTTTTCCTTGAGCTTTCCTGCTGCTGTTTTCATGTCTTCTTCGATATTGCCGACTTCCGAAATCCCAAAGACGCGCTGCCTTTTTAGAAAGCCTTCATGCCTGGTGACGCGCTGCTTTTTAAGCGCTTTATATAATGGAATGACCCTGTCGAGACTGCAAATGACAAGAGAGATCCCAATTGATGCGATTAAAATCAAATACCACCAAGAGCTGTATAGATTATTGAATCCAAGTGTATAATAAGCTTCTCCAAGCCAGCCATATGTATCTTTATAGTAATCTGCAGGGTCCACTGTTGGGGGGATGTACATCTGCTGCGGGAAAATCGTTCCCAACGCGGATGCTATCAGTGTGACCACAATGAGCCAAACCCCAACTTTGACAGATGAGAAGAAGTTCCATATCTTGTCGATGATCGTCTTGTTATAGACCTGCGACCTTCTTGCACTTCCTTCATACCTCATATCGTGCAGCCGGTCCTTTTTCGCTTCCTCTGTTAGAGCCCGTCCGCACGCTTCACAGAGTACGGTACCATGTGGATTGACGTGCCCGCATTCACATTTGATTTCTTTCATTTCAAACTACTCCCTTAATTTAAGGTTTAATACGCTCCATATCTTTCTTGACATCCTCTTCCGTCATCGTTCCTTTGATGATATCTACTATTTCACCTTTTGGATTGATTAAGAAAGTCGTTGGAAGCGGATCAATACCATAGGCGGTTTGGACATCTTTATTTTTATCCACCACAACCGGAAACGTAAGTCCGTACCTCTTAATAAAATTATTGATCAAAAATTGGGATTCGCCGACATTGACTGCCAAGACTTCTACACCTTGATCTTTAAATTTCTTATACTGGTTGTCCATAAAAGGCATTTCCCTTTTACATGGATCACACCATGTTCCCCAGAAGTTAAGGAATACCCCTTTTCCCTTATACTCTGATAATCTGTGTTTATTACCATTCATATCTACTAACGAGAAATCAGGCGCCTTGTCTCCTGCCTTGAGCTGACCTCGTTCTTCTTTGGTGAAGTTTGCATATAATGTGTATGCCACTGCCGCAATGAGGACAACTAAAATTGCCGTCCGGATCCAAAGCCTCTGCTGCTTGCTTTGCGCCATTATACCTTCCTCCTTGATGTAATCGGTCACATTTTGCTCCTAATTATATCATTATTAACGGTTTTTGGATTAATTGGATATGTGACACTTTTATGAAGAATGAATTATTTAATCGACCCTGTCTCAGATAGTGTACGGAGAAGTTTCACTTCATGGGGGGTCAATTCCCTTGCTTCACCTGCATTCAATCCGTGCAATGTAAGGAAGGCTAATTTTTCGCGCTTCAGTTTTGATACAGGATGGCCAATGGCGTCAAACATCCTTCTTACCTGTCTGTTCCTGCCCTCATGGATCGTGATTTCAACGATTGCTTTATTCATTTTTTTATCAAATGATGTAACTTTCACTTTTGCCGGAGCTGTTTTACCATCTTCGAGCATGATTCCGTGCTCCAATTTTTTTATGGCTTCCCTGCTTGGCAGCCCCTTTAGCCTTGCGACATATGTCTTGGGAATTTCATACCTTGGGTGCATGATGGCATTTGCAAATTCCCCGTCATTCGTCAAAAGGAGAAGACCTGATGTATCATAGTCCAGTCGGCCGATCGGGTATATCCTCTGGGGTATGTTTGGGAAAAAGTCTGTGACCACTTGTCTGCCTTTATCATCCGATGCTGCAGAAATTACAGCTCTAGGTTTATAAAATAAATAATAGACTTTTTCTTCACTTTCGATCTGGACGCCTTCCACTTCGATACGGTCATTCCCAGAGACTTTTGTCCCCAATTCCTTTACTACCACTCCGTTTACTTTTACTTTCCCTTTTACGATAAGCTCTTCTGCTTTACGCCTTGAAGCGATACCAGCGTGAGCAATTACTTTTTGCAATCTTTCCATCTATATTCACCTCTAATAATGGTTTCATTTTTAATATCAATCATTTGATATACAAAATACGGAATAGTATCCGCCTTTATGAATTATTACACATGTATGTCGAAAAGCAAAGGACAAATCCCAGTCCTAAGCACGCAACCTTCTCAAAAACAAAAAAAGATGCCGATTAGCATCTTTAAAATTTAAAATATCCAAGCCACCACTACAATTGCTGCTGCAATGCCCACTAAATCTGCAAGCAGCCCAACTTTCAAGGCATCTCCCATTTTCTTAATGCCGACTGCGCCAAAATAAACGGTGAGCACATAAAAGGTGGTATCTGTACTGCCTTGAAGCACCGATGCGAGCCTCCCGATATATGAATCTGCCCCGTGTGTCGAGATGATGTCACTCATCATCCCAAGGGCTGCATTTCCAGAAATTGGTCTGATCAATGCGAGAGGTACAACTTCTGCCGGTACGCCGATTGCTGCAAGAAGCGGTTTGATGAGGTTTACGAAAAAATCCATGGCACCAGATGCGCGAAAAACCGTGATAGCGACCAGCATCCCTACCAAATAAGGAATAATAGAAAATGCAATCTTGATTCCTTCCTTTCCCCCTTCAACAAAACTTTCGTACGACGGCACTCTTTTCCATATGCTATAAAGCAGAATGAATGCGATGAGCACTGGAATCAGCCAAAGCGATAGGAGCGATAGCCATTGCATTGTCACTTCACCTCTTTGCGCGATCTTCTATAATAAAAATAACGGTCTATAAATATCGCAAAAACGGCTGAAATAAAGGTAGCGAATAACGTTGGCCCTACAATTTCTGTAGGGGATGCCGATCCATAATTCATCCTGATGGCGATCACTGTTGTCGGTATAAGGGTAAGACTTGAGGTGTTTATTGCTAAAAATGTTATCATCGATCTGCTTGCAGCGGGCTTTCCTCCATTAAGCTCCTTCAATTCCTCCATCGCTTTGATCCCCAGTGGGGTTGCAGCGTTTCCCAATCCAAACATATTCGCTATCATATTTGACAGGATATAGCCCATAGCGGGGTGTCCAGGAGGAACTTCAGGAAAAAGCCTTTGGACCAATGGCCGAAAAAACAATGACATTTTATCAAGAAGCCCCGAGTCTTGGGCAATCTTCATTATCCCCAGCCAAAAAACCAAAATACTGATCAACCCTATGCACAATGTAACTGCCTCATTGGCAGAATGAAAAATAGCTTCATTCACTTCCTTCATTCTTCCGTTCACTGCCGCAAAAATAAGTCCAATGATAGTCATTCCCACCCAAATGTAATTAACCATCTATCTTCACACCCAGTCCTGCCAGGAACACTTCCTGAAAAAGATCAATCCAGCTTGATGATTCCTTTGAGGAGCCGTGATTAAAGTATATAGGGACCGTCCTTACATTTTTCTCATTAAAATATATCAATGCTTTCCCAACAATATCAGGTGTTTGACTCGTTTTCTTCTTCCAATCTTTTTGAGGCTTCAGCAATTGATATTCCACTCTCATATTTTCTTTTTCATTTGAAGCAAGCGGGTATTCAATATCACTTTTTATATAAACCTTTCCTTTATAAAAGGAGTCTGAAATATCCTTTATAGTTCCTTTTTCCAGAACAAGCATCTGATCGTAATGATTGAAACCGTAATTGTACATCGTTATATGATCATTCCAATCATCCGGCGCGTTAAGGGTGACAGCGATTAAATGCTGGCCGTCCTTTGCTGCAGTCGTAACGAGAGTCCTTTTTGCCCTTTTCGTAAACCCTGTTTTGCCCCCTGTGCAATACTCATATTTTTCTGTGAGAAGCCTGTTCTTATTTTTCCATGTTCTCTCCCATTCACTGTCTGGATCATCAGCATGATATACCTTTGTTCCGGATATTTTTTTGAATTTCGGATTATGCATGGCGTATTTCATAAGTATGGCCATATCATAAGCTGTGGAAAAATGATTTTCATGATCATCGAGACCATGCGGATTGGCAAAATGAGTATTCTTCATTCCTATTTCTTCTGCCTTTTTGTTCATTAGATAAACAAAGCCATCAAGGCTCCCGCCAACATGTTCAGCAATGGCAACAGCGGCATCATTGCCTGAGCGGAGCATCAGCCCATACACCAAATCTTCGAGCTTAATTTTTTCCCCTTCTTTTAAATAGAGGGACGACCCTTCCGTATAGATAGCTTTCTTGCTGACTTTAACATCTTCATTCATTTCTCCCGATTCAATGGCAATGACTGCTGTCATAATTTTTGTGATAGAGGCAATCCTCATTTTTTGATTGGCATTTTTCTCATATAGGATCCGCCCGGTATCCTGATCGATCAATACAGCCCCTTTGGCACTGACTGATAATCCTGATGCTTTTGTAATGGCCGGCATGAATCCCATCACCGCAATCGTCATGGCAATATATATGTAAAAAAGCTTATTTTTCAAAAAGACACCTCTTCCCTTCTTGTTTGTACAAGTTTATGCAGGACAAGCGGCGATATGAACCAATTTGCTTTCAATGAAACAGAAAAGCTCCCCTCTCTCATTCATGTTTTCCTGTCATGAATGAGAGGGGGGAGCTTGCCAGAAACTGCCAGTACTTCAAAATGCTTTCCATCTTAATTTTTTTGCTTTTTCAAAACGGGATCCAACCAGCGGCCAATTAACGATATTCCACCAATTTTTCACATACTCAGCACGGTTATTCTTATATTGCAGATAATAAGCATGCTCCCATACATCCAGGACCAGCAGGGGAACCGTATCCCATTGGGTCAGGTTCATATGTTTTTCCGATTGAAGAATCTCCAGTCTCCTGGCTCTCGTTGACCAGACCAGCACAGCCCATCCTGATCCTTCCACTGCAATAGCAGCTTCCGTAAACTGCCGTTTAAATGCCTCAAAACCCCCAAAGGAGATCTCGATTGCTTTCATTAAGTCTCCAGTCGGCATTCCCCCGCCATTTGGGCTCATCACTTCCCAAAATAATGTATGAAGATAATGGCCTGACCCGTGAAAACTCAATTCTCTCTCCCAATGCTTTATAAGTGAAAAATCATTTGTTTTTCTTGCTTCCATCAATTTATTTTCTGCTTTATTCAATCCATCCACATATGACTGATGATGTTTATCATGATGAAGCCTCATGATTTCCCCAGAAATATAAGGTTCTAAAGCATTGTACCCATAAGGCAAAGGAGGCAGGGAATGCCCGCCTGGCGGAATTGTAATCTCTTCCGTCCATATATATCCGTCAACATCCCTCTTTTCATTCGCCTCTCGTGCGAAATGATAAATTTCCATCGCTAATTCATATAGATCACTGCTTTGCACCGGTAATTCACTCTGATCAGAACTTTCTAACATTAGGATTAGTTCATCAAATGCCGCGAGCTTCCTTCCCAACTCTTCTGCTTTACCTATATCTTGAAGCGATGGTTCAAGACTGCTTCGCCAGCTTTTCATTTGGACGATATACGATCGATAATCCTCTTGCATGTAAAACACACCCTCCTCACGTTTATTACACTATGAAGAGGGTGTGGGTTTGGAGCTTATTTTTAAAGAGAAATTATTTGGACTGCATCATTTTTGTTCTATAATCCGTTTCATAATAATCCAGTTCTTCACGGAATCGCTGAAAGTCCAATTCCAATGAGGAAATAAGCTCTTGTACTTTTTGTGGTGCGGCTTTTCTGAATTTTATTGCTTGCTTTCCGGTATATGCAGATCTTGGATCCTCATACCATGAATCATTTTTAGGGGAAAAGAACTCTTCGATACATAGATGATAAATGGAAAACAAAGCTTTTTCAGCCGCCATTTTATTGAATGGTTCACACTGCAGGGCAAGGCTGCAGGCATCCTTCCCGTCTTCGCAGGAAACCAGGATGCGCCTCAAGACAGAGAGAATGCCTTCAGAATATTCCTTTTCTACACCTTCTTCATGAATCAACTCACTCAGCTTTGTTTCATTAAGGAAGCCGGCAATTACTACAAGAGTCTTTTCCAGGAACCGTTTCACTTCTTCCGTCTGTGTTTGTACGATAGAGTTTCTCATATTCCCCTCCCATATCCTTTGCGGGACTTGCCGCATAATTGAAGCATTATACTTCCTGGCTCAAAGTTTCTTGGAATTTACCAAAAAATAAATCAGCGTCTTCCTGCAGCAGATCGTCTTCCGTCTTATCAGGAAGCGGAGGCAACTCACTGATATTTTTGAGTCCAAAATAATCTAAGAATTCTTTTGTCGTTCCATATAAAATGGCTCTCCCTGTTCCTTCCGCTCTTCCAACCTCTTTAATCAATCCTTTGGAAACAAGGGTTTGAAGCGGTCGTTCTGTTTTGACTCCCCTGATATCTTCTATCTCAGCCCTTGTAATCGGCTGCTTGTAAGCGACTATTGCCAAGCTTTCCAGAGCTGCTTGAGATAACGTATTCATTCCAGGGGATTCTACCAATTTCTTTAAGTATGGAGCATATTCTTTTTTGGTGACAAGCTGGAACGACCCTGCTATTTCCTTCAATTCCATTCCACGATTGCTATTTTCATAGTCTTCCTTCAGGAGCTCTATGATTTCCCATGCCTGATGCTCCTCTATTTCCATCACTGTCATGATCTGCTTTAAATTCAAGCCCTCATCACCTGCTACGAAGAGCAGACTTTCTAAGATGCCTTTCCAATTAACGATTTCCAATGACTTCTGCTCCTTTCTTTGCTGTAATGAAAATGTCATCGAAATTCCCTTCCTGCTCCACCAGTAATTCATTTCTTTTCATCAGTTCCAGGATGGCCAAAAATGTAACGACGATATGGTCCTTTTCCTGATAAGGAAACAGCTCAAAAAAGCTTCTTCTTCCTGAAAAACTCCTAAGTTCCACCATGACTTCATCCATCCTTTTTTCAATCGAAAGCTCCTGTCTCGAAATCTTGGTGGTTACCGGCTTCTGCAGTTTCTTCCTTCGAAGAAGTTTATTAAAAGCTCCAAGCATATCATAAATGGTGACATTCAGATCGAGCTTTTCGCTTGAGGCTGCCCCGGAAATTTCAGAGAGGTCGCTTGGTGGTTTGGTGAATATCTGCCCTCGCTCCTGCTCCCTTTGCTTTAATTCGTCTGCAGCACTTTTATATTTCTTATATTCTATTAACCTTTCAACTAATTCATCCCGTGGATCCATTTCATCTTCGAACTCAAATTCTTCTTCGTCCAGATCATCCTGGTGCTTCGGCAGGAGTGTCTTGCTTTTAATGGCAAGAAGCGTTGCAGCCATCACCAGATATTCACTTGCTACATCAAGTTTCAATTCCTTCATGGCATGGACATACAAAAGATACTGTTCTGTTATTTGAGCCATCGGTATATCATATATATCTATTTCAAGAGAATTAATTAAATGCAGCAAAAGATCCAATGGACCTTCAAACGCATCCACTTTTACACTATATTCCAAATTCATCACCCATTCTTTTTACCCGCTATTTTGGGCTACCTTTAAGTATAGAGGATAGTCCGCCATTCTCCAATAGGAAACTTGAAAGAAAAGCTTGCACATCCCATCTTAAATTATTTTCACAAAAAATTTTATGCTACACTTGTAGGATAGAAAGAAAGTAGGGAACAAACATGTCATATCCTAAAGAATATATTGATTATCTGGTTCAATTTCATGCGTGCCGCGACTATTTTGAATGTCATGAAATCCTCGAAGAATTTTGGAAAGAACAAGGCGGCCGCAAAACAGATTCTATATGGCTGCCATTCATTCAGTTAGCTGTCGCTCAATATCACCACAGAAGAAATAATTGGCCGGGGGCCAGGAAGATGATGTCCAAAGCGATTGAGGGATTCGAAGGGCGAAAAAAAATGATCTCTGATTTAGGTCTGGATGCCGATAAATTCCTCCAGCTTCTCTTTAAGTCCCTATCAATGATCGATCAAAGAGAAGCATATGAAAGCTTGGAGCTGCCTATACAGGACCCGGTTTTGTTGAACATGTGCCGGGATGAATGTAAAAAGCATCAATACAGCTGGAAAAAAAGCGACCTAAGCAATCATGCACTAATCCACAGGCATCGGACGAGGGATCGGTCAGAAGTCATCAAGGCCAGAAAAGATGCCTTATTGAAAAAGAAAATAGATCCAAAATAAAAATGAGCACCTAATGGCAGGTGCCCATTTTATTTCTTACATTCAGAGAGCTTCTCCTTCAAAATCACATTTATCGAAAAAAGATGATGTATTTTGATTTGGCTTTAGTTCTTTATTCTCAAATAAGTGACTGAGTTCTTTTATCATTTTTTTGCCAATTCCTTCATGGCGGTGGGATGGATTTACTGAAATATGCTGAATTTCAACTTCCTCTTCTTCCACAATAACCCCAATCAGACCGATGATATCTTCCTCTTTCCAAAGAAATAGCTGCCAATCCTGGTTTTCTTCATAATTTTTCATGGTCTGCTGCAGTTTTTTTATATCTTTTTCACTTGGCATGAATGACATCAAGCCCATTGCAATTTTTTCAAATGTTTTTTTAAAGCGTATTAACATCACATAATCCCTCTTTTATTTTCCGCTTCTTTTAGTTATTACCATTATTTACATATAACTTAACTCTTAATCGTACTCTATCTTACTAGATAAGAAAGCAACATTCAATCTTGACAAGCACATTACTTTGAGCCTATGAAAATCCAATAAATGATTCCCCAGCCGATGGTCAACAGGCCTAAAATGATAAACAATGCAATATTATTTACTTTCAATTTTCATTTCCCCTTTTTAAAACAAGACGGCATTCCCATTCTTTTTTTCCTAATAAAGACTCTTGTCTGTTATTGTATTCATTTTATTATGATTCTGCAAATCTATATAAAAGCGGAAGCGCCTTGATCAGCCCCGACCAGCATAAGACGGAACTCGAAGGAAATCCTGATTTCCGTAGAGGAGCGGCTTATGACTCGAGGGGCTAGGCGCTGGAGCTGGACAGAAAAAAGCGGAAGCGCCTCAATCAGCCCCGACCAGCATAAGACGGAACTCGAAGGAAATCCTGATTTCCGTAGAGGAGCGGCTTATGACTCGAGGGGCTAGGCGCTGGAGCTGGACAGAAAAAAGCGGAAGCGCCTCAATCAGCCCCGACCAGCATAAGACGGAACTCGAAGGAAATCCTGATTTCCGTAGAGGTACGGCTTATGACTCGAGGGGCTAGGCGCTGGAGCTGGACAGAGAAAAGCGGAAGCGCCTGTTAAGAGGCGCCGAGGTTGGACTGAAGCACCACGAGATAAAGGAAACACGGAGAGCGATAGCGATCCGATGTTGACTTATCGTAAGTGTGCTGAAGGAAACCTCCCAGCCTCTAGGCGCTGGAGCTGGACAGCACTTCACTCAGAATCTTCAAACCTTCTTATCTAAGAAAAAAACAGGCTTCCGCCATTGTCAACTCAATGGCGGAAGCCGATAACTCTTTTATTCTATCAACTTTTTCAGCGCGATAAGTTTCCTGCCTTGGCATTGAGGGGCATATCCAAGTGAATGATATCCTCAAGGCTTTCCCTGCGTACAACGAGGACATCCCTGCCATTCTCCACAAATACTACAGGGGGACGGGGGATCCTATTATAATTATTCGCCATTGAATATCCATACGCCCCTGTACAGAAGACGGCAAGCAAGTCTCCTTTTTGAACCTGCGGCAAATGGATATCCCAAATAAGCATATCACCAGATTCGCAGCACTTTCCCGCAATGGAAACAAGCTCTTCCTTTGGATCATTCACTCTGTTGGCCAGCACTGCCTCATATTTCGCATCATATAAAGCAGGTCGGATATTATCGTTCATTCCGCCGTCGACAGCAATGTATTTCCTGACATTCGGAACATCTTTTTGGGAGCCAGCTTCATAAAGAGTGGTGCCGGAATCCCCTACAAGTGAACGTCCAGGCTCAATCCAAATCTCAGGCATTTCCAGCCCGTACCGGATACTTTCCTCTTTCACCTTTGTGATGATTTCTTCTACATATCTTTCCGGCGGGATCGGATCATCCTCTGAAGTATACCGGATGCCGAATCCTCCCCCTAAATTCAGTACTTTAGGTTCAAATTGATGCTTTTTGCTCCAGTCATTCAGCTTCTCCATGATTTTTTCCGCTGCCAGGACAAATCCGGTTGTATCAAAAATCTGCGAACCAATATGGCAATGGATTCCAAGGAGATCGATCCACGGAGAGTCTGCAGCAGCTAATAAAGCTTTTTCGGCTTGGCCGTTTTGAAGATCGAATCCAAACTTTGAATCTTCCTGTCCGGTCAGGATATAATCATGGGTGTGCGCCTCTATACCAGGAGTGACTCTCAAAAGAACACTCATTTGAGTTTTCATTTCCGAACAAACCTCTTCAAGAAGAGACAACTCTGTGAAATTATCTACAACGATGCAGCCAATCTTATGCTCCAGCGCCATTTTCAATTCTTCTTCACTTTTATTATTGCCGTGGAAATGGATTTTTTCAGTGGGGAATCCAGCTGCTAGAGCCGTATATAGTTCTCCTGCTGACACCACATCCAGTGAAAGGCCTTCTTCCGCAGCGAGCTGCACCATAGCTATTGAAGAAAATGCTTTGCTTGCATAGGCTACCTGTGCTTTTACGTTCAAGCGGTCAAAAGTTTCCTTGAAACCCTTCGCCCGTTCGCGGATCAAGGCTACATCATATATATAAAGCGGCGTTCCATATTTCTTGGCAAGTTCTACTGTATCGCATCCGCCTATCTCCAAATGACCGGCTTCGTTAATTGATGAAGTTCCATAAAAATGCATGATTCCCCACACTCCATTTTGCTGTCATAAACAAATAGACAGCAGCCAGGATTTCTTCCGACTCACTGTCTATCACGACCTGCATTCTATTTTTATTTTGCCTTAAACTTTATCATAGAAACCTTTGACATGCAATAAACCGATGGCTCATTCTTTGAGAGGCTGTTTAAATTTGTTTCTTGGCTGAACAATGCTTGGCCGTACGACAGAACCAGGGACAGACCGCCTGATAAGAATCTGCAGGAATGCCATGGGACTGAACGGTATCAATGGCCACAGATATGGAGTATTGAGTGATTTAAGCCTCGCAAGGAGAATTACATAGAGTGTGGAGCCGATTACCAATCCTGGGACGCCAAAGACTGCAACAATAATCAGCAGTGAGAGCCTCACTAATTTATTTGCTACGCTCAATTCATAGCTTGGTGTCGAAAATGTTCCAATGGCTGCAACGGAAATATATAATATGACTTCCGGTACAAACAGCCCCACATCAATGGCGATTTGCCCGATCATGACTGCGGCGATCAACCCCATGGCAGTCGATAAAGGAGTAGGCGTATGAATTGCCGCGATCCTTAGGAACTCAAGACCAAGATCAGCTATTAAGATCTGTATCAAAATCGGAATGTGAGTCTGTTCGTTTGGCCCAATGAAGGCTATCCTGTCGGGAAGCAGCGACGGCTGCTGAACACAGAGATACCAAAGTGGAATGAGGAATATCGATGCTAAAATCCCTAAGAATCTTACCCACCTGACAAATGTACCGACGGCAGCTGATTGACGGTACTCTTCCGCATGCTGAACATGATGAAAATAAGTTGTAGGAGTGATGATGACACTTGGAGAAGTATCAACAAAAATGAGGACATGCCCCTCTAGCAAATGGGTCGCACCCACGTCCGCGCGCTCGGTATATCGGACCATTGGATATGGATTATATCCCTGCTTGACGACGAATTCCTCTACAGCTTTATCAGCCATTGAAAGCCCGTCGATTTTAATATTGGATATTTCTTTCCTTATCGTATTGATCAAATCAGGGTTCGCTACATCCTCTATATAAGCAATGGAGATATCCATCTTTGAGCGTTCTCCTGCTTTGAACATTTCAAACCTTAGCCTCTCATCTCTGATTCTTCTTCTTGTAAGGGCTGTATTGACAATGATGTTTTCTACATAGCCGTCCCGCGAACCTCTTACAACTTTTTCTGTATCCGGCTCCTGAGGCTGTCTTCCCGGGTAGCTCCGTACGTCGACAATCAGAGCTTTTTCTTCGCCTTCCACCAAAACAGCGATCAGACCTGAGAGTACTTGGTCAACCAATTCATCGATCGTTTTAACAGGCTGCACAGATTGATGGATCAGCCTGTTTTCAACAATCTCATAGCACTTCGAAGAAAGCCTTTCATTATCATTGATTTCTATGAGTTCTTGAAATAATTTTATGATATACTGCGTATCGCACAGTCCATTTACATAATAGATGTGAACATCCTTTTTGAGGATTTTCAGTTTACGCAGGCCAAGGTCAAAACTAGTCCCTAAGCCCACTCTTTCCTTCATGTATTGTTCCATTTCTCTGAGACTGTGAGGAATCGGTTTTTTCGTGTTCAAATCACCCTTTGGCATTGAACCCGCTCCTTTCCATGATGATTTCAACTGCTTTTTTGGTAATTGGAGCTCCTTTATCCGAAGAATCTTTTTTCGCCATTTTCCCAATATCCCCGATGCCTACGATAATCGGGACGTCCAGCTGATCAAGGCAATAGACCGTATCTCCATTGATCCGACCGATATCCATTTCCGGCACACCGTACTTATCAACACCACGGCTGGTCAGATTCCCTTCGTTATCAATGCATACATCCACTTTGGTCCATTCGGCATCCTTAGTCCTTGAAGCCACTGCGATTACTCCGAGAACTTCTATCTCTTTATGATTTGCTACATATTTCATCGCCTGCTCACCTGACCCTTCCCCGAGAAATCCACTGTCATCAAACATGACAAATACAGGATCATACGGGGTTTTCTTAATCAGCTTAACAATATCAATTCCACTGAGAACTGAAGGATTGCCGCAGGATTGGGAGATGCATCTTCCGCCGTATATTTTAGCGACGGCCTCAACAGCCTTCCGTGCATATGCGTCTCCATCTGTAATCAAAATGACTCGATGTTTGTTCATTGATAACACCTTCTTTTCCAAATAAGGCTGCATACATCATTGATCTACAAAATACATCCAATGAAACAAGGAACCCAATACTTTTCCAAAAACAATCGCCATCAATAAATACACGATTCTATCATCAATCCCAATCCTCTTTGCAAGGATGGGGAATACATTTAATACTTCTGTCAATGCAGCTGCAAGCATCCCCGTAAATATCCCGCTGCCCAGTCCAATGAATATCAATAAATAGGGGGTCCACGAAAACGATTCGCCCCTCAGTCCGAGCCACCCGCCTGTAACAGCTCCAAATATTACCGCCCATTCATAATAATGGATCATCTTCATGGTCTTCGTCAGCTGTGTCAAGCGAGGGATGATCCCCAATACGGTCAAAAATGCGACGAATCCCGATCCTACCGCGAGTCCTCCTGCCAGTCCGACAAAGCACATGAACAATATTTCAATCGTCATCAATGTGTTTCATACTTTCCTTGTTTTCATTCATAATGACGTACTGGTCTAGATCGGACTGATAATTGAACATTTCGACCTCCAATGGACTCGGTTCTTCATTGATCCTTTTCCGAAAGACATGATTGAAAAATAAAATCATCCCTACCCCAAGGCCTAACGAATAAGGTATCTGGAAAATAAGAGGTTTTTCATTTTCACGGCCTGTAATAATCTTATATAGATTCTGATGGACTTCCCTCATACTGACGTCCTCATGAAAATTCATGATGGCAAGCCCTGCACCAATAAAAAGGAGAAGCCAGACGAGTATGAACATCGGGATGGACATCCTTTTCTTTTTATAAATCACTTCTACAATGGTCTGTGAAGGGCCAATGGTTTGGATATCACATTCCGGGAAGCGGATTCTCAAGAGGTGCAGAACCTTCATGACATCGATAATGATGATGTTCTGATCTTCTTCTGTCACTTGATAGACAACCATGGAGTTAATTTCCTCCATTAATGCCTCCGGTGCTATAACCTGTGCCATTCTCTGCAAAATAACAGGGCTTTCAGGGTGAACTTGTATGCGATGGCGTAGTTTTAAGTAAATGGATGATTCCATTTTCTTCACTTCCTGAACATGAATTTCCTTGTATACGTAGTATGAGTCAAATCAAATACTTCATGAAAGCCAATAAATAGAAAAAGCATGACTGAGAACCAGCCATGCTTTCCTTTATATCCAGTTTATACATCCATCCGGTCTTTCATTTGCTGGAGTATTTTTTTCTCCAACCTGGAAACCTGGACTTGCGAGATTCCAAGCCTTTCCGCGACTTCAGATTGGGTTTGATCTTTGTAATATCTAAGATACACGATAAGTCTTTCCCGTTCATCAAGTTCGAGGATGGCCTCTTTGAGGGCAATTTTATCAAACCATTTATGTTCATTTTGATCAGCGATTTGATCAAGGAGCGTTATCGGGTCTCCATCATTTTCATAGACCGTCTCATGAATGGATGAAGGAGATCGGCTGGCTTCTTGTGCCATCACCACTTCCTCAGGAGAAAGCTCAAGGTATTCAGCGATTTCATTGACTGAAGGCACCCTTCCGAACTTTTTGGAGAGTTCATCCTTCGCCTTCCGGATGCGATTCCCCATTTCCTTCAAGGATCTGCTTACTTTGACGGTACCGTCATCACGGATAAATCGTTGAATTTCTCCGATAATCATCGGGACTGCATAGGTTGAAAATTTCACATCATAGGAGAGATCGAATTTATCAACAGATTTCAGCAATCCGATGCTTCCAATTTGAAAGAGGTCATCAGGTTCATAGCCTCTATTCAAGAACCGCTGTACCACAGACCATACAAGCCTCATGTTTTTTTGAATGATGATGTCCCTTGCTTCCTGGCTGCCTTCCTGGCTAAGCTTGATAAGCTCTTTCACTTCTTGATCCTTTAGATATCCCTTTTCATTTTCTTTTTTCAATTCCACATCCATAGGCATAACCCCTTAATTGCAAAGCGCTTTACTGTTAGTGAGGTGCTTTTTCATGCGAATGATGGTGCCTGTACCAGGATGTGAATCTACCTCTACTTCGTCCATGAAATTTTCCATGATGGTAAAGCCCATACCTGATCTTTCAAGTTCAGGCTTTGTTGTATATAATGGCTGTCGAGCTTCCTCAACATCATTGATCCCCATGCCGTCATCCCGAATCGTCAGTTCAACCACTCCGTCTTCAATGGCTGCTGAGATATAGACCATTCCAGCTGGGTTGTTGTCGTAGCCATGGATGATCGCATTTGTTACAGCTTCAGAGACAACCGTCTTCAGTTCTGTCAATTCATCCATTGTAGGGTCAAGCTGGGCGACAAATGCCGCAACCGTCACCCTCGCAAAAGATTCATTCTGGCTTAGAGCACTGAATTCAAGATTCATTTCGTTTCTCATGTTTACGCAACCCCCAATCTTTGTAAAGCGAACTCTTCTGACGGTTCTAATCGGATGATTTTGAATAGGCCCGACATATCAAATAGTCTTTTTACAGAAGGAGAGATTGCGCAGACGACCATTTCTCCATGCTTTTGTTTAATTTGTTTATACCTTCCCAATATGACCCCAAGACCTGAGCTGTCCATGAACGACAGGTGCTCTAAATTCAGGATAATGTGGCGGATATCATATTTCTCAATCGCATCAGAGGCACTTTCACGCAGTAATTCGGCAGTATGATGGTCCAGTTCACCTTGAAGACGGATACATAACACTTCATGCTTTACTTCTAAATCAATAGCAAGACCCACTATTACAGTCCTCCTTAAAAGTTGTATAGTGAGTCAATTCGATTTTATTGAGGCGGATTCCTTCTAGATGACAAAACTAGAAGGAATTCGCCATTTTAAGTGAATATCCGTCAGATTAATTGCCGTATTTCGCAAAAATCCCGAATGATTTTTTATAAAGCTTCCACCAGCTTGCCTTTGCGACATTTTTCTTCGCAACAAGTGTTGATTGGACCACGACTTTTCCATCCTTTTTTATCGTCAGGGTGCCTATCGCATCCCCTTTGGAGACAGGCGCTTTTATATTCTGATCAAGCTTGACGATTTTCTCGACATTATCCGTCTTCTCACCTTTTTTAAGGAGGATGGAAATCGGTTCATCAGTATAGGCTTCTACTTTATTATCACTGCCTTTACTGACAGATGTTTTGCCCATCGCCTGCCATTTTTCATAAAGAGGCTTTGTTGTATATTGAGCAAATGCATAATCAAGCATCTGGCTTACCTGAGCGTTTCTGGATTTAGTAGTCGGTGCCCCGAATACTACAGCCACTACACGCATATTGTCTTTTTTGGCAGTAGCAGTAAGACAATACTTGGCTTCGTTTGTAAACCCAGTCTTCAATCCATCTACTCCTGGATAGAATCGGACCAATTTATTGGTATTGACGAGCCAGAATTTATTATCTGTATTCTCCCTTAAATAGGACTCATATGTTCCTGTAAATTTCGTGATATCCTCGTATTTAAGGAGTTCTTTAGCCATCATGGACATATCATAGGCAGAGCTGTAATGATCTTTTGCAGGCAGCCCTGTGGCATTCTGGAATTTTGTATCCTTCAATCCTAATTCTTTCACCTTTTTATTCATCATTGCGACGAAAGCATCTTCACTTCCCGCAATCTTTTCTGCCATTGCGACCGAAGCATCATTTGCAGACCCGATTGATATCCCCATGAGCATTTGCTTAACGGTCATTTCTTCACCCGGCTCAAGGAATATCTGAGAACCGCCCATTGAGGCCGCATATTCACTAGTCCGGACTTTGTCATCCCATTTAAGCTGCCCTTTCTCTATCGCCTGCATAATTAAAATCATTGTCATGATCTTCGTCATTGAGGCAGGCGGAAGTTTTTCATGACTGTTTTTATCATATAAAATGCTTCCGGTATCTCTTTCAATCAAAACCGCTGATCTTGCATCATCTGCCAATGCAGGGCCTTCTTCTTTTGCTAAGAGTGTTGTGGAACTCATGGAAAACATCATTAATGCCGCTGTAACTGCTAACGCTAAACGTTTCATGCTTGATCCCTCCGAAAAAACAGTCTATATTGGTATTTTTACCTTACTAGCCCATTCTTTCCATTTAATTCAATAATATACTTCAGGACATAAGAAAAAGCCGATGGCAGAGCCACCGGCTTTTCATAGTTTATGGATTCATTTATTACATTTTATTGTTGAAAGTGGACTTCCTCATGCACAAGCTTTGGTGCATCGACTTTTTCTTTAGAAACCGTGATATTGGAGTAAAGCTTCTCTTTCACATCTTCCACATCATCGGAATTGGCATAAATAGTGACAAGAGATTCTCCTTTTTTCACTTCATCGCCAATCTTTCTGCGCAGCATCAAACCAACTGCCAAATCGATTTCTGATTCCTTCGTCGCTCTTCCTGCGCCAAGGAGCATAGCTGCTGTGCCAATCTCATCTGCCACGATTTCAGCTACATACCCATCTTCCTTCGCTTCCAATTCAAACGTATATTTTGCTTGAGGAAGCTTTTCAGGCTCGTCGATGACAGAAGCATCTCCACCTTGAGCTGAAAGGAATGTTTTGAATGATTCGAGTGCTTTGCCGTTTTCCATTACTTCAATCAGCTTCTTCCTGGCTTCTTCTGCTGAAGAAGCTTTGCCGGCTAAAAGAACCATATTGCTTCCGAGTGCCAAGCATAATTCAGTGAGATCTTCTGGACCTTCACCCTTTAAGGTATCGATAGCTTCTTTTACTTCCAGGGCGTTGCCGATAGCAAAACCTAAAGGCTGGCTCATATCTGAAATGATTGCCATTGTTTTTCGGCCCACATTATTTCCGATGTTTACCATTGCTTGTGCAAGATTACGGGAATCATCCAGCGTTTTCATGAATGCACCTGCACCTGTCTTTACATCCAAGACAATCGCGTCCGCACCTGCTGCGATTTTCTTGCTCATGATGGAGCTTGCAATCAATGGGATGGAGTTGACAGTGGCTGTTACATCTCGCAATGAATACAGCTTTTTATCTGCAGGAGTCAAATTACCGCTTTGTCCGATAACGGCAATTTTGTTTTCATTGACTAAACGGATGAATTCCTCATTTTCAATTTCAACATGGAATCCTTCTACTGCCTCGAGCTTATCGATTGTTCCGCCTGTATGTCCAAGACCCCTTCCGGACATTTTGGCTACAGGTACACCTACTGCCGCTACAAGCGGTCCTAGAACAAGCGTTGTTGTGTCGCCTACTCCACCTGTGGAGTGTTTATCGACCTTCACTCCATTGATGGCGCTTAAATCGATCGTATCACCGGAGTGAACCATTGCCATTGTCAGTTCCGCACGTTCACTTTCCGTCATCCCTTGAAAATATACGGCCATTGTCCAAGCACTCATTTGATAGTCAGGGATCGTCCCGTCCGTATATCCTTTGATAATGAACTGAATCTCTTCTTTGCTTAATTCTTTTCCATCACGCTTTTTCTCGATTAAATCAACCATTCTCATGTTTGCCACCACTTTCTGCTGTTCTATATCGCAGCTGTTATTTCCTTTACATATGTTAAGAAATTCATTTTGACTTTTTCGGTCGTTTCAATTACTTCATCGTGTGTCAGCGGCTGATCCAGTATGCCTGCAGCCATATTTGAAATGCAGGAAATACCGAGTACATTCATTCCTGAATGGCGTGCTACAATTACCTCAGGAACAGTGGACATACCTACTGCATCGCCACCAAGAGTACGGAACATTCTAATTTCTGCTGGTGTTTCATACATAGGACCTGTGTTTCCGACATATACACCTTCTTGAACCTGGATGCCCAGTTTTACAGCGATTTCTTTCGCCATTGCTCGAAGCTTTTTATTATAAGCTTCTGATAAGTCCGGGAAACGGGCCCCTAATCTTGCATCATTCGGCCCGATCAGCGGGTTTCCGCCCATATTATTGATATGGTCGGTGATGATCATCAAATCCCCAGGCTCAAAGCTTTCATTAACTCCGCCTGCAGCATTCGTCACGATCAATGTTTCAACGCCTAGTTCTTTCATGACGCGGACAGGGAATGTCACTTGGTTGAATTCATAGCCTTCGTAATAATGAAATCTCCCTTGCATGGCCACAACTTCTTTTCCGTTCAATTGGCCAAAAACGAGCTGTCCTGCATGCCCTGCTACAGTTGAAACAGGAAAATCAGGAATTTCGCTGTATGGAATCCTCACTGGATTTTCAATTTCATCGGCAAGAACCCCGAGTCCAGATCCCAAGATTAATCCAATGGCTGGGGTGCCAGTATATTTGTTCTTTAAAAATTCAGATGCTTCTTTTATTTGTTCTAAGTTCATCTATATTCTCCTTAATTAAGCTCACTTAAGAAGCTTTTTCCGTATTGAGGCATTTTCACGCCGAAGTTTTCTGCAACAGTCGCACCGATATCTGCAAATGTTTCTCTGATCGGCAATTCTTTACCTTCCTTCATGCGCTTTGAATAGACCAATAATGGGACATATTCGCGCGTATGGTCTGTACCAGGGGCAACAGGGTCATTTCCATGGTCAGCTGTGATGATGAGCAAATCTTCATCATCCATTTTTTCAAATACTTCAGGCAGCCTAGCATCGAATTCCTCCAACGCCTTCCCGTAGCCTTCAGGGTCACGTCGATGGCCGTATAATGCATCAAAGTCAACCAGGTTAAGGAAGCTCAAACCATTGAAATCCTTATCCATGACTTTGATGAATTGATCCATTCCATCCATATTGGATTTAGTACGGATCGCTTCCGTCACGCCCTCTCCATCATAGATGTCAGAAATTTTCCCGAGCGCAATGACATCTTTTCCGGCATCCTTCAATTCGTTCATGACGGTCCTGTCAAACGGTTTCAAAGCATAATCATGCCTGTTGCTGGTGCGTTTAAAATCGCCTGGCTCTCCAACAAATGGTCGTGCAATGATTCTTCCGACCATGTATTTTTCATCAAGTGTCATTTCCCTTGCGATCTCACAGATTTTATACAGCTCATCCAATGGGACAACCTCTTCATGCGCTGCGATTTGAAGAACTGAATCAGCTGATGTATACACAATCAGCGCACCTGTATCCATATGCTCTTTTCCCAGCTCATCGAGTATTTCCGTTCCGCTTGCCGGTTTGTTTCCAATGATTTTCCGTCCTGATTTCTCTTCCAATGCATTGATCAATTCATCCGGGAATCCATCAGGAAAAACTCTGAAAGGCGTTTCGATATTCAGACCCATGATTTCCCAATGCCCAGTCATCGTATCTTTTCCATTTGAAGCTTCCTGCATTTTTGTATAGTAGGCAAGCGGCTTGGAAGCTTTCTCAATCCCTTGTAAACTACGGATATTAGAAAGGCCGAGCTTTCCTATATTAGGCATATTCAAGCCATTCATTTTTTCTGCAATATGACCAAGGGTATCTGCCCCTTTATCATTGAATTTCTCAGCGTCTGGAGCCTCTCCTATGCCAACGGAATCCATCACGATCAAATGAATTTTCTTATATGTATCTTTCATATGAACACCCTCCCGAAATTTATAAAATAAAGCGTTTTCATCTCTGCTAAACCTATCATACCCCTTTTTATGGGGGTTAACCACTATCGCTATACGTCAGAAGTCTGACATCTCAGACTGTTGGCAAACGCTCGCATTCTTCGTTGCCTGTCCTCTTCAGATGCTCATTGCCCTTAAGGCAACTCCGCTCTTCATCGGCCAAGCGCCTCGACTGACAAGCGTTTTCAATCAGTCTGAAAAAAGGTTGTATTCAAACTGATACATCAGAAGTCTGACATCTATATTGTAATCTATGGGGCGCTGTTTTTACAAGAAAAAAAGCCTTCTTCCATTGAAGTTTTCTTTGCTTTCTTCAATAGGAAAAGGCTTTTTCTTTATGCCCTTGGGTGGAACTTGGAGTAGACATCTTTCAATCTCGTCTTTGTGACGTGTGTATAGATCTGGGTTGTGGATATATCTGCGTGTCCAAGCATCTCCTGTACAGCACGCAGGTCCGCACCATTCTCCAGCAGATGCGTGGCAAACGAGTGCCTCAGCGTATGCGGAGTCAGTTCTTTTTCAATATTTGCCTTTTTCGCAAGCCCTTTAAGTATTTTCCAGAAACCCTGCCGCGTCAGCCGATTGCCATGGTGATTCAAAAACAATGCATCTGTCTTATACTTTGAAGACCTCAACCGAAGCCGGCTTCCGCCCATGTAATTCTCCAATACTGTAACAGCTGTCCGCCCAATGGGAATAATCCGTTCCTTGTTCCCTTTTCCTATACACTTTACAAATCCCATTGTCAGGTGGACATCGTCAAGGTTCAAACCTATCAATTCACTGACACGGATGCCGGTAGCATAAAGAATCTCCAGCATAGCCTTGTCCCTGGCCCCGATCGGAGTAGAATCATCCGGTGCTTCAAGGAGGGATTCGACTTCCTCCAGGCTTAAAACTTTAGGAAGGCTCCGCCCGTGCTGCGGAGTATCGATATGGACTGATGGGTCCATGTCGACCGCTTTCTCCCTTAATAGGAATTGATGGAATGACCTTATTGAAGCAATGTGCCGTGCGATAGTCCTGACTGATTTCCCCTGCTGTTTAAGGTGGCCCAAAAAATGGACGATATGTGTTCGCGACACTTCATTTAAAGAACCCATTTCTTCTACCTTCGTTAAGTAGTTGATATAAGCTTTCAAATCTCTCTCATAAGATACGATTGTATTTTTGGCCAATCCCTTTTCCACTACCATGTAATGGATAAAATCTCTTAAATGGTCCTCCACATTCATTACTCCCCGTCTAAATAAAAGAGCACCAGCCGGTTGAACCAATCTACATCTTCCCCTGTAGCTGAGTTGTAAACTTTCACTGCAGCCCCTTCCGGCTTATCATACCTATGATAATCCTGATACTCTTGGTTTACCCACATAATACCACAGTAGAAGAGGATCGTGCATCCGGTAAATAGGATGAAAACCTTCATTGACTGCCAGAATAATGCTAGCCACGTTCTCAAATGGCCCCTCCCCCTTTTCCAAAATCCATTAATACAAGCTATGCCAGTCTTGACATTTTTTATACCTGGATCCTTAAGAAAAGGTCATGGACCAATGGGATATCGCTACTCTAAGCACGGATTGCGGTTGCCGAGGACGGGCATTTGTCCGAAGTTTGCTCCGAACTTTCGGGGGTGACCGCCGCATTTTTGGGTTTTACCCCGCGACTTTCGGGGGTGACCGCTCAACTTTTGGCTTTTACCCCGCAACTTTCAAAGTGAACCGCTCAACTTTCGGAATTATGTAAAGTGAACAACCGCCCATCCCTGCCGGAACTTCTCCTTTTTTCCACTTAATAACGAAAAAAGACCATTTCCCACTGGAAAGGTCTTTTGTTTATTCTGATTCATCATTTTCTTTTTTATCTTGGCAGCGCCAGCATATTCCGTGGAATGTCAGACGATGGTCTTTAATCTTGAAGTTCCATCCCTTTTCCACCACAGCTTCTACTTCTTCCAATAGATCTTCCTGGATTTCATCCACTGCACCGCATTCAATACATACTAAATGATGATGGAAATGCGCTGCGCCTTCTTGGCGGAGATCATATCGTGAAACGCCGTCGCCAAAGTTGATTTTATCGACTACCTTAAGCTCGGTTAGCAGTTCAAGCGTCCTGTAGACTGTAGCAAGCCCGATTTCAGGTGATTTATCCTTAACGAGGAGGTATACATCTTCTGCACTTAAATGATCCTCTTCATGTTCAAGCAATACACGCACAGTTGCTTCGCGCTGCGGAGTAAGCTTATAGCTAGCCGAATGCAGTTGTTTTTTAATACGGTCAATTCTGCCTTCCATGTCAAGAGTTCCTCCCTCGCCACTGTCTATCCTATTATACCAGACGAAGGGGAATAAGCAAAAAAAAATTATTATTAACTAGAGTTTCCAATTATTATTTTATAATAATTAATATTATATAATATTTATTTTTTGATTGAAGTGACGATTGATTTCATCAGGCCAGGTGATAAGTAAGCTTCTATTCCTGCCGAGATGGACACCACCCCGATTGCCAGCACAAAAGCAGCAATATATCTGCCAAAGATCGGTCCAAAGATGAAATTCATATTTTGCTTCATGAATATCTTTCGGATCAGTTTAATGGAAAAACTAACCGCCAGAACAGTGATAAAAATGAATATCGGGATAATAAACAGATTTTGAGGCAGCACGGTTACAAATGAAAGGAGAAATCCTCCCCATCCCATTTGGTTCACTAAAAATCCTACGGTAAATCCCACGACAACACCCTTCATGAACAAGAGAATCAGGATTAATGGCAGCCCGATGATCGAAATGCCGAGGATCCATATCAGACCCAGGAATTTTATATTATGAAGGAAGCTTTGTCTGAAAAGATCTTCAGATGCTGCCACCTTCCCATCTGACACCTGTCCAAAAAACTGGCTCAAATAATAGTATAAATCTTCTTTTTGCGCAATCGATAAACTATTGACCACAATCGCCCCAAAGATGACACCCATTAGGAATAGGACGATGATGAATGAATAGATTGAGGAGTTTTCCTGAATATGATGTGTGATAGGATTCGCCGATATTCTTTTCCGCATCTACATTTCCTCCTAGAACAGGTTAATTCAAATGTATGCGGACAAGTCTGCCGTTATTCCATTTTCCCTTATTCGATTTTGCCATAAACCCCTCCACCGCCGGGCCTTACTTTCAATGCTCCGTTTCGGGCTTCCATGATGAGTTCCGCAATCTTGGCAGGGACGATCTCGTTTAATTCTTCCCATTTCGAATCATGGATGATGGCCATTTCGGTCCCAAAACGAGCAAGAAGTTTATTTAGTGTCTTCGGTCCAAGCCCCGGAAGGAATTCAAGCGGCACCTGATGGATATAGGGTGGACGAATCGGAGGCTCTGTGGAATAGGAAGATAGTTCTTCAATCCTTTTTGAAACTCCTTTGATCAATTTGCGGCTTCCGCAAATCGGACATATTCTCTCATGCCCCGGCCTGCTACCGCAGTCAGCGCATGAAGTTTCATGATATTTCCCGAGCAGCGGATCCAATCCGTAATTACTTTTTATACCTCTGCCTTCCCATCCTTTCAGTGCATAAACAAATTCCTGGAATGTCGGTTCATTCAGCTCCAACTCTTGATATTCCCTGGCAATTTTCTGAAGGGAGTGTGCATCTGAGTTTGTAAGAAACGGATAGCTGTGCAGTTCGAGGATTTGATCAGCCATTGTGGTATCGGCACTCAACCCCAGCTCGATCGCATCAATCAGTTCAGGGTCAAAAACTTCCTTTAAAGACGAAACCACTCCTTTTCCAAACAGACTCTTGAAAGGAGTGAACACATGGGCAGGAATGAATAGACCGTCCAATTCTTTGACTTTTCCCTGAAGGGTCTTTCCATCAATGTAGACTCTTTGCGAACTCAGGTGGATATTCGTTACGTACGGACCGAGCCAATCTGAGAAATTTTTCATTTTTTCCATGGTCGGAAAATAAGCAAGGACATGCACCGGTCCTTTGCAGTTTTCATCATAAACTTCAAGCTCTGACCCCGGAATGAGAGTGACAGCATCCTTATAAATGAGTCCACCGCCACTATGGGGCATCAAATCATCTGTAGATGTGAGCAGGTCAATTTCTTCGATGACCCCGGGGGAATGGCAATCAATGATGCCAACGATGTCCACCCCTTTTTGCCCCATCGAAAATTCAAGGATATTCTGCAATG
This sequence comes from Falsibacillus pallidus, assembly GCF_050990905.1. Taxonomy (GTDB): domain Bacteria; phylum Bacillota; class Bacilli; order Bacillales; family DSM-25281; genus Falsibacillus; species Falsibacillus pallidus_A. The sequence goes on from NZ_CP158866.1 coordinate 2,505,516, forward strand.
TCAATGATTTGGCTCCCGTGATTTTCACCGGTCTTCCATGGAGGTCTCGGCCAATATGGATATGCAGGTCTGCATAGTATGAATTCATCTTTTCCCCTGCAGCTTTTGGATCAGTAAATATTGAACCGCATAAGCTGTCTTGGCATCATAGATTTTTTGCTGACGGACATATTCTTCTGATTCGTCAAGGCTCAAATGAAGCAATTCCACGAATTCATCTTCATCTGCGGGACGGGCATTTTCCTTTTGAACAACATCTTTTGCGAGGTACAGATGGACGAGTTCATCTGCAAAACCGGGAGAAGTATAAAAGGAAATGAGGTGCTCAAGCCCTTCGCATGTATAGCCGGTTTCTTCCTCCAGCTCCCTCATGGCTGTATCGTATGGATCTTCTCCCGGTTCAAGCTTCCCTGCTGGTATTTCTACAATCGAACGTTCGAGGGCCTTTCGATACTGCTCCACCATGACGATCTTTCCTTCTTTTGTAAGTGCGATGACAGCTACAGCTCCCGGGTGTTTAATTATTTCCCTTTTGGAAATTTTTCCATTTGGAAGCTCCACGACATCTTCTAGCAGTGTAATGATCTTCCCTTTGAAAATTTCTTTTGATTCTATTGTTTTTTCTTCAAATTTCTTCATTTCATCCAGCTCCTCCTGGGTTCTATCTTCATTAGCTTTTCATACATTTTATCATACCCGCCAAGGAGGAATCGAAATGAAGGTATATCTCACTGAAAAGGGAGTTGTAATCGCCGGAAAAGCGTGGGAGATCAAACACTATTTAAAACTCCAGCAGAGGCGGTTCCCCCTTGTTTCCGACTGGATCAAAGAATTGTCCAAGCAGGCCTAGGCGTTTCGCTTTGCCTCGTCCCCTCCTTTCCATTAATATAAAGAAAATGACTTATTGGGAGGAAGGAACACATGGAAAAGAGACCACTTGGAAATTCCGGATTGCTCGTAAGTAAAATGGGGCTGGGCTGCATGTCGTTGGGAACGGATGAAAAAAATGCGTTGTCCATTGTAGAAGCAGCACTTGAAGAAGGCATTAATTACTTTGACACGGCTGATTTATATGACTTTGGTGTAAATGAGGAAATTGTTGGAAAGGCACTTAAAAATGTCCGAGACGATGTTGTCATTGCAACCAAGGTGGGAAATAGATGGAATGATGCCAAAGACAGCTGGAGATGGGACCCTTCGAAATCCTATATCAAATCAGCAGTAAAAGACAGCCTTCATCGCATGGGGATTGACTATATCGATCTTTATCAACTGCATGGGGGAACCATTGACGATCCCATTGAAGAGACCATCGAAGGATTTGAAGAGCTGAAGGCAGAGGGGTTAATAAGAGAATATGGGATTTCCTCCATTCGTCCAAATGTGATTAAAGCTTTTGCTGAAAAATCCTCCATCCAGAGCATCATGATGCAGTACAGCATTCTTGACAGGCGCCCTGAGGAATGGCTGCCGCTACTGGAGGAGAAGAAGATCAGCGTCGTTGCGAGAGGTCCTCTTGCTAAAGGACTTCTTTCCAACAAAATGCTGGACAAGGCATCGGATAAAATCCAGAAGGAAGGATACCTCTCCTACACTTTTAAGGAACTATCAGAATTGCTTTCGTCCATTCAGCATAAGCTTTTGAATGATCGTCAAATGACCGAACTTGCCCTCCAATATGTTTTGAGTTCGCCAGCTGTTGCTGCTGTAGTGCCCGGTGCGAGCACAGTGGAGCAAGTCAAAAACAATGCCCGTGCAGTTAAAGGAAGCGCACTTTCTAAAGATGAAATCGAACTCATTAGACAACTTGCCAAAAACGATAAATACGAACAGCATCGCTGATATTCGAGGAACAAAAAAAGTCAGGGGAAGGAATGATTCTATTCCGCCCCTGACTTTTTCCATTTTAACGCTTCTTCTTCGATTTCTTTAACCAATGCATCTTTTCCGTCGATATAGGATGCAATATCAAAAGGGTATTTCACTGCCAATTCCCTTTTCAAATCACCATAATCCTTTGCCCTGTCAGGATGTTCTCTCAGATAGTCGCGGAAAACAAGGTGCCGTTCAATGTCGGGATGGCCGATTGGATAGATATGCAGATGCGTAAGATGAACCCCGTTTTCATCCAGCCTCTGGAAATACCTTCTCCCAGGAATGCCATTTTCCCCTTTTGCCTTGATGCCCAATTGTCTTTCCATCATCGATGTCTGATCATCTACTTTATTGATATCAGGTACTTCTATCAGAATATCAATAATAGGCTTAGCAGCCAGACCCTCAATGGAAGTAGAACCAATATGATGAATGAACAGCGAAGATTCTTTCCAAAAAAAGTCCTTAAGCCGTCTGGCTTCTTCTTCAAATTGCTTCTTCCAGTCCAATTGAGAATCTTCAACCGTCACCTTTCTCAGCATTATTTGAATTCTTTCCAGTTCATTGAGCTTTCTTCGAAGAGCTCTTCAAACGACTTATTTTTTTCGCGGAGTCTTCGTTCTTCTCTTTTTCTTGCTTCTTCCGCTTCCCTCTTTTCAGCTTCTGTCTGCTCAAGTTCTTTTTGCTTGGCTTTCAACTGCTGTAATAGATCGGGACTTAATGCGTCTTTCAATGAAAGGGAATCTTCTTTTTTCTGATGCTGTGGTTTGGCATGCTGCTGTCGCTTCTTTTTCTTCATGGTGTTTCTCCTTTTTTCCTTCTATTATAGCAAAAAGGGTCTGAAATTTCCGCTGCGGACTTTTTTAAAAGGCTTCGGTCAGTACGTTTTCGTCTACTTTTAATTCCGGTTCTGTCGAGGCAAGAATTTCTTCAACTGTATAGCCTTTTGCTACTTCTTTGAGGAGAAGGCCATTGTCCGTCACATCTATTACTGCCCGGTCAGTGATGATTCGATCGACTACTCCTTTTCCCGTCAAAGGGAGGCTGCAGGATTTCAGGATTTTAGGTTCTCCGCTTTTGTTGACATGATCCATAATGACGATGATTTTTCTTGCACCGTGGACTAAGTCCATGGCTCCACCCATTCCTTTGATCATTTTCCCCGGAATCATCCAGTTGGCAAGATCTCCGTTTTCTGAAACTTCCATTCCCCCAAGGATGGCAATGTCGATATGGCCCCCTCTGATCATGGCAAAGGACTCTGAACTATCAAAATATGAAGCTCCAGGAATTGCCGTTACCGTCTCTTTCCCAGCGTTGATCAAATCTGCTTCGACTTCTTCTTCGCCAGGGTAAGGGCCAATTCCCAGCAACCCATTTTCAGACTGCAGGACCACTTGTTTATTCTCTGAAATATAGTTTGCGACCAGGGTCGGCATCCCGATTCCAAGATTCACATAAAAGCCATTTTCAATCTCTTTTTCTGCTCTTCTCGCAATTTTTTCGCGATTGCTCATCTTTCAGCTCTCCCTTCCTTATTTTGATTGGACTGTTCTGCGTTCGATTCTCTTTTCCTGTTTTCCTTGGATCAGTCCTTGGACATAGATGCTTGGCGTATGGATATCGTTCGGATTCAGTTCACCAATTTCATAAAGCTCTTCCACTTCAGCAATGGTGACTTTGCCGGCAGCCGCAATCATCGGATTGAAATTCCTCGCGGTTTTGTTGTAGATCAAGTTCCCCATCTTGTCTGCCTTCCAAGCCCTGACCAAACTGAAATCGGCAGTATAGGCTTCTTCGAGAAGATATTCCTTGCCATTGAATTCCCTTGTTTCTTTGCCTTCTGCTATAGGCGTCCCTACCCCTGCAGGTGTGTAGAATGCCGGGATGCCTGCACCGCCTGCACGGATCTTTTCGGCAAGTGTACCTTGAGGGACCAGTTCCACTTCTATCTCGCCAGATAGTACCTGCCGTTCAAATTCCTTATTCTCTCCAACGTATGAGCCGATCATCTTCTTGATCTGCTTATTTTTCATGAGAAGCCCTAGTCCCCAATCATCGACTCCGCAGTTATTGGAAATGACGGTCAAATCCTTAACACCTTTTTCAACCAAGGCAAGGATCAGATTTTCCGGGATGCCGCATAAACCAAAGCCGCCGACCATCAAAACCGCTCCATCATTAATATCCTTCACCGCTTCTTGAAAAGTGGCAAAAACTTGTTTCATGTTTTCTCATCTCCTTTTGTCGTTCTCAGACAGTATCTATTCCGCCTAAACCAGTTCAACGATTGTCGCAACTCCCTGTCCTCCGCCGATGCAGAGGGTTGCCAATCCTTTTTTCGCTTCCCGCTTCTTCATTTCATGGATCAGCGTCACAAGGATTCTTGCCCCGCTTGCCCCAATCGGGTGCCCCAAGGCAATCGCTCCACCATTGACGTTCAATATTTCCTTATTGAAATCCAACTCTTTCCCCACTGCCAAAGACTGGGCAGCAAAGGCTTCATTCGCTTCAATCAGATCCATTTCATTTAATTCCATATTGGTTTTCGCCAATGCTTTTTTCACTGCTGAAACAGGGCCGATTCCCATTATGCTTGGGTCTACCCCTGCACTGGCATTTCCTTTAATGACAACAAGCGGTTTGATCCCAAGTTCTTCCGCTTTCGCTCTGGACATCACGACAAAGGCGGCTGCTCCGTCATTGATGCCGGACGCATTGCCTGCTGTTACGCTTCCATCCTTTTTAAATGCCGGCCTTAATCCTGCAAGCTTTTCAGCAGTCGTCCCTTTTTTCACATATTCATCTGTCTCGAAAAGAATCGGCTCCCCTTTTCGTTGAGGAATGGCCACTGGAACAATTTCTTCCTTGAACTTGCCTTCCTCAATGGCTTTTGCAGCCTTTGACTGGCTCTCGGCTGAGAACGCATCCTGCTCTTCCCTTGACAATTGGTAGGCATCGCACAGGTTCTCTGCTGTGACCCCCATATGATAGTCGTTGAATGCACACCATAATCCATCTGAAATCATGCTGTCGACCATCTTTTGATCACCCATTTTGAAACCTTCACGGGCATTTTTTAATAAATATGGCGCCTGGCTCATGTTTTCCATTCCGCCTGCCACAACGACATCGGCATCTCCTGCCAAAATCGCCTGCGCCGCCAAATGCACGGCCTTCAATCCAGAACCGCATACTTTATTGATGGTCATTGCGGAAACGCTTTCAGGAAGGCCCGCCTTAAGCGCTGCCTGCCTTGCCGGATTCTGTCCCAGTCCTGCCTGCAGGACATTTCCCATGATGACTTCATCCACTTGTTCACCCGTTAAACCGCCTCTTTTTAAGGCTTCCTTTATTACAACTGCCCCCAACTCCGGGGCTGAGATATTTTTTAGGCTTCCATTGAAGCTTCCAATTGCAGTACGGACTGCACTTACGATGACTACTTCCTGTTTTTCCACTGCAGTTTCCTCCTGTTCAAAAGTTAAATTCACTAAGTTAATTTCGATGCAAATCAAAAAAATCCTCTAATTTTGTCAAAAATCGTATTATTCTTGCTTTTCTGTACAAAACGTTTTTACAATAAATTGATTGCACATGGAAGGGAGTTTTTATGATGGATTTTCCAAAAGAAGCTGTATTGATTGAAGTCGGCCCCCGGGACGGCCTGCAGAATGAGAAAAATTTCATTCCCACTGAAGTCAAGAAGGCTTTTATTCATAAGTTGAAGCAAGCTGGTTTCAAGGAAATGGAGCTGACGTCATTCGTGTCCCCCAAGTGGGTGCCGCAGATGAAAGATGCTGCTGAAATTGTCGAGTCCTGTTTGGACAATGGAAGAAATTTCGTCCTTGCCCCAAATCAAAAAGGCATTGAACGGGTCATGGAAACTGATTGCCGGGCCGTTGCGGTATTTGTAGGAGTGAGCGATTCTTTCAACAAGAAGAATATCAACAAATCAACCCGTGAAAGCATGGATGAACTCAAGCCGTTGATCGCCCAATTAAAAGAAAAGGGCTACTTTGTCCGCGCCTGCATTTCGACTTCCTTTTATTGTCCCTATGAAGGGAAGATCCCTGAAGAAGCCGTACTTGACCTCTGCGGGGAATTTGCAGGGGCTGGAGTCGATGAGCTGAGTGTGGCAGATACCATCGGATTGGCTGTTCCTTCAGAGTCTTTTTCCTTGTTTTCAAAGCTTAAGGCCAATTTGCCGGATACCTTGTTAACAGCGCATTTCCATGATACAAGGAAGATGGCCCTCGCCAATATATATGCTGCGCTTCAAGCGGGAATCACCAGGTTTGACACCTCGGCAGGAGGTCTAGGGGGATGTCCGTTTGCCCCCGGCGCCACAGGGAATGTGGCTACAGAAGATGTAGCCTATATGCTTGAAAGGATGGGTGTGCAAACCGGAATCGACCTGGAGACTCTAGTCGAAGCGGTTGATCTTGTGGCTCCCCACCTTTCCAGGACCATTGAGACTGGATATTATCGTTTATCGAAAGCAGAGTGAATAATTCAGGCCCCTTTCGAAAAAATTAAAGCGTATCCAACTTGAAGGGAGCAATGAAAATGAGCCAAAAACGAGATAAAGGAAATAGTCAAAAAGGAAGCGTCACAGCTGGGGCCGATATCAAAAATACCGTTTCTGCCGAAGAAGTGGAGAGAACGGTCCACACGGCTAAAGATCAAAATTCCGAACAATGATTGAAATGTAAGAGAGGCCGGCTCACGGCTTCTTTTTTTTTGGTGAATTCCAATTCCAAATGGTAAAATTAAACTAAACAGAAAAGGAATGATGGGGGACTGACTATGAAGAAGAAATGGCTTGGTGCCATAGGGAGCGCTGCCCTGGCGGCTTCGGGTCTTGGCGTATACCTGTCCAATCGTTTGATGTATTACAGAAAAAAAGAAGAGCAATTTATCCTCGAACGTGAAGTCTCAGCCAAAAGAATCAATCTTAAAAACTATGAAGAATTGCCAAAAGAAGAAGTCTGGATCCAGTCTTCCTTCGGCTATCCTTTAAAAACGGTTTTCATCAAACCCTATCCTGAGTCGAAAAAATTCATGATCTTTGCCCACGGAATTTCGGAAAGCAAAACCAATTCCATCAAATATATGAATCTATTCCTCAAGTTCGGATTTAATGCGGTCTTATATGACCATCGGAGACACGGGGAATCCGGCGGCGAAACAAGCAGCTACGGCCACTATGAAAAACATGATTTAAAAAATGTGGCAGATGAACTTTTAAAACGCGAAGGCGAAGATACTTTTTTCGGCATTCACGGAGAATCGATGGGAGCAGTCACTACCCTGCTTTATGCTGGGACTCTTGAAGACCGTGCAGACTTTTATATCGCGGACTGCCCCTTTTCTGAATTCAGCGACCAGGTGGCCCACCAGTTAAATCGTGTGTTAAAAATACCGGGTAAATGGCTGATCCCGCTTGCAGATGCCTTTTTAAAGCTAAGGGAGCGGTATTCTTTCAAGGATGTTTCACCACTTCAGGCTGTTCAACATATCGAAAAGCCGGTTCTCTTCATACACAGTCTTGGGGACGATTTCATTCTGCCTGATATGTCTAAGGATCTTTTCGACCATAAAAAAGGACCGAAGAAACTCTATCTTGCTGAAAAAGGGGCACACGCCCAATCCTTGAATGAAAATCCGGAAGACTATGAACGTGCAATTGCCGATTTTCTTGCCGAATTTTTTCCTGGCAGGGGGTGGCCAAGCCTATGAGTACTTCTAAATTCCATAGAATCATTGTGGGCATTCATGGTGAAAAGGGGGAACGCTGGCTGAGGGAATTGCCGGCGCGCCTTGAAAAATGGCAGGAAGAGCATCACGCTGACATCCTAGCCCCTTTTGAACTCAGCTATAATTTCGTTGCCCCCGTCAAATTTCATGATGGCCGGTCCGCAGTATTCAAATTGGGGTTTTCACCAAAAGAAATCGGTCAGGAAATTCATGCGCTCGAAAACTTTAAAGGTGGAAGCATTGCAGGAATAATGGATGCGGATCCAGACAATGAGTGGCTGCTGATCGAACAGCTCAAGCCTGGGAAGATGCTGAAGGAATCGACTGTATCTGACAGTGAAGGCGTCAAGATTGCTGCATCCATTCTTCCAACACTATGGAAAAAGCCTTCTACTGATGCCTTTCCAAAAGTCAAGGATTGGGCGAAAGGGCTGGAGAAACTTCGCAGCCGGTTTCAAGGAGGAACGGGCCCCCTTCCCCCTCATCTCGTAGAAAAAGCAGAATTCCTTTTCTCCCATTTACTTGAAAATGAAAGGGATGTCTTCCTTCTTCACGGCGACCTCCATCATGGAAATATCCTATTCGATGCGAATAGAGGGTGGACAGCCATAGATGCAAAAGGAGTAATTGGGGAAAAAGAATATGACTGCATCCAATTTTTAATCAATGAGCTTCTTGAACAAAGCAATCCATTTGAAATTTTGGATCAAAGGATCACCTTGTTCTGTGAACTGCTGAATCTTGATTCTGAACGGATGATTCAATGGGGATTCTGCCACAGCGTCCTCTCTGCCTCCTGGAGCACAGAAGAAGGCGGCGACAGCTGGAAATGGGGCATCAACTGTGCAGAGTTATTTGACCGTTTGCTTTCATAAAGAACAAAAGCGTAAGCGCCTCAATCAGCCCCGACCAGCATAAGACGGAACTCGAAGGAAATCCTGATTTCTGTAGAGGTACGGCTTATGACTCGAGGGGCTAGGCGCTGGAGCTGGACGTCGAAAAAATCCATGCCCCCTGCTTTCGGGACATGGATTTTTTGTCTAGTTGGTGAGGATGAAGCTCATCCTGCCATTTAAGATTTGGTTCGGACTTTTTAATTGGTATGCGTTGCTGCTGGCAGAGTAATCAATTTTCAAGTCTTCATCAAAAAACACCAATTTGGATTTTTCCATATAAATCGGCATTCCGTTTGTCTCCACCTCAATATCCTCGCCTTGGTTCAGCTCATCCTGCCCAACGGCCATCAAAGTAGGGACACCGCTCATGACGCAGCCGCAGCCTTCTGTTTCATATTTTAATTTCAATACTTTACCGCTTCCATTGATTTTCTCTTCTATTTTAGCCAGCGCTTCATTCGTGATGGTAATTTTCATAGCTTGGACGCTCCTTTCGATGGTTCATGGCTTTAGTTTAACATAAGGAATCTTTTTTTCCTTCCGTCTTGCTTTTTTAGCTGTTTCCTTTTACCATCATACTATCTGTTAATTTTAAGGGGTGGATTAATTTGACAAAAGTTCAGATCAAAGTAAATGACAACGGCGGCTATCGTGTAATGGGAGATGTTGAGCTCATCGATGCAGAAGGCAACGTATTCGAAACGAAGCAGGCCTTTACCCTTTGCCGATGCGGCCTTTCTTCCAAGCTGCCATTCTGCGATGCAAGCCACAAAGGCAAGTTCGAATCCTGCGTTCGCGCTGAAAAAGTATTGGATGATAAAGAATAATTTCTAGAAAGGACAGCAGCGGGCTGTCCTTTTCTTATTCGTAGGCTCTTTTCTCATAAAGAGCCTGGATACTCCAGTTCAACGCGCAAAACAGGTAATTTCACGTTAAAATCGGCAGTAAGATTTTAACAACAATCTTTACGAAAACAGCCTATTCGTAAAACCGGATATCCACTATGTTTTCCATGAGGAGGTATTCGGGGTGGTCAAATTGGTCTACTGTGTGGAGCCTCTGTTGAAGCGGGTCAAAGTAATGGATGAATCCGATAAAAAGCTCGTATTGCCTTGAGGCATAATGGGTGATGGCCACCTGCCTCCTTTCCTCCATTGCTTCAGCGGCGATGCTGTTCAGCTCTTCCAGCTGCTGTTCATCGAGCTCGATTTTTTCCTTGAATGTATCCTCCTTTGCCCAATCGCGCAGCATTTTCACATGCTCCGGAAGCATCATGGAGGTCCATTTAATTCTTCCTCTATCGCGGATCATATGCATCCCTCCTCTTAAGATTTATGTCCTCCCACTAATTTCGCACGGTACAGGGCCGTACCTGCTTCTGTATAGGAAACAGCCCTGAGCAGGGAGCCTGAACCGAAGCGCCGGCGTATGGAATCCATGACGAACCCCAGCTCCCGCTTCTGTCCACGGTTGAGTTCGAATAAACTCAGCTGCATTTCCCTGTCCTCTACAATGTTGGAAAGCGTAACAGAAATCTGCCTCACCGTTTTATGGCTGTAATTTTCATGGAACAGCTCCAGGCAGGTCTTATATAAATCCATCGTGATATTTGTCGGCTGCTCCATCGTCCTTGCACGGTGGAAACCGCCTCCGAACTCTTCCTGGCTGTAGCCGATTCCCAGGCTGATGGTCCTGCCGGCTTTCCCGTGCACCCTCGCCCTCCTTGCCACTTCTTCGCAGATCTCGAGAATGACGTGCTTCACCTCTTCCTCCTCCTTGTAATCCCGGAGAAGGATCTGACTTTTGCCGAAGCTTATCTGCCCTTCCATGATCGGTGCCCCGATATCGGAAAGGTCCACTCCCCAGGCATGATAATAAAGCTGATTTCCCATGACCCCAAATTTCGCTTCCAGCTTTTCAAGATCATAGCGGGCAATCTGGCCGACCGTGAAAATCCCCATGCGGTTCAAGTTCCGCTCCATCCTTCTTCCGATCCCCCACATTTCGCTCAGCGGCGAAACCGTCCATAGTTTCTCCGGAACATCTTCATATGTCCATTCGGAAATGCCTTTTTTCTTTGCTTCCAAGTCCAGGCATAATTTAGCCAGGAGCATATTCGGACCAATTCCGATGGCACAGGGCAGCTGGAACTCCCTTTCGATTTCGTCTTTGATCTTCCGGGCGATGGTATGGGCATCCCCCCAGATATGATCAGTGCCATCAACTTTGAGGAAGCTTTCATCGACACTGTACGTATGGATGGCTTCCTTCGGGACATAGCGGTGGAACAAGCGGGTGATCTCAGTTGAAATCCGAAGATATGTGGCCATTTTGGGCTCGATGAATTGAATGCGCGGATCATTTGGGACTTCAAACATGCGCGATCCCGTCTTGATGCCAAACTCCTTTTTCATCTTTGGAGAGGCTGCCAAAACCACACTGCCCTTCCGCTCTTTATCCCCCACAATGGCAATATAGGATTCCAATGGGTCAAGTCCTTCCATTACCGCTGAACAGCTGGCATAAAAGCTTTTCATATCGATACAGAGGATTTTATGCCGGGGAAGCATACGATAATCGACAGTCATCATTTTCACCTTCATTACTCTGCAAAATTAAAACGAACACTTGTTCTAGTATATGTATGATTGTAATCGAATATACGTTCGCTTTCAATGAAAAAATTTTTCCTCTGCTGCTGAATACTAGCATTTATACACGCTATAATCATCCTGAGGTGTAGAATATGAATAGAAAAATTTTACATAAAATGATTGAACACTGCTTTTTGCAGTATAACCATGTAAGGGACTCCATTCCATTGAGTGCGGAAGAATATGATGAATTGTCGGCAAGGATAACCGAGGAGAAGAAAAAACAGCCCGATAGCGAAATTCACGAGCTGGTGGAAGATGTCGTTTATGAGTATTTGACGCAGTAAGTTGCATCTCTAAAAGAATTTCCTGCACTTTTCGCAATAAGGTGCAGAGTGTCCCCGCTTTTTTCTGCAGTGGCAGCTCGGGCACTCTATATAGGGCTCATCAGAGGGGCCAAGACCGCCAAATCCCTTTAGGAAAAAGCCTTTCATCGATCCTTCAAGTTTGTTCAGTATTAATGCTGGAACGGAAATGATAAAACCGATCAAAATTAAAATGAGAACTAAAGTCATTCACACTACTCCTCTCCCTTTCTATTCCTACGAAGCAGCAAACAAATAGTTCCAATCAATATCCAAAAAAAAGGATAAAAATTCTATTTGTCGAAGCTTTAGTTAAAGTGAAATTTTATGGAGGGTTTATCAATATGTGGGAGAAACGAATGATTGAAACATCCAGAGGAACGTTTGAACTGTTTACAAAGGGAGAAGGACCTCCTCTTTGCACAACACATTTGTACAGCGAATTTAACGAGAAAGGAAATCTGCTCGCCTCATCATTAGCAGACCATTATACAGTCTATCTCGTAAATTTGAGGGGAAGCGGTAATTCAACAGGAGACACCACCCGATTCAGTCTGGGGATGACCGATGCAGTAGGGGATTTAGAAGCGGTACGGCAAGCTCTGAATATCGATCAATGGACATTCGCCGGACATTCAACAGGAGGGATGCTTGCATTAAAGTATGCCATCATGCATCCGGAAAGCCTGACTAAAATCATTGCCGGTGGCTTATGTGCGTCCTCGGATTATATGCGCCACAAAGGCAGCATCTATTGTCCTGAAAATCCGAATAATGCCCGTATCAAGGAAATATTAACGATACTTGGGAACCAATCATCCACCATTGAAGAAAGAAGGAACGCAGGGAAAGAATGGACGCTGATGTCGTTATATGATCCAAAGACATATGAAATGATGTCGTCCAGGCCAAACAGCGGGAAAAGTGTAGCAAGCAGACTCGATTATTTTTCTTATAAAGAACTGCCGGAATTTGATTTGCGAAAACAGCTAAAAGAAACGAGCACTGAGGCATACCTCTATTCAGGGCTATACGATACTCAATGCCCGCATAAGTTTTCCTTAGAAGCAGCAACCATCATGCCAAATGGGTCGATGACAACTTTTCATTTCAGCAATCATTATCCGTATATCGAAGAAGAAGAGTCATTCAGGGAGTTCGTGGCACAAACACTCTAATGCCGCGGGTTATCTGCATGATGAATTAGCTCATACAAAAAGCCGCAGGACCCCCTGCGGCTTAACACAATCATTTTTTAAAGAATGCATTTTTCCCCAGGCGCTCGATCAAGCGTGGAAAAAGGGTGTACAATGTGCTTCCCGCATTCATCCAGCGCGGCAGGTTGACTTCCCTTGTGTTGGTGAACATGATGCTGACTACCTTTTCAGCTACATATTCCGGTGTAAGCATGAATTTTTCTACATTTTTCACATAGGATCCCGATTCGTCCGCAATGTTGAAGAAGTTCGTTGCGATAGGCCCCGGATTAACAGCCGTCACATAAACGCCTGAAAGGGACAGCTCCATGCGCATGCTGTTGGTGAAACCAAGAACGGCATGCTTGGAAGCAGAATACACGCTTGATTTCGGTGTCGCGATCTTCCCGGCCTGCGATGCGACATTGATGATATGCCCGGAATGACGGCTGATCATATCAGGAACAACCTGCTTGGTGCAGGCAATCAATCCAAGGACATTGACGTTGAACATCCCTGCAATGTCTTCGAACTTTGCTTCTGCGACTTCATCGAAAACCCCAAAGCCTGCGTTATTGACCAGCACATCCACTTGGCCCATTTTTTCATAGATGGCGAGGAAAGCTTCAGGAATGCTGTCATGCTCAGAAACATCCAGACTAGCAATAAAGCACTCCACCGGAAATTGAGCTTGAATCTTTTCCTTTACAGCTTCCAATTTATCAAGACTTCTAGCAAGCAGATAAAGATTCGCTCCGTTAGCAGCACATAAGAGCGCCATTTGCTCCCCGATTCCGCCAGAAGCCCCTGTTATGACGACATTTTTCCCTTTAAGTCTTGGATTTTTCACGAAGAAATCCCTCCTGGTTTGATTGCAGAAAAATACTGCACCCCTTCAACTTCAGAGACTGCTGCCTCTCCGATAGAAAGCAGATAGTCCAGCTGTGCAGCCGTTTCAGAAATAGTCAGGCCAAGCTCCCTTTCATAGACTGCTGGAAAAAGTTCTTTGCAGATTTCAAAAACCGTTTTGGATTCCTCTGCAATCATCCCTTTCACCTGCATGGCACGGTCATGCTGCTTTTTCAGCCTTCTTTCCACAAGCGGCCCGACTTTCGCCACTTCTGTACCGTGTCCTGTATAGACCTTGGAAATGGGAAGCTTCAGCATTTTCTTTAAAGACTCATTGTATTGCAGCTGAGGACGCGGCCGTTCATCGCCTGGCGTATATGGCGGTTCTATCAAGGGGTTGGAGGAGATTGTAGCAAGGATATGGTCCCCTGCGATCAATACACCTGTTCCTTCATGATAAAAACTAAGATGGCTCTGGGCGTGTCCCGGTGTTTCATACACCGTCCAGCCAGCCATTCCCGGTATAGCACCGCCTTCTTTCAATACCCCTGCCAACGGCCGATGACAAGAATATTTCAATGGGGATTTCATCACCTTAAGCATTTTCTCCATATCCCCCATGATTCCGAATTTCCGGAACAATCCCCCGTAAAACTCGTCATGCATGGAATTGAAATGTTCATCCCTATTTATCCATTGTTCACAGTAAGGATGTCCGTAAACATCGATATCATCCGGAAGAAAATCCAAAAGGCCCACATGGTCGGGATGATGGTGGGTCAAGACTACCTGCTCAATGTCATCCGGTGTAAGGCCCAATATGGAAAGCTGCAGCTTGAATCCATCCCATGCCTCTTCTGTTTTCGGGCCTGCGTCAATCAGCGTCAACTTCTCCCCTTTGACTATATACATATTGACATCCCCGACAGCAAACGGCGTAGGAACTGTCAATTTTGCAATACCATCTTGCCAAAAACTCATATTGATCACCTGTCATTATTATTTTTATATAAAAAAGTATGTAATTGAAGTACATCAGATATTTATAGTGTACCGATAATTGTTCGCATTGTCATTATATACCTATACCAATGCTCTAAGAACGGATTCATTCATTTCAAAAAAATCTTCCAGTGGATATAATAAAAGGAGGTCGAGAAAAGAAATGGAGAAATCATGATTTATTTAATGAGTTTGATTCTGTTGATTTGGATTGCCTTTTTTATAGATGCCGCTTGGGGGCTTCGGACCATTGAAAGACTTGAATCGGAAAAGGAGCTTGAAGATGGGCCGCTGATTTCTATCATTGTGGCGGCTAAAAATGAAGAAGAACATATCAGGAAAAGCGTAGAAAGCCAGCTTCGCCAAAACTATAACCATATAGAATGGATTCTGGTCAATGACAGGTCGGAGGACAGGACCGGCAGTATAATGGATGAACTTTCAGAAAGTCATCCTCATATGAAAGTGGTTCATATCAAAGAATTGCCGAAAGGATGGCTTGGAAAAAACCATGCCCTTTACAAAGGCTATCTCGAATCTAATGGAGAATGGCTGCTGTTCACGGATGCTGATGTCCTTTACAAAGAAGAAACCGTGGGAAAAGCCGCTTCCTTCCTCTCAAGGAAAAACATCGACCATATGACGGCAGCACCCGATTTATATGCTAAGGGATTCTGGCTGAAGTCATTTGTGGCGTTTTTCTTATTTGGATTTTCCTATTATAAACGCCCATGGAAGGCTAACATCGATTCCTCTAAAATCGGAGTGGGTGTAGGTGCATTCAATCTAATCAGAAAAAAGGCATATGAGACAATCGGGACGCATCAATCCATCAAGGAACGGCCGGACGACGATCTCCAATTAGGGATGATGGTGAAAAAATATGATCTGAAGCAAAGGATGGTCTCTGCGACAAAGCTCATGAAAGTGGAATGGTACCCTTCCCTTCAAGCAGCGTTTAAAGGGTTGGAAAAAAATACATTTGCAGGGCTGCATTATCAATTTTCCATGGTCTTTTTGGCTGTGGCAGGCGTCTTTTGCTCACAGGTTCTCCCTTTCCTGACGATTTTCAGCCCCAATCCGCTCCTGAGGGTTCTTTCGTTTATAGTCGTTGCCCTGATCTTTTCCCTCTATTATCTGATCGTTAAAAAATTGACGGCTTTTTCACCACTGTTGTTTTTTATTTTCCCCGCAACCGCTCTTCTCTTTATTTATTCGATTGTAAGAGCGGTATTCCTGACCATTCGAAGAGGGGGAATTGAATGGAGAGGAACGGTTTATCCATTAAAGGAACTGCGAAAAAGAGGGAGATGAAGGCAACTTTCTTTGAACGTGGAACGCTCCTTGTTATAATGATGGATATATTTAGAGATCCGAAATAGCCAATCAAGGGAACTCTAATGGATAACCTGTTCAGGGAGGTATGAAAGTGTCAAAAATCAAACTGTTTGAACCTTATAAAATTAAGAATGTCGAGTTGAAAAACCGAATCGTCATGGCCCCAATGTGCATGTATTCCTGCCATGATGAAGATGGAAAAGTGAATGACTGGCATTTGACTCACTATACAAGCCGGGCTGTCGGCCAGGTTGGACTGATCATTCTCGAAGCTACATCCGTCACGCCGCAGGGCCGGATATCCCCTCAAGATCTTGGGATTTGGGATGATGATCATGTTGAAGGCTTAGCGAAGCTTGTAAACTTAATGAAAAGCCATGGATCTGCTGCCGGCATTCAGCTTGGGCATGCAGGAAGAAAAGCCGTCATTGATGGAGAGATCATTGCACCATCTGCCATCCCATTCAATGATGAGATGAAAACGCCAAAAGAAATGACGAAAGAAGAAATAAACGAAACGATCACAGCGTTCCAAAAGGGAGCAGAAAGAGCGAAAAAAGCTGGATTTGACATCATTGAACTCCATGGGGCACATGGATATTTAATCAATCAGTTCCTTTCACCGCTTACAAATAAGCGAAACGACGAATATGGCGGATCTGCTGAAAACCGCTACCGCTTCCTTCAAGAAATTATTGATGCCGTAAAAGAAGTCTGGGACGGCCCACTCTTTGTAAGGGTGTCAGCAAGAGATTATCATCCGGACGGACTTGATGCAGAAAATTATGTTCAAATGGCCAAGACCATGAAAGATCAAGGGGTGGACCTGATCGATGTAAGCACAGGAGCTGTTGTACCTGCCCGCATCCCGGTTTTCCCTGGCTACCAGGTAAAACCAGCAGAAATGATCAAACATGGAGCCGATATCCCTACGGGAGCCGTCGGACTCATCACTTCAGCCATCCAGGCAGAAGAGATCCTTCAGAACGACCGATCCGACCTCATTTTCCTTGCAAGGGAATTGCTCCGAGACCCATACTGGCCGCGGACAGCCGCAAAAGAATTAGGTGCGGACATCACTCCTCCTAAACAGTATGAAAGAGGATGGATATAAGAAAAGCGGAAGCGCCTGAACAGAGGCGCCGAGGTTGGACTGAAGCACCACGAGATAAAGGAAACACGGAGAGCGCAGCGATCCGATGTTGACTTATCGTAAGTGTGCTGAAGGAAACCTCCCAGCCTCTAGGCGCTGGAGCTGGATCATAAGAAAAGCGGAGGCGGCTGTTCAGAGGCGCCGAGGTTGGACTGAGGTGCTGCGAGATAAAGGAAACACGATGAGCGAAGCGAATCGATGTTGACTTATCGTAAGCGCGCTGAAGGAAACCTCCCAGCCTCTAGCCGACGGAGCTGGATCACGAGAAAAAGAAGAGTCCTGATCCCCACTGGGGACAGGACTCTTCTTTTATTCCCAAATTCGCTTAACTTCCCCTTCTTCTCCATCATACTGGATATGATAGACGTCTGGATTCGTCAATTCCATTAATTCTTGAAAACCGAAACGCCCGTCAAAATATCTTAAAAGCAGCGTAGTCAAATTTCCATGGCTTACAATCACAATATTTTCTTCAGGCGAATCCAAGATTTCTTCCAGCATAGAAGCTGCCCGTTCGTAAGCAGCCTGGGAAGATTCACCACCAGGAAGTACAAAAGAAAAATCGATAAAACTGTGTTCGAGCTTTTCTTTCCAATCCGGCAAATCTTCACCGCTGAGCACCCTTTCAGAAAGGCGCTCATCTTCGGTGATGTCAATTCCCCTCTTTAGAGCAAGCGGACGAATGGTCTCGAGCGTTCTTAAATAGGGGCTGGAAAAGATGCAATCGATGTCTTTTTCTTCAAAGAAATCGACAAGCGCTTCTGCCTGCTCCCTTCCTTCCTTTGTCAAAGGAGCTGAAAACGGCTGTCCTTCCGCTTTTGCATGCCGAATGAGATAAATGTTTTTCATTATAGAGATGCACCTCCATTAGAACGATATGGAACAGGCACTTCAAGAAAATCATTGGCAATCTCTGCTGCCGGAAAAATGGTTCTTGCCTCGTCTCGCAATGTTCCCCAATCTGCCTTGCCATAGCGTGAACTGATATGAGTCAAGACAAGTTTGACCACATCTGCCCTTTTAGCGATTTCAGCAGCTTGAATAGTGGTGGAATGGAAATAGCGGTGTGCCATTTCACTGCTGTCCCCCGAAAAAGTTGCTTCATGGACAAGCATATCTGCTTCAGATGCCAGATGGACAGCATTTTCGCATGGGCGGGTATCTCCCAAAATGGCGACAATTCTCCCTTTTTGGTCCGGTCCCAAAAAGTCTGGACCATGGATGATCCGGCCATCTTCAAGCTGTACTGATTTTCCGGCTTTCAGTTCTTTGTAATGAGGTCCAGGAGGCACACCTTCCTCTTCCAGCCTTTCCGCCATCAGTGTACCGGGCTTATCATTTTCGGTAATGCGAAATCCCCAGCTTGGAAGCGCATGATCGAGAGGGAGTGCTTCCACCTTAAATTGCCCGTCATCAAAGATAGTTCCCTCTTCCATTTCAATAATTTCCAAAGGATATTGAAGATGCGTCTCGCTGATTTTTAATGAGACCTCAATAAACTCTTTGATCCCTTTTGGACCGTAAATGGTCAAAAGGGAAGTTCCTCCTTGAAAGGAGCGGCTTCCAAGAAGGCCGGGAAGACCAAAAATATGATCTCCATGAAGATGGGTAATGAATATTTTCTCAATCTTCCTCGGCTTTAAAGAAGTGGAAAGAATTTGGTGCTGAGTCGCTTCTCCACAATCGAAAAGCCACACAGCATTCCTCTCTTCCAACAGCTTTAGAGCTAGGGAAGTAACATTTCTGACTTTGGCGGGTACGCCGGCACCCGTTCCTAAAAACAACAACTCCACGATTCATTACCTCCTGCAGGACTTTCATGAAGCCATTTTAACACATTCATCATGCTTCCTGCCTCTTCAATACTTCCTGCAAGGATACCTTCCGCAGCTTCCGTCTGGAGAACAGAATGGATGTATAATAGCTTGCGAATATTAGAACAAAGCCCAAAATGAACATAATAGGATTGACAGAAACCGGCAGGACATAATTTGTCTGGCTTGCCATGGATTTCATCAGTCCATCGATGCTGAACATAGCAGCAGGCACCCCTATTAGGTAAGCAATAAGCACTACAGGTGTGTATATGTTGAGCAGGAGCTTTGATATCGTTGAATCCTCATATCCAATGACTTTTAACAGAGATATGGATCCCATATTTTCGTCCACGATCAAATTGGTGATGAGCGTAATGATGATCAAACCGATCATAAACGCGAGTCCTGCCATGATGAAGATAGAATATCGCATCGGGCCCATCAAGGATTCCATCGTATTCATCATGTCCTGTTTATTTTCCACCATTAGAATGGATGAATCGGCTCCTGGCTTTTCATTGGTCCATTTTCCGAGATAAGCATTCTTTGGATACTGTGCAAGTCCATTCAATTCCTTGCGGTCGAGATAAGCGGCAGTCCCTGTATACATTTCTGCCACCCCTTTGACCGTCAATGTTTTTTCCTTGCTGTTTGAAAGCAGCTTCACCGTGATGGAATCCCCTTTTTTCACATGAAGGGTATAGGCAAGAACTTTATTAAGAACAATCCCATCATCAGTAGATGGATTCAAAGAGCGGCCGTTCTCATCACGGAGGGAAATGGACTTCATTCCATCATCCACACCATATAATTGGATTTTCTTCGGGGCTTCACCCGCTGTCTTGACTTCAGCCTCTGCAATGGAAAAGACATCTCCGTCGACCTGACCGTCATTCTCTTTCAGCTCCTGATAATAAACTCCATATTGATAATTCATGGATTCTTTATAGGTTTTATTAATTAGGACATCGATGGAATTCATACTGATGAATCCATACATCAGAAGAATGGTCGCAAAGCATATCCCGATGGTCAAATAGAGGATCCGGCCGATGTTTTTAGAAAGCATCCTGATGCGGAAACGGTTTTTGAAGCTTTTCATCATCAAGACGGGCTTTCTGTTTTTTTTGATCTTTTTCTTTTCTGGGGCAGGTTTCAATAAATGAATCGGTGATTGGCGCACTTGCTTTCGAATCACCCAAAAGCCGGAACCCATCAATAGCACAAGCGGAATGGCGATTGCCCCGATCCATTGTAAAGGGTTGATTCCCCACCGGGAAAGAACCGGCAGATTGAAGAAAGTCGTATAATAGTCGGTCAAGGGAATGGATAGGACAGCACCTGCAGCAATCCCAAATATAGACCCAGACAAGCTGACAACGACAGGATAAATCAAATACGCCCTTATCAATTCATCCGGGCGGTACCCCAGCGCAAGCTGCGTCCCGATTTGCTTTCTTTGTGTATCCAAGCGCCTTCTGATCAAAATGACAACCATCATCATGGCGATGATTGAAATAAAAATCGGCAAAGTGGTAGTGAATGATTTCGTTCCTTTTATTTCAGAATCAATATAGGAAATGCGTGAGTTTTCCTTCGCATTCACCCATTTAATGATAGGAGAAATAGTTGAAATACCTTCTTTAAGATCCTTCAGCGAATGATGTCCTTTGTCCCATTCCCCAATATAATAAGGAGAACCTGCCCCAAGTCCTGAGATTCCTTTTTCCGTCGCCAAAGCCAATCCAAAATTGTTGGAATCATTAACGAGATCGCTTTCGTTTTTAAGGGAATAAATATAATCCGGCAGATAAAATAATCCAGTCACCTTCCACTGCTTCCCTCCGACGGTCAGTTCATCTCCTGATTTAATATGATTCTGTTTGGCAAAGATTGCGGAGAGAGCAAGTTCATCAGGTTTGGAGGGAAGCTTCCCTTTTGAAAGGAAAGGGATATTGACTGATTTCGGTACATTGAAAAAGCGGATACTTTTACTTCCCTTATATAAGGCATCTGCTGAAAGTCTTTTCTCTAGCCGTACCCCATGCTCTTTTTGAAGGGAATCTATTTCCTTTCCACTAATGGGGCTCGAGGTATAAAAATGGAAATCCTCCTGATTGTAATCATTCTTGAATTTAATGTTGCTGTTCTCTACTGCGGATATGGATGCACTTAGCATTATATAGAGAAGGACTGCCAAAAAAATCAGCAAGGACGTTCCGCCATACTGCCATTTCTTCTGCCTCATTTCCCTGATTATGGCTTTATACCGATTACTCATCCCCACTTCACCTGCTCTGCCGGCACTGGGGCTTCATTATGGATGATTGTATCCAATTCTCCGCTCTTCATCTTCACAACCCAATCTGCCATTTCTGCAAATCCTTGATTGTGTGTGATGATTAAAACAGTCGTTCCATACATTTTATTGATTTCCTGCAGCAGTTCCAGGATTTTCTTTCCGGTTTCCTCGTCAAGCGCGCCGGTCGGTTCATCGCATAAAAGCACTTTGGGATTCTTTACAAGTGCTCTCGCAATAGCCGTTCTCTGCTGCTCCCCGCCGCTTAATTGATGAGGGAACTTATGCTTTTTATCGAGCATTCCCACCCGATCAAGCACCTCGTCCACATTAAGTGGATTGCGGCTGATTTCCGATCCGACTTCAACGTTTTCTCCAACCGTTAAAGTAGAGATAAGATTGTAGGATTGAAAAATAAATCCAATCAATTCCCTTCGATATTCAGTCAGTGCCTTTTCTTTGTAAGAAGATACTTCCCGATCCATCACCTTGATCTTTCCATGATCAGGACGGTCAATCCCGCCGATGACATTTAATAATGTGGATTTACCGGAACCTGAGGGGCCCAAAATGACAGAGATGCTTTTTTCAGGCAAATCAAATGAAACATTCTTCAATGCGGCTACCTCAATTTCTCCGCTCTTATATGTTTTGACGACATTCATAAGTGATAACAAATTATCCTCCCCTTTCCATTTCATCATACACAAAGCATTGTTTCCTCACAATATATTTATGAAATATTTTTACTAATATATTTCATAAAATAAATTTTCTTTCTAAAGCTGAATTGTTGCGAAATAGCAGGTAAACAGATAAAATTAAATACTTGTACAGAGGTTTTTTTAAACTGGAAATCTAGGGAATACTACATAAATCATTACAAAAAAGTGAGGTAATGAACGTGGAACAAACAAAAGAAATGCCATCTTCTTTAATTATGATATTCGGGGCTACGGGAGATTTAGCGAAGCGCAAGCTTTTCCCTTCCCTTTATCATTTATATCGCAAAGGAAAATTAACGGATCATTTTGCAGTGGTCGGAGTCGCCCGACGTCCTCTTTCACACGAAGAATTCAAAGAGCGGGTCAAAGATTCCGTGTTGACATCGATCGGTGAATCAACAGACATCGATGATTTCATTTCTCATTTTTACTATCAAGCCAATGACGTATCAGACTCTGATTCCTATCAGGAACTGCGCAAGCTGGCAGCTGACTTGGATGAGAAATATTCCATCGGTGGAAACAGGATCTTCTACTTGGCCATGGCACCTGAATTTTTCGGCACCATTGCTGAACACTTAAAATCTGATGGTTTGACGGAAACAGAAGGATTTAAACGCCTGGTCATTGAAAAGCCTTTTGGCCACGACCTTCCATCAGCGCAGGAATTGAATGACCGTATCCGCACAGCCTTTTCAGAAAGCGAAATTTATCGGATCGACCACTATTTAGGGAAAGAAATGGTGCAGAACATCGAAGTTATCCGCTTCTCCAATGCACTGTTTGAACCACTGTGGAACAATCGATATATTTCCAACATTCAAGTCACTTCAAGTGAAACGCTGGGAGTTGAAGAGCGCGGCGGCTACTATGAAAAAAGCGGAGCGCTTAGAGATATGGTCCAAAACCATATGCTGCAAATGGTCGCCCTTCTCGCCATGGAGCCTCCAATCCGATTAACGACGGAAGAAATCAGAAGTGAAAAGGTAAAGGCCCTGCGTGCTCTCCGCCCCATTGAAGGCGAAGAAATCAAGGACTATTTCGTCAGGGGACAGTATGGTTCAGGTCAAGTTGAAGGAAAAGAACTGCCAGGCTACCGTGAGGAACATAACGTAGATGAACAGTCCAATACAGAAACATATGTAGCCGGAAAATTGATGATTGATAACTTCAGGTGGGCAGGCGTGCCATTTTATATCCGCACTGGAAAGCGTATGACCACCAAATCAACTAAAATCGTCGTGCAATTCAAGGACATCCCGATGAATTTGTACTACAGAAAAGATGAGCCGCTGGCGCCGAACCTTTTAGTCATCCATATTCAGCCTGAAGAAGGGATCACCCTTCACTTAAATGCGAAAAAATCCGGTCAGAATACAGAGGCTAAAACGGTTAAGCTGAATTTCTCCAACAAAAGCGTCGATGGCATGAATACACCAGAGGCATATGAAAAGCTTCTTTTCGACTGCATCCGCGGCGATGCCACAAACTTCACTCACTGGGATGAAGTTGCCCTTTCATGGAGCTTTGTAGATAAAATCTCGGATATTTGGGAAAGCACGAAAGAAACAAACTTCCCGAACTACGAATCCGGCACAATGGGACCAAGAGAAGCAGATGAAATGTTGGCAAAAGACGGTTTCTTCTGGTGGCCTGTAGCAAATCTTGAAGTAGATAATTGCTGATTTTTAGAAAAGCGCAAGCGCCTTGGTCAGCCCCGACCAGCATAAGACGGAACTCGAAGGAAATCCTGATTTCCGTAGAGGTGCGGCTTATGACTCGAGGGGCTAGGCGCTGGAGCTGGACAAAAAAACTACATTTTCTGGACGTCATGCAGTGCACAACTGCATGACGTCGTTTTATAAAAAAGGAGGATATACAATGAAAATTTATGATGTAACCGCCCCAATCTTTAAAGGGATGCCTGTCTATAAAAATAAGCCGGAGAAACAGCCTGATATTAAAACGGATACTAACGGCCATGTAACAGAATCAAGAATCAGCCTTGACGTACATACCGGGACACATGTGGACGCTCCCCTTCACATGATCAATGACGGCGAAACAATCGAGACCATTGATATAGAACAACTGGTGCGTCCATGTAAAGTAATGGATTTGACGAAGCTCGATGGAAAGATCACAAAAAATGATATTGAGTCTTATGACATCCAAAAAGGAGATTTCCTCCTTTTCAAAACAAAAAATTCATTTGATAAAGAGTTCAACTTTGAATTCATTTATTTAGCTGAAGATGCCGCACAGCACTTGGCACATATCGGGGTTGCAGGTGTTGGAATCGATGCACTTGGAATCGAACGCGCGCAGGAAGGGCATCCAACCCACAGAGTGCTTATGAATAACCACGTTATCATCATCGAAGGCCTTCAGCTTCAAGATGTAGAAGAAGGAACTTATTTCATGATTGCAGCACCATTGAAAATCCAAGGAACGGATGCTTCACCGGCCAGGATCCTTCTGCTCGACCAAATCATTGCCTGAATTTCCACAGAAAGCCAGCCTATTTTATAAGTAAGGCTGGCTTTCTTTTTCACCATTCCCATTCCTGTGATTCATTCATATAATGGACCATTGACGAGGGTTTACGGACCATATTCAGCAAAGAGGAGGCCAATGGCCAATGGAAAGGACTTCAGTGGATGATTATATCCAGAAAGGGCTCTACGGGGAAATACAGACAAAACCGGATGAGCGCAGAAAGTTTTTAGGGACCCTTCGCGAAAGGATTGTCGTTGCGATTACGAAAAGCCAAGTAATGGATAAGAGCATCTATGACGATCTGGATGAAATCATGAGAAGCAATAAAAAAGCAAAAGTGCTTCTAAATGGTGAAATGGACTACTCTTATCTGTCCCCGTATATTAAGCTTGCGAATAAGCATCGCATATCCTTCTCGATAGTGGAGAATAAGCAGTCTTCAACAGATATAGGGCTAATTCTCGCATATGATTACGCCATCGACAAAGATGAAATTTATCTCAAACAGGAACCAAAGGAACAAACTGCTGCAAAAGAGAAAAAACAATCCCTCTTTCAAAAGCTATTCAGAAAGAAATAATAGATAAGGTGGGTGTTCGGCTCTTTTTAGGGGCCGTTTTTTTATGTAATATGAAAAATTAGCAAGTACCTCTGAATTTGCGTTATAATATTATCTAGTGGATGACTGCACGTATTGCAGCCAAATTCCAAACATCTATTATTCATAGATTCAAAAGCTGAAAGAGAGTGAATTTTTTATGGGTCGTAAATGGAATAATATCAAAGAAAAAAAAGCAGCCAAAGATGCCAATACCAGTCGGATTTATGCCAAATTCGGCCGTGAAATCTATGTGGCAGCGAAACAGGGAGAACCAGATCCTGAGTCCAATCAGGCATTAAAAATGGTTTTAGAAAGAGCTAAAACATACAATGTCCCAAGAGCAATCATCGACCGTGCGATAGAAAAGGCAAAAGGCGGAGCAGAAGAAAACTATGACGAGCTTCGCTATGAAGGCTTTGGCCCTAGTGGTTCCATGGTCATTGTCGATGCGTTGACTAATAACGTCAACCGAACAGCATCTGAAGTCCGTGCTGCCTTTGGGAAAAACGGCGGGAATATGGGAGTCAGCGGTTCTGTAGCCTATATGTTTGATGCTACTGCAGTATTCGGAATCGAAGGAAAATCCGAAGAAGAAGTGATGGAAATATTAATGGAAGCAGATGTGGATGCAAGAGATATAATCGAAGAAGATGACACGGTCATTGTCTATGCAGAACCTGACCAATACCATGCTGTGCAGGAAGCATTTAAAGCAGCAGGAATCACAGAATTCTCTGTAGCAGAATTAACGATGCTCGCACAAAATGATGTCGTCCTTCCTGAAGATGCTAAAGCACAATTTGAAAAAATGATCGATGCTATTGAAGATCTTGAAGATGTACAGCAAGTCTACCACAATGTGGACCTTGGAGAGTAAATGAATTCAAATGAAAAGAAGACCTCGGAAAAGGTCTTCTTTTTCATTTCCTATTATTTTTTCATCCATTCCGTATGGAAAATCCCCTCTTTATCCACCCGTTCATATGTGTGGGCACCGAAGTAGTCACGCTGCGCCTGGATGAGGTTTGCCGGCAATGTCTCTGTTCGGTAGCTGTCATAGTAAGAAAGGGCACTGGAGAAACCTGGAACAGGAATTCCATTCATAACAGCTGCAGAAATCACTTCGCGGAGCGAGGACTGGTAATTTTCAACAATCCCCTTGAAGTAAGGATCAAGCATCAGATTATCGAGATTCGGCTCCCGGTCATATGCTTCCTTGATCTTTTGAAGGAACTGCGCACGAATGATGCAGCCGCCCCTGAAAATCATTGCGATGTCGCCATAGCGAAGGTCCCATCCAAACTCCTCAGAAGCTGATTTCATTTGAGCAAAGCCTTGTGCATAAGAACAGATCTTACTCATGTAAAGCGCCTTCCTGACAGATTCAATCAAATCTGAACGATTCCCTTCAAAAGGCTTGGATTCTGGCCCTTTAAGGAGTTTACTTGCTTTAGTCCGCTCCTCTTTCATGGCAGAAATGAAGCGTGCAAAAACAGATTCCGTAATGATCGGGAGAGGTACACCAAGGTCAAGTGCACTTTGGCTTGTCCACTTGCCCGTTCCCTTTTGCCCTGCTTTGTCGAGGATCACATCGACCATCGGCTTCCCTGTCTCTTCATCTTTTTTGGTGAAAATATCAGCCGTGATTTCAATGAGATAGCTGTCGAGCTCTCCTTTATTCCATTCGGCAAAGACCTCATGAAGCTCTTCTGCAGATAGGCCCAGGACATTTTTCAAAAGGAAATAGGATTCTGCAATCAGCTGCATATCGCCATATTCGATGCCATTATGGACCATTTTGACATAATGACCTGCACCATCAGGACCGATATAGGTCGTGCAAGCTTCTCCTTCCACTTTGGCAGCAATGCTTTTTAAAATAGGTTCTACGAGGTCATAAGCTTCTTTCTGTCCCCCAGGCATGATGGATGGACCGGTCAATGCCCCTTCTTCCCCTCCGGAAACTCCGGTGCCGATGAAATGAATCCCGCGCTCGCTTAGTTCTTTATTGCGTCGTTGTGTATCTTCGAAAAACGTATTGCCCCCATCGATCAGGATATCGCCTTCCTCGAGGAATGGCAGAAGCTGTTCAATTGTAGCATCTGTAGCTGGACCAGCTTTCACCATCAATAAGATCTTCCTCGGCACCTCCAATGATTGGACAAATTCTTCTATGGAATAGGCTGGATGAATATTTTTGCCTTTTGATTCTTTGAGCATTTCTTCTGTTTTTTCACTTGAACGATTATAGACAGAAACTGAATAGCCTCTGCTTTCGATGTTCCAGGCAAGGTTTTTCCCCATCACTGCAAGCCCGATCACACCAATTTGTTGTTTTGCCATGCTATTACGTCCCTTCTATCCATTGATTTTCAATTGTCTTTTACTATATCAGTATTCCCTTACTGCTACAAATAAAAGGGATCCTTCAGAAGTTTCTCCAGGATGCCTTTCAATTCATTCCTTTTTTCGTTCATAAAGAAAGTCTTTGTTAAAACTTGTATCTGTGTGCTGATCTTTTTTCAAGGTGTCTACTTTAACGCCTTTCGTCACTGCATTTTTCCCAAACTTGCTATTGAGATTTTCCAGTGCTTGATACAATGGCTCCTTCTTGGCCTCTTTTTCATAGGAGAATAAATCAAGCTGCAAGAGCGCATCCTCCTCTTCCACCAAATCCTGTGCCGTTACACCCAAGAGCCGGACACCATTCCCGTTCCAATGTTCGATAAACAGCGAACTGGCCGCATTGAAAATATCTTTTTGCTTGATAATGGGGTTATTCAGCTTTCGGCTTCTTGTAATCGTTTTTCGGTCTTTATACCGTATCATCACAGAAATATTGACTGTGAGGGCATTTTTCTTTCTCATACGTTCAGATACTTTTTGAGACAGCTCTTTTAATACAGCAAGGAGCTCCTGCTGATTGGAAATATCCCTCGGAAGGGTAGTTGAATTGCCTATGCTTTTAAAATCGTAGACAGATTCCGGATCTACTTCTCTTGAATCGATGCCATTCGCCCGTTCCCTCAGCCGTATTCCATTAAT
Organism: Falsibacillus pallidus; assembly: GCF_050990905.1. Taxonomy (GTDB): domain Bacteria; phylum Bacillota; class Bacilli; order Bacillales; family DSM-25281; genus Falsibacillus; species Falsibacillus pallidus_A. Next base: position 2,533,530 of record NZ_CP158866.1, read on the forward strand.
TCCGAGAACTTTTTTCAGCTGTGTCTCATTTCCCGAAGCCAAATCCCTGATGGTCAAAATATTGATCCCTTTTAGTTTCTCTGCTGTTTTGGCTCCGATTCCATGCATCTCCTGCACAGGCAATGGCCAAAGGATATTGGGGATGTCCCTTTTCCTCAACACAGTGATGCCCATCGGCTTTTTCATATCTGAAGCCATTTTTGCAAGAAATTTATTAGGGGCGATACCTATGCTGCACGGAAGATCGAGCTGTTCTTTGATGCTCCGTTGGATGCTGGCAGCGATTTGCAATGGGGATCCGAGTTCGAAACTGTCTGTTATATCAACATATCCTTCATCGATTGATACAGGCTCTACCAATTCTGAATAGGTTCGGAGAATATCAAAAATACCTCTGGATGCCGCCCGGTAGCGGTCAAAATTAGGGCGCATGACAATCATATCCGGACATTTTTTCCTTGCCTCCCAAAGAGGCATGGTGGTTTTCACCCCGAACTTGCGGGCTTCATAGCTGCATGTCACAATGATGCCCCGCCTTTCCTCGGGATTCCCCGCAATTGCAAGCGGCTTCCCTTTGAGTGCGGGATTATAGGCCATCTCGACAGAAGCGTAAAAACTATTCATATCTACATGAAGAATGACTCGTCCATTCTTCGGATAAAAGCTCTTCACAGAACTTCACTTCCCAAAACGTATTGTTCCTTCTATTATATCAATAATCAAAAGCCCTCCCCAAAAAAATAGCCTTCCTTCTTGATTAGAAACAAGAAAAACCGGATATTAAAATATCCGGCGGAGAGAATTAGACCATTTCGTAATTTTCTACATATTCCTGTATGGCATCTATGTTTTCAAGGGATTCGACCAACAGATCTGGATCGATCATGGTAATGAGGCCCTTTTCCAGGTTGGCAACACCTGAGAAGAATTTTGTTTTTCTATAGCCCATCAAAGCTACTTTCTTTAACAATTCAGCAGGAATATCGATGATTTCTTTTGCTTCCCTTACGAAAAGACCGATTGAAAGTTTGTCCGTCTTCAGGACAATCATTCGTGAAATTTCATTATGATTCAGCTGGCTTCCATAGAGCAGCTCTTCTAAATCGATGGCCGGCAGCAGTTCATCGCGGACTTTCACAATGCCCTTTACAAAAGAAGGAAGCTGCGGGATGGGATTCGTTTCTGGAATTTTCTCGATGGAAATCACAAAGGATATCGGAATCCCGTAATCTTCTTCATTAATCTTAAATACAACTGCTTTTTCGCTCAAATCCTCTGCATCCCCTTTATGTGTCATTTTCCTGTTATGTATAATTTATCATATTTATCTTATTTATGGAGATAAAGTTGCTTTGAAAATAAGTTCATGAAAAAAGGGCCTCCAATAGGAAGCCCCTTTCGTATGTTGAATTAAAATTTTACGCTTCTGCTACTTCCTTGACTACGGCTACTACCATTTCAGCCAATTTTGTCAATTCAGCCACAGGCATGCGCTCATTCGTTGTATGGATTTCTTCGTATCCGACAGCAAGGTTGACCGTCGGAACGCCGAATCCTGCAATGACGTTTGCATCGCTTCCGCCGCCGCTTGTCAATAGTTTGCTTTCACGTCCGATTTTGGCAGCAGCTTTTTTCGCTACTTCCACTACATGGTCGCCTTCTCCAAATTTGAAGCCAGGGTACATGATCTGAACATCCACTTCCGCTTTTCCGCCGAACTCTTCAGCAGTCTTTTCGAAAGCTTCCTTCATTTTTGCTACTTGCGCTTCCATTTTTTCAGGGACGAGAGAGCGTGCTTCCGCAAGGATATCCACGCGGTCGCATACGATATTTGTTGCCTGTCCGCCTTCGAATCGGCCGATATTTGCAGTCGTCTCTTCATCAATGCGTCCAAGTGGCATTTTCGAAATAGCTTTTGCTGCAAGCGTAATGGCAGAAACGCCTTTTTCCGGTGCCACACCTGCGTGTGCAGTCTTTCCGAAGATGGTCGCTTTTACTTTAGCTTGAGTCGGAGCAGCAACAATGATATTTCCAACAGGTCCGTCACTGTCAAGTGCAAAGCCAAACTTAGCCTTCACAAGGGAAGAATCCAATGCTTTCGCTCCAACTAGACCGGACTCTTCTCCAACTGTGATGATGAATTGAATGGTACCGTGCTCTACATTTTGTTCTTTCAAGGCACGGATTGCTTCAAACATGCTCGCAAGGCCAGCTTTATCATCTGCACCAAGGATTGTAGTTCCGTCAGTCACCACGTAGCCATCTTTTACAGAAGGCTTGATGCCCTTGCCGGGAACTACTGTATCCATGTGGGAAGTGAAGTAGATGGTATCCACTCCTTCTTTCGTACCTTTTAAGGTGCAAATAAGATTCCCCGCACCATGGCCAGTCTGTTCCATTGTATCGTCTTCAAAAACTTCTACGCCAAGATCCTCAAATTTCTTTTTCAAGACTTTTGCGATTTCGCTTTCATTTTTGGTTTCTGAGTCGATTTGAACCAACTCAAGGAACTCATTCAATAAACGTTCTTCGTTAATCATAATCAAGGACCTCCAAATATGTATTCACAAATTTAGTATATCGTGAATTGTTGGTGAGGACAAATAAACTCACTCTAATATTTAGCTGCCGATGCAAAAACGATAAGTTCCTACAAAGGGATGTTGCCGTGCTTCTTCTTTGGACGCTCTTCTTTTTTATTTCTCATAATTTCAAGTGCCTGAATCAATTTTATTCTTGTTTCCCTTGGGTCGATGACATCATCCACCATTCCCCTGGATGCAGCAACATAAGGATTGGCAAATTTCTCACGGTACTCTTCAATCTTTTGATTACGCAATTCTTCCGGATTTTCGCTATTTTGTATTTCCCGGGCAAAAATAATATTGGCAGCTCCCTGCGGCCCCATTACGGCAACTTCTGCATTCGGCCAAGCATATACGAGATCCGCTCCGATAGATTTGCTGTTCAATGCAACATAAGCGCCTCCAAATGCCTTACGGAGAATCACAGTGATTTTAGGAACCGTCGCTTCTGAATACGCATAAAGAATTTTTGCTCCATGCCTGATGATGCCCCCATGTTCCTGTTTGATCCCAGGGAAGAAGCCTGTGACATCTTCAAATGTGATCAATGGGATATTGAAAGAATCGCAGAAACGGATGAATCGGGATGCCTTATCGGAAGAATCGATATCAAGTCCTCCCGCCATAAACTTAGGCTGATTGCAGACAAGGCCAACTACTTCTCCTTTGATCCTTGCAAAACCTACGACAATATTTTTCGCGAATTCTGCCTGCACCTCAAAGAAGGAGTCTGTGTCCACAACCTGTTCAATCACTTTTCTTACATCATAAGGGCGGACGGCATCAAAAGGGATGATGTCGGTCAACTCCGGACGATAATGATCCTCTTCTTCATAAGAAGCCGCATCCGGTTTTTCTTCATTATTTTGAGGAAGGTAGCCAATCAGTGTGCGGACTTGCTCAAGCACCTCCATCTCCGTCTTTGCCCGGAAATGGGCATTGCCGCTGATTGTGTTATGCACCTTCGATCCACCGAGATCTTCTGATGAAATCTTCTCTCCTGTTACTGTCTCAATGACTTTCGGTCCTGTTATGAACATTTGGCTGGTGTCATCCACCATAAATACGAAATCGGTGATGGCCGGCGAATAAACTGCTCCACCTGCGCATGGACCCATGATGACGGAAATCTGTGGGATGACTCCGGAATAAATGGCGTTTCGATAAAAAATGTGGCCATATCCATCCAATGAAACAACGCCTTCCTGGATGCGTGCCCCGCCTGAATCATTCAACCCGATGAATGGGGCTCCATTTTTAGCGGCAAGATCCATGACATTTGCAATTTTTTTCGCATGCATTTCTCCCAATGCACCGCCAAAAACCGTGAAGTCCTGTGAAAACAGATAAATCGGCCTGCCGTTCACTTTACCGTAGCCGGTCACTACTCCGTCGCCCGGTCCTTCCATTTGATCAAGTCCAAAATCATTGCAGCGATGTTGAATAAATGGATTCAATTCAACGAAAGAGCCTTCATCCACCAAAAGGTCGATCCGTTCACGGGCAGTCAATTTTCCTTTTTCATGCTGTTTCTCTATTTTTTCATCTCCACCGCCAAGTTCTACTTTCCGGCGCATGTCATATAATTCGTTGATTTTTTCGTAGATATCTGTCATTTCCCTTCTCCTCCCGCATGCTTTTTCTCGCAAAGTTCGTAAAGGACGCCCATTCCTGATTTCGGATGCAAAAACGCGACTTCCGCCCCGCCGGCTCCGATCTTCGGCTCATCTTGAATCAGACGTATTCCCTTTTCTTTCAATTCTTCCATACGCTCTTTTATGGATTCAACTCCAAGGGCCACATGATGGATTCCTTCTCCCTTTTTGTCTATGAATTTCCACACTGCACTATTTTCACTTGTAGGTTCAAGCAATTCGAGTTTTGTATTTCCGCAGTCAATGAATGCCACTTTGACTGACTCGGAGGGAACCTCTTCGATTTTGAGGCATTGCAGTCCTAAGATTTCCGTGTAAAAACCCAATGAATCTTCAATGGAACGAACAGCAATTCCGATATGGTCTACTTTTTTGATCATCTGTTTTCCTCCTTGCTGAGTTAAATAGACAAAACATTAACTATATTCGCTAAACGTTTTCAACATTCCTGCTTTCTTCGACAATTTTCGGAAGCGTTTTCAAACTTCAATATCATTCACTGCTTGTCAGATCTTTCTTCACTAGCTAAAATAATAAGCAACAGCCTTCTTTAAAGGAGAGAAAAAGATGAGAAATAAAACATTTCAAAAAGTGATCGTTTATTTAATGCTGCTCGCGATGATTGCATCAACAATTATTTTTGGACTAGCAATGGTCCTATAGAAAAGCGGAAGCGCCTAGATCAGCCCCGACCAGCATAAGACGGAACTCGAAGGAAATCCTGATTTCCGTAGAGGTACGGCTTATGAATCGAGGGGCTAGGCGCTGGAGCTGGACAAATAGAAAAGCGGAACCGGCTTGTACAGAGGCGCCGAGGTTGGACTAAAGCACCACGAGATAAAGGAAACACGGTGAACGAAGTGAACCGATGTTGACTTATCGTAAGTGTGCTGAAGGAAACCTCCCAGCCTCTAGCCGGTGGAGCTGGACAAAAGAAAGCAAAACCCGGTTCCGTAAAGGATCCGGGTTTTATTAGTGGATGGCTCCATTTTCCTTCGCAATTTGATCAAAGCTTTTGGAAGAATTGACGATATTTACTTTTGTTCCAATAGGGACCATATCATATAATGCTTCTACAGCTGCTTTCGGCAGGCGCACGCAGCCATTTGAAATATACTTGCCAATAGACGACGGCTGGTTTGTGCCGTGCAGTCCATACATCCTTCCATCCGTCCCCAATGCATCAAATCCGATCCATCGTGTGCCAAGGGGGTTCCTTGGGTCGCCGCCCGGGATGTTTTTCCGCCGATAATAAGGATCTTTTGCTTTAACCGTCACCGTGAAAAGGCCTTCCGGGGTGAGATCATTCGTTTTGCCTGTAGCTATTTTTGTTTTTAGCTGCAGACGGCCTTCATTATAAAAGACGAGTTCATTTGTCCGCTTATTAACGATGATAAAAGGGTCCCCTTGAATGGGGTTCCGCCCAATGGGCCAAATGGGAGAGCCGATAAGCAATATGCAGACTAAAAGGATTTTCAAAAATACTCACCACACTTTTTTCCTTAGTGTGCATTTTGTCCAGTCTTCTGATTCATCTTTTTCCCTTTTATCCCTTTAAATGAACTTTTAATCAGCAAGTACTGCTCCATTTCCCTCACAAATTGAAAAAGCGCCGCTCGCACTTCAAATTCGCTTCTCGTCTTAGGCAGCTCCATCCCTTCGAAGTGAAGTTTCATATCATATAATTTTTTTAAATATAAAAATGCCGTGTTCCCAGGGTGGATATTGCTGCTTACTTCTTCAAGGAAATCCGCAACGATTTTGGACTGCTCTACATTCATTTCAAGAGAAGTAATAATAGGCAGCACACGCTCAATGATCTCAAATTGCTTCTCCCTCATTTTAAAGTAATGGTAGTAGGAATCTTCGCTTCGCAAAACATGGTTTTGAAGATCCCTGACCGCCAGTCCTTTTGCTTCTTCAAGCATCCGGGCAGTTTCCGTAATTTCTTTGCCATCCCAATCGCTATTATGCGTGCGCAAATAAAAGATGATTTCTGTAAATATTGAATGAAAGTTCTCTTCTATTTTTTCAAGAAGAGAAAGCAGCCTGTTTTCCATACTCGGCATGTATAAATTCATAACCAGGGCAATCCCGATGCCGATAAGGATGATGCAAAACTCATTGAAAATCGAGTGGGTTGTCACCTGGCCGGCGGAATAAATATGAAGGATGATAACAATGCTTGTGACGATTCCTTCCTTTGCCTTCACCATGACAGTGGTAGGGATGAATACGAGAAGAAGCAATCCGATCACAAACGGATAATAGCCTATAGCTTCAAAAAACACAGATGAAAAAATCATGGCAAGTACACAGGCCAAAAATCTGGTCCATGCCGCCTTGATAGATTGCCTTTTTGTTACTTGGATGCACAGAACTGTGATGATTCCGGCTGAAACGAAATTATGCAGATCGAACCACTGGGCAAGCATGATGGCCAGCACAGTTCCGATTGCTGTTTTAATGGTCCTATAGCCAATACGAAACATAAACCTGCTCCTCGCTTTATGTACAATTCAAATTCTCAAAAAAGAAAAGATGATCAGCTGATCATCTTTTCTAAGGATAATATGTTTACAATACTTTTTGCAAGAAATCTTGAGCACGTTTGGAGGATGGACTTGAGAAGAATACTTGCGGGTCTTCATCCTCGAGTAGCTGGCCTTCGTCCAAAAATAATACACGGTCTGCCACTTCTTTTGCAAATCCCATTTCATGCGTCACAATGATCATGGTCATTCCTGTATGAGCAAGTGATTTCATTACATCAAGCACTTCTTTTACCATCTCAGGATCGAGGGCAGAGGTCGGTTCATCAAATAGCATGATTTTAGGATTCATAGCGAGGGCCCTTGCGATAGCCACACGCTGCTTCTGGCCTCCTGACAATCTGTTTGGATATTCATCGGCTTTTTCTACAAGTCCTACTTTGGAAAGCAGCTCCTTCCCGAGCTCTTCCGCCTCCCCTTTAGTCAATCCCTTCACTTTGATCGGGGCATACGTAATGTTCTCCAGGACTGTCATATGAGGGAAAAGGTAAAAATGCTGAAACACCATGCCTATTTCTTTTCTGAATGCTTGAATATCCACTTTTTTTCCGGTGATGGAATGATTGTCGATCAAAATGTCACCTGCAGTTGGACTTTCAAGCAGATTCAAGCAGCGGAGGAAAGTGGACTTTCCAGATCCGGATGGTCCGATGACAGCAACAACCTCCCCTGGATCAATCGTAACGCTTATATCCTTCAATACTTCATTTTTTCCAAACATTTTGGATAATCCGTTGACATTAATCACTGACCCTCATTCTCCTTTCGACTGCCTTGCCTAACACCGTTAGGATAATGACAAGCAGATAATAGACAAGTCCTGCGAATAATAGCGGTTCAAAGAAAGAATATAAATCGCTTCCTACCATATAAGATCTTCTCATGACATCTGTTACGCCTATGACGGTCACAATGGCGGATTCCTTCGTAAGTGTGATGAATTCATTCATTAGAGCAGGCAGGATATTTTTCAATGCCTGAGGAAGAATGATATCTTTCATCATTTGTTTATAAGATATTCCTAGTGCAGCTGCCGCTTCCTGCTGACCTTTGTCGACCGCCTGAATTCCCGCACGGATGATTTCGGAAATATAGGCAGCAGAATTCATGGCAAATGCAGAGACTGCTGCGGTATATGGATCGATTTGAGTTCCGAAAATCTGGGGTGAACCATAGAAGATGATCATCAATTGAAGTACGAGCGGCGTACCCCTGAATATTGAAGTATACACATCCGCTATGATGCCCAGCACTTTCAGTTTGCTGATTTTAAATAATGCCAAAAGGATGCCGAATAAAAATCCTATGACCCCTGCAAGCAGGACAATCTTTAATGTGACGCCAATTCCTTTTAATATAAATGGTACCGAAGGGATTAACTGTTGAAAATCCAGTCCCATTGTACACCATCCTTTCTCCTGCGAAAGTTCATGCAGGCTGTCTTCAAATAGAGGAGACGTTCAAACTGATGCCTGAACGTCTCTTGAATTTTATTATTTTGCATCTGCTCCGAACCATTTGATGATTAATTTGTCCAGTTCGCCGCTGTCTTTCATTTCTTTTAAAGCCTTATTGAATGTCGGAGTCAAGTCGCTGTTTTTAGGAAAAGCGATGGCAGACCCGGCTTCATCATCACTCGTTTTGATATTAAAACCTTGCAGCTCAGCATGCTTCTTAAGGAATCCCTGTGCTACCGTATCTTCAATGATTGCTGCCTGGAATCTTCCATTCTGTACATCCTGGACAAGTTCAGGGATGCGGTTTCTTGTTTCGATATCAAAGGCTGTATTTTTTTGCAGTTCCTTTGCAGCGTCTTCTTGGATTGATCCCAATTGAACACCTATTTTTCCGCCTTTTAGATCTTCTACACTCTTGATATTGCTTTCCTTCTTCGTCACGATCATATCGTTTGCTTTGTAATAGACATCGCTGAAGTCAACATTTTTCTTACGTTTAGGAGTAGGTGTCATACCAGCCAGTACAAGGTCAGCCTGTTTTGTTTTCAAAGCTGTGATCAAACCGCTGAAATCTTTATCTTCCACTTTAATTTTGTACCCGAGCTTTTTGCCCAATGCCTTAGCAAGATCAACGTCAAAACCTACGATTTCATCACTATTTGCTGTATCGACATATTCAAATGGCGGGTAGTCGGCTGATGTCGCCATTACCAATGTTTTCTTGTCTGCTGCAGATTCTTCTTTCCCGCATGCAGCCAACGCTGAAACGACTAGTAAACTAGCAATAATTGCAGATGCTATTTTTTTCATAATTTTCTCCTCCAGTTTTCTGTATATAAATTCAAAATTAAGTATAATCATTAACCTATTTGCATTTTAACACGAATAAATATTTATGCAATATATTTAATAAATATTTATTAGCAAGAATATAAAGTTCTAAAATTCTGAAAATATCCGGTAGAAAGCAATGAGGTATAAAGCTTTCGAATGGAAAATGTGAAATTAGAAAAGCGGAAGCGCCCTGAAAGCACTTTCTTATCTCTTGAAAAAAACCGGCCAAGGAATTCCCGGCCGGTTCATTCAATCAGAAGAATGTATTACATTTCTTCACAATATTGATCAAAGTATGATTGAAGCTTATTGACGACAGACATAGGATCATGTCCTTCAATCTCATGTCGTTCTACCATCGTACATAATTTCCCATCCTTTAAGATAGCAAAAGATGGAGAGGATGGCGGGTAATCAGTGAAATAGCTTCTTGCTTTTGCAGTAGCTTCTTTATCCTGGCCTGCAAAGACGGTCACTAAGTGGTCTGGGCGATTATCATAATGGATGGCGTGGGCGGCAGCTGGTCTTGCAATTCCCCCGGCACATCCGCAGACAGAGTTGATCATGACCAATGTAGTTCCTTTATTGGCAAAGGCTGCTTCAACTTCTTCAGCAGTCTTCAATTGTTCATAGCCGGCTGCTTCGATTTCTTGGCGGGCCTGTCTTACGACATCATTCATAAATAGGTTAAAATCCATGCTCATTTTATTCTCTCCTTCTTGATCGACCGCCCCTAAAAAAGAACGATCTTCATCATTACTATCATTATATTCGATTTCGACTAATTTTTATAGTAATTGGGTTTATAAAGGAATTTGAGGGGTAGAATAATAGTACATCTAGATCCATACCCCTAAAACTCCCTAGATGTCTCGGATAGCGGAATGCCGCTATCCCTTTTTTTATGGTCTTTTATATTCATCAAAAAGGTATTCGAGCGCGCTTGATACAGTTCTTTCTTCATTCGTTACTTGTTTAAGTATGGAAGGCAAAGTTTTCTTTATCCTTTCATCCTGAAAGAATGCTTGAGAAAGGCGGTCGTGGATGGAAGAATAAAGCCATTCCTTAGCCTGGGACTGACGCCTTCCGATGAAAACGCCTGATTTCTTTGTGCTTTCCATGAATGAAACGATGATGTCCCATATTTCTTCGATCCCGGTATATTGAAGTGCCGAACATGTATAAGCCCGAGTGGTCCATCCCTTTGTCGCAGGCTGCAGGAAGTGCAGGATTTGATTATATTCTGACTTGGTTTTTTGAGCGAGCTTTATATTCCCTCCGTCTGCCTTATTCACTATAATGGCATCTGCAAGCTCCATGATCCCTTTTTTCATACCTTGTAATTCATCGCCTGCACCCGTCAATACAAGCAGCATAAAGAAATCGACCATACCTCTAACAATTACTTCGCTCTGACCCACACCGACGGTTTCCACTAAGATGACATCGTAGCCTGCAGCTTCACATGCAGCAATCGATTCCCTTGTTTTACGATGCACACCGCCGAGGGTACCGCCAGAAGGAGATGGGCGGACAAATGCATTTGGGTGCTTCACAAGTTTTTCCATCCTGGTTTTGTCGCCGAGGATGCTCCCTCCGGTCATTGTGGAACTCGGATCTACTGCGAGCACCGCTACCCTATGGCCCATTTCACAGAGCATAGTACCAAACGATTCTATGAAGGTGCTTTTGCCTGCACCCGGAACTCCAGTGATCCCGATGCGGACTGAGTTCCCTGTATGTGGAAGCAGCTGTTTTAGCATTGCCTGGCTAAAGGAATGATGATTGGGAGAATTGCTTTCAATCAACGTTATCGCTTTGGCCAGGGATGTCCTTTCTTTTGCCAGTACACCATTCACCAGCGCATTCACATCCGGCTGTACACCGGTCTTTTTTTTGAAGCGAGGACGCTTTTGGCTTTCTTCCATTTATTCCATCACTTCCTCATAGCCCAATCTCCGATAAATTTCTTCAATCACTTTTTGGGCAGCAGGAGGGATGACTGTTCCTGGTCCAAATATGGCGGCTGCTCCCTGCTCATATAAATAAGCATAATCTTGTGGAGGGATGACTCCCCCAATCACAACAAGGATATCGTCTCGACCGAGTTTTTTCAGCTCTCCTACCAATTGTGGAAGCAATGTTTTATGTCCGGCTGCAAGTGAACTGACCCCAATGACGTGCACATCATTTTCGACTGCCTGCATGGCCGTTTCTGCAGGGGTTTGGAACAATGGACCAATATCTACATCGAATCCTAAATCAGCGAAAGCGGTAGCAATGACTTTTGCTCCGCGATCATGTCCGTCCTGCCCCATTTTGGCAATCATGATTCTTGGTCTTCTTCCCTCGTTTTCCAGGAACTCTTCTGTCAATTGTCGGACAGATCCAATTTCTTCTTCATTCGTGAAAGAATTGCTGTATACACCGCTGATTGAGCGAATGACCGCTTTATGGCGCCCACATGCCTTTTCAACAGCATCTGAAATCTCCCCAAGCGTCGCTCTGGCTCTTGCCGCTTCAACCGCAAGTTCCAATAGATTCCCTTCGCCGTTTTTGGCCGCTTCACTCAGAGCAGCAAGTGTTTCGGCGACTGTTTTTTCATCTCTTTCAGCTTTCAATAACTGCAATCGCTGGACTTGTTTTTGGCGTACGGCAGTATTATCAATATCCAGCGTTTCAATAGGGTCTTCTTTATCCAGTCGGAATTTATTGACGCCTATGATGGATTCTTTGCCTGAATCGATCATTGCCTGCCTCTTAGCAGCCGCCTCTTCAATCCTCATCTTTGGAAGTCCGGTTTCAATCGCTTTTGTCATTCCGCCGAGCTGTTCAATCTCTTCGATATGCGCCCATGCTTTTTCCATTAATTCATGGGAAAGGGCTTCTACGTAATAGGAACCGCCCCATGGATCGATTACATTCGTGATTCCCGTTTCTTCCTGAAGATATAATTGTGTATTTCGTGCGATGCGTGCCGAAAAGTCTGTAGGAAGAGCGATTGCTTCATCAAGGGCATTCGTATGAAGCGATTGAGTATGCCCCATGGCAGCAGCGTGGGCTTCAATCAATGTACGGGTCACATTATTGAATGGGTCCTGTTCCGTCAAACTCCAGCCCGATGTCTGTGAATGGGTGCGAAGAGCCAATGATTTGGCATTCTCCGGAGAAAATTCCTGGATCATTTTAGCCCAAATCCTTCGGGCAGCCCTGAGCTTGGCGACTTCCATAAAATAATTCATTCCGATTGCCCAGAAGAATGAAAGCCGTGGAGCGAAAGAATCAATATTTATTCCTGCAGACAAGCCTGTCCTTACATATTCCAATCCATCTGCCAATGTATAGGCCAATTCGATGTCGGCAGTTGCGCCTGCCTCCTGCATATGATAGCCCGATATGCTTATACTGTTGAATTTCGGCATATGTTTGGACGTATATTCAAAGATGTCGGCTATGATTTTCATCGACATTTCAGGAGGATAGATATACGTATTCCTTACCATATATTCTTTTAAAATATCATTTTGAATCGTTCCAGCGAGCTTTTCCTTTTCGACTCCCTGTTCTTCCGCCGTGACAATATAAAATGCCATGATCGGAAGTACAGCACCATTCATTGTCATTGATACAGACATTTGATCAAGCGGGATCCCATCGAATAAAATCTTCATATCCAGGATGGAATCGATGGCAACGCCTGCTTTCCCTACATCTCCTTCCACCCGGGGATGATCGGAGTCATACCCTCTATGCGTCGCCAAGTCAAACGCAACCGACAAACCCTTTTGGCCCATGGCAAGGTTTCTTCTGTAGAAGGCATTGCTTTCTTCTGCAGTTGAAAAACCTGCATATTGCCTTACTGTCCAAGGGCGGTTCACATACATCGTCGGATAGGGGCCTCTAGTGAATGGAGCAAGCCCCGGTAAATCCTCCAGATGCTCAGCACTGCTGATATCCGTTTCCGCATACCGTGATTTGATCGAGATATTTTCATTGGTTCCATACTGAATAACATCATTTTCATGTAATTGTTGTTGTGTCTCATACGTTGAAAATGGGTTTATTTGTTTAAAAGAAGGTCTACTCATGCTTCTTCAGCTCCTTCCCAAATCAATAATAGTGATTGCAGCTTTTCGACCAGGTTCTGCTTTAAGTAAAGGCAGCCGTTCAATCCATTGCTTTTAAATAATGATTCATCATCACCTGAAGGCTTGCCTGCAATATCTACAACTGCATTTGGTGCATGTTCCTTCAGTATTTTTAACGTTTCCTGCGCCATTTCTCCATAGGCTGCTTCTGTGCCGCAGATGACATAGTAATGGAGTGGATGCTGTGTAATGAAAGCTTTGACATCCTCAGCAGCAAAGCATGGACCACTGAGGCTGACATCAATGCCGCCTGCTGCCAGGAATCCTGACGCAAAGTCGGCACGGGCTTTATACGCCTTCAATGTCTGGAGGCAGATCAAGCCGGCTAAAGGCTTCCTACCATTTAATTCAGCTTTCTTTGCTTTACTCCTTAATTTCTCAAACGCTTCTGATAGCCTGAATGGAAGAATCCGTTCGACTTCTGCATAGTCATTCAAATCGATTGCGCCTTCTTCTGAATAGCGGCAATCCTCAAAGCTGGAATCAGACAAGTTGGCATATATATTCGTCCCAATCATGGCATTCTTTCGTACAGCTGCATCCCTTTCACGTTTATCCGCGATTTCACGAATGTCCTTTTGAATGGTTCCCGTTTGAAGGGCCTTTATAATACCTCCCATTTCATCCAATTCAATGAATAAGTCCCAAGCTTTCCGTCCCATTTCGGAAGTCAGGTTCTCGATGAAATAGGAGCCCGCACTCGGATCATGCACCTTGGCAAGATGGGCTTCTTCTTTCAAAATCAGCTGCATGTTGCGTGCTGATCTTTCAGAAAAGCCATTTCTTTCTTCGTAAGTTTCATTGAAGGAAGAGAGATGAAGATAATCCACGCCCCCTACTATCGCAGCAAATCCTTCACTGCCTGTCCTCAGCATATTGACATATGGATCTAAGGCCGACTTTGTCATGAGGGAATCTTCTGCACTGATAACTGCCTCCATTTCTTCCATGACCCCATATTCTCTTAAAACAGCCTTCCATAGATGCTTAAATGCCCTTAATTTTGCTATCTCCATAAAGAATTGGCTGCCTATGGAAAAATGAAAGACCATACGCTCCACGGCTTCATGGATCCCCCAGCCATTCTCTTTTAATATCTCAAGGTATTCCACTGCTTCTGATAAAGCATAGGCAATTTCCTGCACAGCTGCAGCCCCTGCATTTTGATAAATGCTTGTATTGATTTCAATCGTTCTTAATTTAGAACCTGAATTTTTCAATGAGGTGATTTGATTGAGCCACTCTTTAAAAGATTCGGCTTGCTTTTTGATCAATTTTCCATTTTGCAGTCCATGTGTAAAAAGATCAAATGCTAAAACCCCATTAAAGTCTGGTTTTCCGGTAAAGAAATGATGAACTCTTTTCACTGTTTCATAATCGTTAATATACAGGGTTTTATTCTTCCCAAACACTGCCTGCAGGAATTGTTCCATCTCATCTGCTGATGTTTTGATCCCTTTCAATGAAAATGCTATACAGTCCTGGCCCCTTGACAATGCATGGCTGATTTTCTCTTCTAATTCTTTCAGGGAGCTGGCGGTCATCTCTTGTGCAATGAACCAATCGTTGTTCTTCTTTGCTGATGGCAGCATGAGTGAATTTTCTCTGTCTTTTTTTGTATATAATGGTTTAATTTCTATATTTTCATATGTTTTTGTATAGAGATCTTTGACGGATTTTCCTTTAAGTGTTTTTTCTACAAGTGATTCCCATTCACTTAGTTCTCTGAGCTTGAAGGATTGAGTTTTCATTTGTTCGATGCTCAAATCCTTTCCCCCTTCCATGAGTTGAAATCGTTTACATTATTATTTAAAAAAATTCTAAATCTTTATTATTTTTTACTATTTTAGTATATAAAAAAACGAGTGATTTAACAATAAACATTCATTTTCCGCTGCGGATGGACGCTTTCCGCGGGCGGGGCCGAGCCGCTTCCCTCGCTTCGCTCAGTCCAGGGTCTCGACTTTCCCGCTATTCCCGCAGGAGTCGCCATCCTTCACTCCAATTAACTTCGCAAAGATTGCAAAGAAATAATACTTAAATATTTAGCCATAAAATAAACAAAAGGCTGACCCTAAGTGTAAAGGATCAGCCTTTTGTTTTATTAATAGATGGATGTGCTTTGTTTGGATGTGTTTTCGATGATTTCTTTTACGCGCTGCAGGAATCTGCCGCAGATTAAACCATCAAGAACACGGTGGTCAAGGGACATACACAGGTTGACCATGTCTCTGACTGCAATCATTCCGTTATCCATCACGACAGGGCGTTTAACGATGGACTCTACCTGCAGGATTGCCGCCTGAGGGTAATTGATGATACCCATGGATTGAACAGAACCGAAGGATCCAGTGTTATTGACTGTGAATGTTCCTCCTTGCATATCATCTGATTTTAATTTGCCTGTACGGACTTTAGTGGCAAGTTCAGTGATTTCTCTTGCAATGCCTTTGATTGTCTTTTCATCAGCATTTTTAATCACTGGTACAAACAACGCATCATCCGTTGCAACTGCAATCGAGATATTGATATCTTTCTTCTGGATGATTTTTTCACCAGCCCACATAGAATTGATCTGCGGGAATTCTTTCAATGCTTGGGCAACTGCTTTTACGAAGAAAGCAAAGAAAGTAAGATTGAAGCCTTCACGCTGCTTGAATTCGCCTTTGATTTCATTTCTGTATGCAACCAGATTCGTCGCATCCACTTCCATCATAGTCCATGCGTGCGGTGCTTCATGCTTGCTTCTGAGCATGTTGGCCGCAATCGCTTTGCGGACGCCTGTAACCGGAATTTCGATATCCCCTGCTGCCACAGGTACAGATGGGGCTGGCGCTGCTGGTGCTTTTGGTGCTGCTGGAGCTTCTTGAACAGGTGCTTTTTCCGGAGCGGCTGCCGGCTTAGATGGAGCTTCGCCAGCTTTTGGAATATTACCGGAATCAATCAGCTTCATTAGATCTTTACGAGTGATTCTTCCTTCTTTACCTGTTCCTTCAACTTGATTCAAATCAATATCATGTTCTTGTGAAAGCTTAAGGACAGCGGGAGAATACCGCGCTTTGCTGCCAGGGTCTCTCTTAACAGGAGCAGCTGAAGGCTTACTATTATTCGCTGGCTCTGTTTTTTCCATTTTTTCTGCAGGCTTTTCTTCTGAAGTTTCTTCAGCACTGCCGCCTTCTGTTTCAATGGAACAGATGAATTCCCCTACTTCCAGGGTATCCCCTTCTTGTCCGATCAGTTCTTTAATCACACCTGAAAAGGAAGATGGGACTTCTGCATTTACTTTATCCGTTTGAACTTCTGCAATGGGATCATATTTATTGACTGTATCACCAGGTGCTACAAGCCATTTGCTAATTGTACCTTCAGTTACACTTTCCCCTAACTGAGGCATTTTCATTTTTTCTACTGCCACTGAAGAAAACCTCCTTTGAATCTTAAGTTGTTATCGATTAATACTCTGCTAATTCACGCATCGCTTTTTCAACTTTATCAGGGTTGATCATGAAGTACTTTTCCATAGTAGGTGCATATGGCATTGCAGGTACATCCGGTCCAGCAAGTCGCATGATAGGAGCATCCAGATCAAATAGACAGTTTTCAGAAATGATGGCAGAAACCTCACTGATTATACTGCCTTCCTTGTTATCCTCTGTGACCAATAGGACTTTACCCGTTTTAGAAGCAGCTTCAATGATTGCTTCTTTATCTAATGGATAGATTGTACGAAGGTCAAGGATATGAGCTTCAATGCCATCTTCAGCAAGTCTTTCTGCCGCTTGAAGTGCGAAATGCACGCTTAGGCCATAAGTGATGACTGTAATGTCTTCGCCTTCTCTTTTCACATCTGCTTTACCGATAGGAAGCACATAGTCATCCTCAGGGACTTCTCCTTTAATTAAGCGATATGCACGCTTATGCTCGAAGAATAATACTGGATCTTCATCACGGATGGCTGCTTTAAGCAAACCTTTTACATCATATGGTGTAGAAGGCATGACGATTTTCAGTCCTGGCTGGTTAGCAAAAACCGCTTCTACTGATTGAGAATGGTAAAGTGCTCCGTGGACCCCGCCGCCATAAGGGGCGCGGATGACCATTGGACAGCTCCAATCATTATTTGAGCGGTATCTGATGCGAGCCGCTTCTGAAATGATTTGGTTTACAGCAGGCATGATGAAGTCAGCGAACTGCATTTCAGCAATCGGACGCATTCCATACATGGCTGCTCCGATTCCTACACCTGCAATAGCAGATTCAGCAAGCGGTGTATCAATGACACGCTCTTCGCCAAATTGATCATAAAGACCATGAGTCGCTTTAAAAACGCCTCCCTTTTTACCTACGTCTTCACCTAATACGAATACTTTTTCATCGCGTTCCATTTCTTCACGGATCGCCATTGTAACGGCATCAATATAAGAAATTACTGGCATCGTTTTCTTCCCCCTTATTTCTCTTCTGCATAAACGTATTTTAATGCTGTTTCCGGATCTGCATAAGGAGCATTTTCAGCATAATCTGTTGCTTCGTTGACTTCTTTCATCACTCGGTCGTTAATCTCTTTTTCAATTTCGTCAGTCATGACGCCTGTCTCTTTCAAGTAAGCACCGAATGTAATGATTGGATCGAGCGTTTTTGCTTTTGCCACTTCATCAGGTGAGCGGTATGAACGATCATCATCATCAGATGAGTGAGGAGTCAAGCGGTAAGAAACCGTTTCGACTAGTGTCGGACCTTCGCCTCTGCGGCCGCGGTCTGCTGCTTCTTTGACAGCTTTGTATACTTCAAGCGGATCGTTTCCATCTACAGTCACACCAGGCATACCATAGCCGATGGCACGGTCAGATACTTTTTCACAAGCCAATTGCTTCTCGATTGGAACAGAGATGGCATATTTATTGTTTTCACACATAAAGATAACCGGAAGTTTATGTACACCAGCAAAGTTGGCACCTTCATGGAAATCTCCTTGGTTGGAAGAGCCTTCACCGAATGTAACGAAGGTTACGAGGTCTTTCTTTTCCATCTTCCCAGCCAATGCAATTCCGACAGCATGCGGAACTTGTGTTGTAACTGGGGATGAACCTGTTACAATGCGGTTTTTCTTCTGTCCGAAGTGACCTGGCATTTGGCGTCCGCCGGAGTTTGGATCTTCAGCTTTTGCAAAGCCGGAAAGCATCAATTCTTTTGCTGTCATGCCGAATCTGAGCACGACACCCATGTCGCGGTAATAAGGAAGTACATAGTCTTTCTCACGATCAAGTGCAAATGCCGCCCCAATCTGTGCAGCCTCCTGGCCTTGACAAGAGATGACGAAAGGAATTTTTCCAGAACGGTTTAACAGCCACATGCGTTCATCGATGCGGCGGGCCATCAGCATTGTTTCATACATTTCTAAAACATTTTCATCTGTCAAACCTAGAGCTTTATGACGATTTTCTGCCATTTAAAAGAACCTCCTAAAATATATTTCAAATAAAGGAAAATATCAGGAGCCGTGGCCATTTTAAAGGTTTCTTGGCCCTGATCCTTTCCTATTTAATTATCAAATTCATACGAACCATTCTTTATTAAGAATGAATCGCTTTTCCATCTACCGCCAATGCAGCTTCCCCGATTGCTTCGCTTAATGTCGGATGCGGATGGATTGTATTTGCTACTTCCCAAGGGGTTGCATCAAGGACGCGTGCAAGACCTGCTTCAGAGATCATATCCGTTACGTGCGGTCCAATCATGTGAACTCCTAAGATATCATTTGTATCTTTATCCGCAACAATTTTGACGAATCCATCAGATTCTCCAAAGACAAGCGCTTTACCAATTGCCCGGAAAGAAAACTTTCCTGTCTTGACATTGAATCCTTTTTCTTTAGCTTCCTGTTCGGTATATCCTACGCTTCCTACTTCAGGGTTGCTGTAGATGCATTTCGATACCATTGTGTAATCCATTGGATGAGGATTTTCATTGGCAATATGCTCTACTGCCGTAATACCTTCATGTGAAGCAACATGCGCCAGCTGAAGGCCTCCAATCACATCGCCGATGGCGTAGATGTGGCTTTCTTTTGTTTGGAAGTAGTCATTTACTTTTATGAAGCCTTTTTCAATGACAATATCCGTATTTTCGATCCCAATGTTTTCTGTATTGGCTTGACGCCCAACAGATACAAGGACCTTTTCTGCAGTAAAGGTTTTCTGATCGCCTTTAATTTCTGCACTGATGGAGACTTCCCCTTCTCCTTTTTTAAGGGTTTCAGGAAGGACTTTCGCTCCAGTGGTGATCTTAACACCTTTTTTCTTCATGAGGCGCTGCATTTCTTTTGAAATTTCGTGGTCTTCTGTCGGTATGATCCTGTCTGCATATTCAACTACAGTCACTTCTACGCCAAAGTCAGTCAGCATGGATGCCCATTCGATTCCAATGACACCGCCTCCAACAATGATGATGGATTTTGGCAACTGTTCCAATTGAAGTGCCTCATCTGATGAAAGGACAAATTCCCCATCAATTTCAAGTCCCGGCAAGGAACGAGGACGTGATCCCGTTGCAACAATCACATTTTTTGGAATGAGCATTTCGTTTTCTGTTCCATCATTCATCTCAACAGAAATGGTGCCTGGCATAGGAGAGAAGATGGAAGGTCCCAAAATGCGGCCAGTTCCTTCAAACACATCGATCTTTCCTTGTT
This sequence comes from Falsibacillus pallidus, assembly GCF_050990905.1. Taxonomy (GTDB): domain Bacteria; phylum Bacillota; class Bacilli; order Bacillales; family DSM-25281; genus Falsibacillus; species Falsibacillus pallidus_A. Next base: position 2,553,452 of record NZ_CP158866.1, read on the forward strand.
TCATCAAATGTTGTACGCCTTTATAAAGCTGATCGATAATACTGTTTTTGCGTTCTTGGACACGAGGGAAATTTACAGAAACTTCCGGGATGACAACCCCGAATTCTTCCCCGCGTTTAGCTGTATGGTAAACTTCTGCACTCCTCAAAAGGGCTTTACTTGGTATGCATCCCTTATGAAGGCATGTGCCACCAAGTTTGCTCTTTTCAACGACAGCCGTTTTAAGGCCAAGCTGAGATGCACGGATTGCAGCTACGTAGCCGCCTGTTCCTCCACCAAGGATGACCAAATCATATTCTTGAGCCATTTATATTGCCTCCTATTTAAACAATTGTCTTATCTTTAACACTACCAGGGTACATTTTCACTTCTTCCTCACCTTGAAGCACCCTCAATGCACCTTCTGCAAGCGCCTGGAGCTCATTTTCACCCGGATGGATGATAACGTCAGCAATCCAATTGATTTTGCGGGAGATCCCTGCCACAAAGTCTTTTCCATATGCTAATCCGCCAGTCAAAATGATGGCATCTACTTTTCCGTCCAGGACTGCACTTGCCGATCCGATTTCTTTTGCAATCTGATAGGCCATGGCATCATAAATGTATTTTGCCTTTTCATCGCCTTCAGCAATCATCTTCTCCACCTGCACGGCATCATTTGTTCCTAAGTATCCAACCAGTCCGCCTTGTCCAACAAGCTTTTTCATGATTTCATCACGATAATATTCGCCTGAAAAGCAAAGGTCGATCAAGTCTCCTGCAGGAACAGTACCAGCACGCTCAGGGCTGAATGGGCCATCGCCTGTCAATCCATTGTTGACATCTATGACTTTTCCATTCTTATGGGCGCCTACTGTAATCCCGCCTCCCATATGGGTGACAATCAAATTAAGGTCTTCATAGCGCTTTCCAATTTGCTTAGCTACTCTTCTGGCAACTGCTTTTTGATTGAGCGCATGGAAGATGCTCTTCCTTTCAATCAAGGAGAATCCTGAGATCCTTGCAAGCGGCTCCAATTCATCGACTACGACCGGATCCACGATAAAAGATGGAATATTAAGGCCGGAAGCAATTTCAAAGGCAATGATCCCACCAAGGTTAGATGCATGCTGTCCGGAAAAGCCGATGCGAAGATCTTCGAGCATAGCTTCGTTGACAGCATATGTTCCCCCTTCAATCGGGCGGAGCAGGCCTCCCCTGCCACATACGGCACTCAGTTTGGAGATATTGATTCCTTCTTCGTCAAGCGTCTCTAAAATCATTTCTTTTCGGAATTCATATTGATCGATGATATTCTCAAAAGAATTTATTTTATCTGCATCATGACGGATGGTTTTCTCCAAAATATCCTTTTCATTATCGAAAACGCCGATTTTCGTTGAAGTCGATCCAGGGTTGATGACGAGAATTCGATATTCTTTCTCTTGCACGTTTGTAACCTCCATTTAAAAGTGTGGGTTTCTTCATTAAAATAAGATCGGTTCATGAAAATTCACACTATTCATCCAAATGGGAGAAACGCCTCGCTTCATGGAAGCCAAGCGTTTCTGCACCATCTATTCAAGTTCAGCAGCGATAAAGTAAAATCTTTATACGCGTTGGTTAAGAATATGTTTGTTGTTCAATAGGAATTGGCTGCGGGAATTTTTCATTGTTTGGATTCTTTCCTCAGCCATGCGGTCTGCAGCAACATAAGAAGGAATATTGTCGCGTTTAGCAATTTCGAACACTTTTTCTACATTATTGTAGATTTGTTCTACACGCTTCATTGCTCTCTCAGCATTGTAACCGTATAATTCATCGGCTACATTGATAACACCGCCGGCATTGATGACATAATCTGGAGTGTAGACAATGCCCATTTCATGGATCGTATCACCGTGGCGGGTTTCTTTCAGCTGATTGTTTGCTGCACCAGCAATGACTTTAGCTTTGATTACAGGAATTGTATCGTCATTGATGACTGCACCAAGTGCACATGGAGCAAAGATATCACAATCGACACTGTAGATTTCATTAGGATCTACTGCTTTTGCACCGAATTCTTCCACAGCTCTTTGAACAGCTTCTTTATTGATATCAGTAACAATCAAGTTTGCGCCTTCTTCATGAAGATGACGGCAAAGGTTGAATGCTACGTTTCCAACACCTTGAACAGCAATCGTCTTGCCTTCAAGAGAATCTGTACCGAAAGCTTCTTTTGCTGCCGCTTTCATTCCGCGGTATACACCGAATGCCGTTACAGGTGATGGATTACCGGAAGAACCGAATGCTGGGGAAATCCCTGTAACAAAGTTTGTTTCTTCATGGATTAAATCCATATCTGCCACAGTCGTACCTACATCTTCAGCTGTGATATAACGTCCGTTCAAACCTTGGATAAAGCGTCCGAATGCACGGAACATCGCTTCATTTTTATCTTTGCGAGGGTCGCCGATGATTACTGTTTTTCCTCCTCCAAGATTCAAACCTGCTGCTGCATTTTTATAGGTCATTCCTTTTGCAAGGCGCAATGCATCTTCGATTGCTGCTTCTTCAGACTCATAAGTCCACATGCGAGTACCGCCCAATGCAGGTCCAAGCGTTGTATCATGGATTGCGATGATAGCTTTTAATCCGGATTGTTCATCTTGGCAAAATACCAATTGCTCATAGTCATAAGTTGTCATGTAGTCAAAAATTTTCATTATAATTTCCTCCTCAGATATTATCCTAATGAACAGATTGCCAGCGCCAATGAATTCAACTTGCTTTCAGCGCTGTCAGATCTTGAAGTTAATACGATCGGGGCTTTAGCACCTGCGATTACTGCACCAACTTTTGCCTTGGCGAAATAAATAAGTGATTTATATAGGACATTTCCCGTCTCAATATTAGGAACGAGTAGAATGTCTGCTTGTCCAGCTGTATCGCTGTGTATGCCTTTATGTTCTGCAGCCTCGATGGAAACTGCATTATCTAACGCCAATGGCCCGTCTACTATACAATTCCTGATTTGCCCGCGGGCATTCATCTGTGTAAGAGCGGCCGCATCCAATGTAGCTTCCATGGCCGGATTGATTACTTCAACAGCTGCAAGTGGGGCAACTTTCGGCATATCTACTCCAATGGAAGTGGCAATGGATACTGAATTTTGAATGATTTGAGCTTTTTGATTCAAGTCCGGTGCAATATTCATTGCTGCATCCGTTACAAAAATCAAGCGTTCATAGCCAGGAACTTCAAAAGCCGCTACATGGGAAAGGACATTTCCGGTCCTCAGACCATACTCCTTATTCAAAACAGCTTTCAAGATGACAGCTGTCGGAACGTTCCCTTTCATCAGCACATCAGCTTCTCCATTATGTACGGATCTTACTGCAAGCTCACATGCTTTTGAGTCTGTTTCAGCATGGAAGATGGAAACATAGGCATCTTCAGCAAGCTGTGGTGCAGCCTCTTTAACGACTGCCTTGATTTTGTCCTCATTTCCAAACAGAAGAAATTTGGCCATGTTTTTTTCCGCTGCAGCCGCAACAGCTCCAATGACTTCTTTGTCCTCTGCAGCTGCAACAGCTATTGCTGCCTTATTCATTTGGGTTGCTTTTTCAATGAGTGAGTGTAAATTCATATTGTCTGCCTCAACCCCTTCATTTATTCTTACATTATCCATTATGCAAGAACCGTGCCAAAATAAAAACATTGAAAACGCTTTATTTAATATTAATTTTGTGTGCAACTTTTTTCATGGTATGCAAATTATTGCATGTCATCAATTGCAATCTTATATTTATCCAGCTTGTAATAAAGATTACGTATAGAAACATCCAACTGCTTGGCTGTCGCTGTCTTGTTCCCATTATTTTGCCGCAGTACATTTTCTATATGTTCCTTTTCAAATCGCTCAACTAATTCGGCCAAGCTCTTCCCTTCCGGATCTACAGTTATCCCCGAGGATTTTTTCTCATGACCGGAAGCGCCTTGGTCTAATATATCCAGATGCTCAGAACTGATCATCTTATCGGTATAATTCATAAAAATTATGGCTCTCCCAAGAATGTTTTCCAACTCTCTCACATTGCCAGGCCATTCATATGCCATTAGTTTGTTCAATGCACCACTCGTCATACCTTCCACGTTTCGCCCATAATCCTGATTGATTTTGTAAATCAACCTTTCACTCAGACTTTGGATATCTTCTTTTCGTGTCCGGAGTGGCGGAATCTGGATCGGCATCCGGTTGAGCCGGTAATATAGATCCTCGCGGAAAGTCCCGTCTGAAATCGCTTTTTCCAAATTGACATTTGTAGCGGCAATGATCCTTACATTGATCGGAATGGACTTCGTACCGCCTACCCGGACTATTTCATGCTCCTGCAGGACCCTTAATAGCTTGGCTTGTGTATTGACGCTCAGTTCACCAATCTCATCAAGAAAAATACTGCCGTTATTAGCTTCTTCAAAGAGTCCCCGCTTCCCTCCACGCTTGGCTCCTGAAAATGCTCCTTCTTCATAGCCGAATAATTCACTTTCAAGAAGGGACTCGGATATGGCAGCACAGTTCACTCTTATAAATTTGTTATACTTCCGGTCGCTGGCATTATGGATGGCGTGTGCAAAAAGCTCTTTGCCAGTCCCCGATTCCCCCCTGAGGAGTATCGTTGCCGGCGTCTTCGCGCCAAGCTTAGCCTGTTCTATAGCAAGCATCATTTCATCTGAGCTGCCAATTATATCTTCAAATGTATATTTTGCTTCGAGCGTCCTGATAATCTGCCTTGCTCGATCCAATTCATTGGTTAATGACTGAATTTCGGAAACATCATGGATAACACCGACGCTGCCTTTTAATTTCCCATTTACGATGATAGGCGCCACGTTGACAATTACTTCTTTTTTCATCGGGCCGACGCGCATCTTCACTCCTCTGACAGCCCTTCTTGTCTGAAGGACCTTCAGATGCATACTTTCACCCTCAGATATATCAGCGGTGGCCGGCTGTCCGATCACCCGCTCCTGTGTAAGTCCGGTGATGCGAGTGTAGGCAGGATTGATCAATATCCCCCGGCCGTCTTCGTCCACAACAGATATCGCGTCATCACTGGATTGAATGATGGCCTCAAGCATTGTCTGGATTTCTTTTAGATTGGTTATCTCTTCAGCAAGGTTTACCACTTCAGAGATATCCTTAAATACAGAAATGGCGCCAAACAACTGATGGTTTTCTCCAATAAGCGGGATCCTGGTCGTGATGATCTTCATCCCATTAAGCAGAACCAGCTCTTGATTCGTTTCAATCCTTCTGGTTTCAATAACTCGCGGAAGCTTGCTGCCTGGAATGACTTCATGAATATGCTTCCCAAGAGCAAACTTCCGTGAAGCCCCTACCATACGTTCGGCACTGCGGTTAAATAAAGTCACCTTGCCTGAGGGATCTATGACGACCATTCCGTCATCTGCAGAATCAAAAATTAAATTATGAAAGTACGATTGATTAGTCAATTTAGAAATCAGTTCTTCTTTTTCCTCTAAGAGCGTGGACATTAAAAAAGCTACGCTTCCTGGGATCAGTACTGTTTCAGGATGCCTCGCCTCCCGAAGCTGCCTGAATACTTCCTCGCTGCCAGTCACTTCAATTATGATATCAACTGATTCATCCAAATGGTTTATCCAATCCTTCTCCACAGGTATTCCCTCATTTATGGCAAATGCAATACCCGGAGCTAATTGATTCGGATCAATAACTGCAGTGACTTTCATGGCAGTGGATTCTCTTAGAAGCTTTAAAATGGCGAGCCCGCCTTTTCCTCCACCAACCACAAGAACATTTTGCAAAATTTTTCCTCCGTTCGCGAAAAAATGTGCAAATTCTTTCACACTTCTTTATTGTAGTGAAAATTTAGCTCCTTGACAAATTTGGATGATAAGATATGATTTTTTTGACAGCAGTTAAAGGAGCATGGATATGATTCGTTTATTTGCTTTACTGATAATGGTCATTCCGGGTATTTTTGCAGCGCTTGGAATAAAACTTATGCGTGATATGACGTTTGGCATCCTGCAGCCGCCTTTTCCTTATTTATGGATCCAATTTTTGTGCGGCTTGATTTTTTTCATCGGGGGATTAAGCTTTATTGCAGGGTTTATTTTTTACCGCGATCGAAAAAGAGGGAAAGTTCAGGAACGCTTTAAAAAAAACGAGCATAAAAAAAGACAGGCTGGCGATTGAAACCAACCTGTCTTTTTCTATTTAATGAATTGCTCTCTTAATTCCAGGGCTTTTTTGGGATAGTCAGTGATGATGGCTGAACAGCCGATTTTAAACAGCCTGATCATATCTTCTTTTTTATTGACTGTATACGGTCTGACTGCAATCCCGTTTTCCATTGATGCCAAAACAATTTCGTCCGGTGCAGCCCGTTGATTAGGATGTATCGCTCTCCCTCTGATGGACTGTGCATAGATCCAAGGCATAAATAATCCTTCTGAATAAAGCGGGGCGATTTCAATTTCAGGGGCAAGCCGAAAACAATAAACAATGGAATAATGGTTGAATGAAGAGATAATGATCCTGTTCTCCAATCCATACTCCCTCACGAGCGCAATTACCTTTTCCTCGAGCTGGGGATAAGGAAAGACTCCATTCTTCAATTCAACATTACATAAAAGTTCATTGGTTTTCAGCCATTCGCATACTTCTCTGAACGAGGGTATTCTCGGCTTTTTTAAAAATGAATTGAATTTATAGCTGGCATCCAGCTTCTTTAGTTCCTCTAAAGTATAATCCTTTACAAACCCTTTTCCATTTGTCGTTCTTTCAAGTGTTTCGTCATGAATGACAACTACCTCTCCATCCCTGGAAAGCTGGACATCCAGTTCAATCCCATCCGCACCTGCTTTTTCAGCTTCTCTGAAAGAAGACATCGTATTTTCAGGGTGTGTACCGGCTGAACCTCTATGCGCAAAAATTTGTGTGAAAGTCATTTTTTTCACCATCCCATCATGATTATCAATATTTCAATGGCGGCTGCCATTCAGCACCTCTCCCTACACATAATAGTATAATGGCACTTTTGTTTTAATATTAACTGAAATCCATCAAAAAAGCTTACAGAGAGTTTCCCTGTAAGCTCCTTTTCATTTATTGATTCTCACTCTTTCAAGAGGCTTTATGTTCCAGCCTTAGCTTATCCGCCACCATCGCAATGAATTCCGAATTGGTCGGCTTTGCTTTGGACATAGAGACTGTATATCCAAACAGGGATGAAATCGATTCAATGTTCCCCCTGCTCCATGCAACTTCGATGGCATGGCGGATCGCGCGTTCTACACGGCTGGCAGTAGTGTTATATTTTTTGGCGATATCTGGATATAACACTTTAGTGATCGATCCAAGAAGCTCTATATCGTTATACACCATTGAGATTGCTTCTCTCAAATAAAGGTATCCTTTAATATGGGCTGGAACACCAATTTCGTGGATGATGCTCGTAATGCTTGCGTCGAGATTTCTCGGCTTTTGTTCTGCACTGGACTTAATGGAGGAAGGTTTTTTGATGAATGAGTTTGTTTTCCCGCTTACTTGTCGAATGTGGCTTGCAAGGTTTTCCATATCGAACGGTTTTAGGATGAAATAAGAAGCGCCTAACTCGACTGCTTTCTTTGTCACATCCTCCTGGCCAAATGCCGTAAGCATGATTACGTTCGGCATAGTGGAGCGAGGGTTTTCCCTAAGCTTTTCTAAAACAGCTAATCCATCAAGATGAGGCATGATGATATCAAGGACTAAGACATCTGGTTCAGCTTCTTCAAGCATTTGGAGGCATTCCTGGCCATTATGTGCCACTCCAAGAACTTCCATATCGTCCATGGACTCAATATAGTCATTCAAGAGTCCAACTAATTCACGGTTATCATCCACAATACATACTTTAATCTTTTTCACTAAAGGTTTCCTCCTCAATTAAATAAATCCATTTTTTATTTATCTAAATATTATTGTAATTGACAAATTCGACAATGCAACTAAAATTCCTTTTCTTTTTCGAAAAAATGTTAAAAAATATATATTTTCTTAAAAATTCTCTTGTTTTCTCTTGTTTTCGACTACATTCGATAAAGTTCATTACCGATTTGTCGAATTTTATTTATCTATATGATAGCAAAAACATATTGATTTGCAAGGGTATTCTATGGTATTTTTTATTTTTGTATATTTTTATGGATACTCATTCATTAACAAAAAGCACCGATTTTTTTAAATCGGTGCTTTTTGTTCAGCCTGCTTTATTTTCATTTTCGCCGTAAATATCAATTCCTGCTTCATGCAGCATCCACTCAATATGGACGCCATATCCGGATGTCGGATCATTTACGAATACATGTGTTACAGCTCCAATCAATTTACCATTCTGAATGATCGGGCTTCCGCTCATTCCCTGAACGATTCCTCCTGTCTTTTCAAGCAGTTCAGGATCTGTCACCTTGATGACCATACCTTTTGTTGCAGGGAATTTCTGCGGTATTGTACTAACGATTTCAATGTCATATTCTTCGATTTGATCTCCATCAACCACTGTCAATATTTTTGCTGGTCCTTCTTTGACTTGATTCGATAATGCAATGGGCATCGGTTTTTCAAGCAAACCATTATCCAAGCCGTGATGCAGCTTGCCAAAAATTCCAAATGGACTATTGCGGTTGATGTCACCGATTATTTCACGATCTGGAGAAAAACGGGCCAATTTTTCACCTGGATTCCCATTGCTCCCTTTTTCAATCGATGTCACAGTGGATTTCAGGATTTGTCCGTCTTCCACTACGATTGGTTTTTTCGTATCCATATCTGAAATGACATGTCCCAAAGCTCCATATTTTTTGGTTTTGGGATCATAGAAAGTCATGGTACCGATCCCTGCTGCTGAATCCCTTATATATAATCCAAGCTTATATTCATCCTCAGATGAATCCTTCATGGGCATCAAGTTCGTTTTTATGATTTTATGATCCCGCTGTACAATGACTTTAAGCTCTTGTCCGCTTTCGCCTGCCTTTTGAACAAAAGGTGCCACATCTGACATGTTTTCAATTTTTTGACCGTTTATTTCTGTAATGATGTCACCAACCTGTATGCCTGCCTTTTCCCCTGGTGATACCTTCCCTTTGTCTGTTGAGACCAGATGGTGACCTACCACAAGGACCCCTAGGGTATTCAGTTTTACACCAATGGATTGTCCACCTGGAATGACTTTGTAATCTTTTAATACATTTACGTTGACCTTTTTAATTGGAAAACCGGCAAATTCCAATAAAACGTCATCTTTGCCTGCTGATTTTGCATCAATTTTAATTTTATGTTGATTTTCTTCAGCAGCAGATGCCGATCCACTCATCGCTGCTGCAGAAATAGCATTCGAAGTTGAAAAAGATTGTGACTGACCTTCAAATAATGTGATTGTTCCTGGAATTTCCAGATATTGTTGGAAAGGTTTGTAGAATAATACTGAAATAAGTGAAACAAGGAGAATTCCACCAATTAATTTTCTAAGATGTTCCCATTTCAATTTTTTCACTCTCCTCGCTTCTAATCCACACACTTATGATTGGCTACAATCTTAATTTAGCCTTGAAGCGAGTCAAATATAACAAACAGGCAAAGAAAAAAAGCTACCCTTTTTGGATAGCTTTTCAAGTTTGTTTCATGGTATGGGCCAATTCTAATAATTCCTGAGCGTGTTTTTTTGTTAAATCAGTGATTTCTACACCGGAAATCATTCGCCCGATTTCTTTTATTTTTGTCTCATTATCAAGCGGAGTGACAGATGTTGTTGTCCGTCCACTTGCAATGTTTTTTTGGATAAGAAGATGAGTATCCGCCATTGCAGCGACTTGCGGCAGATGGGAAATGCATAAAACCTGTGAATGGGATGCAATCTGGTGGATCTTTTCAGCAATTGCCTGAGCGACCCTGCCGCTTACACCCGTATCCACTTCATCAAATATAATGGAAGTAACTCCTTGATGCTGTGAGAAAATGGTTTTAAGGGCAAGCATCATCCTCGATAACTCTCCGCCTGAAGCAACTTTCGCAATCGGTTTCAGCGGTTCTCCAGGATTTGTTGAAATAAAGAACTCAATCGAATCCATTCCATCTTTTTTAAATGCGCTGGCAGCTTCATCAAATTGAACCTGAAAAACGGTTTTTTCCATATAAAGATGCTTTAATTCTTTATGGATGCTATCGGTGAGCTTTTTCGCCCATTTTTTTCTAAGGGCGCTTAATTCACCTGCTTCAATGGACAAATCCTTTTCCAATGAAGCAAGCTCCTTCTGAAGGTTATGCAAATGGTTGTCTCGATTGGTTATCTCATCAATTTCCTCTTCGATTTTTGCACTGTATTCTGCAATTTCTTCGATAGATGAGCCATACTTCCGCTTAAGACCGTTGATTTCATTTAACCTTGCTTCAATTTCATTTAGCCGTTCCGGATTGAACTCAAGTATGTCCAGATGATTTCGTACGGTCCTTGTTGCGTCCTCAAGTGCATAGAAGCTATTCGATACCGCTTCTAAAGCTCCCTCCAGCTCACTATCCAATTCTGCTGCAGTTTCAAGGTGGCCCATGACCAAACTGACCCAATCCAACGCCTTTTGCTCTCCCTGGAGACCAGAATAGGCTGATTGCATGGATTCAGCCAATCTTTCGAAATTACCCAATTTCTTTTTTTCTTCGCTTAGTTCCACATCTTCGCCAATTATCAGATTGGCTTTTTGAATTTCACTAAACTGAAATTGGATAAGATCAAGCCTATGTGCCATTTGCTGTTCATTTTCACTCAATTGCTTGATGCGCTTTTTTGTCTGATCATACCGGGAAAATACCTCTTGGTAATTTTTCAGCGCCCTTGCAATTTCCTTTTCTCCGAATTGATCGAGCAGCCTGATATGGACAGATTCATCCATCAGCTCTTGATGTTCATGCTGACCATGAATATCCACAAGCGAAGATCCGATTTCGCGAAGGATTCCTATCGTCACAAGTTTGCCGTTTACCCGGCACACACTTTTCCCGTTACTGGAAATATCACGCTGAAGGACAACCATTCCTTCCTCTATTTCAATGCCTAATTCAGCTGTTTTAACATAGCAGGGATGATTTTGGTTCTCTAAAATGAACAACCCTTCCAGTTCAGCCTTTTTTTCGCCATGCCGAACAAATTCCGAGGATCCCCTTCCTCCGGCAAGCAAGTATAGAGCATCGATAATGATGGATTTTCCTGCACCTGTTTCACCGGTGAGAACCGTGAGTCCCTTTTCAAGTGAAACCGTCAATTCATCTATAATTGCGAAGTTTTTTATTGATAATTCTTGCAGCAAGTAGCATTCACCTCATTCAAAGCATGTCAATAAGCCTTTTGGAGATTATTTCTGTTTCTTTTTCCGTCCTGCAGATAATTAAACATGTGTCATCACCACAAATCGTTCCGAGGATCTCGTCCCAGTCCAAATTATCAAGCAGCGCTCCAATTGCGTTGGCATTCCCAGGCAGCGTCTTCATAACAAGCAAATGACCTGCAGTATCACATCTGATAAAAGCATCGGTCAATGATCGTTTAAGCTTTTGAAGCGGATTGAATCGTTGGTCTGCAGGAAGGCTGTATTTATAGCGGCCATCCATTAAAGGGACTTTGACCAAGTGAAGTTCTTTAATATCCCTCGAAACGGTTGCCTGCGTTACATTGAACCCTGCATTCTTTAATTCATCGACTAATTCATCTTGAGTTTCAATATCATTCTGTGCGATGATCTCTCTTATTTTAATATGCCGCTGTCCTTTATTCATCATATATGATTGCAACCCCTAACCATTCTGTATAAATATTCTCCTATATACGAACATGTTAGCTTATTTCTTCTTCCTTGTACATGATTCTTTCCCAATAATGTGTAAAAGAAAAGCCTGTACATAAGTACAAGCTATTTTTCTTTGGACTTCAGCTGCTGGTGAGCTTCCAAGACCACTTCTTTTATTTTTTGATCCATATCCTCGATGGCATCTGAATCATCTCCGCCCCAATTGATATGGGCTAAAAATTCTATGTTGCCATCTCCGCCGGTTATCGGTGAGAAGGAAAGGTTTTTTAGGATATATCCTTCTTCTGAAGCAAAAGAAAGGACCTTTTTCAAAACTTCCTCATGCACTTTTGGATCCCTGACTATCCCCTTTTTGCCCACTTGTTCCCTTCCTGCTTCAAACTGTGGTTTGATTAACGCCACTACGTCGCTGTCCTGCACAAGCAAGGTCTTCAGGACAGGCAGAATCAATTTTAAGGAAATAAAGGAGACATCAATGGAGGAGAACTCAGGAAGGCCTTTCTCCAAATCTTCAGGGGTTACATACCGGAAGTTTGTCCTTTCCATAACGACGACTCTTTCATCCTGCCTTAATTTCCATGCAAGCTGATTATAGCCGACATCCAATGCATAGGACAGCTTAGCACCATTTTGAAGTGCGCAGTCTGTAAATCCGCCTGTCGATGAACCGATGTCAATCATTATCTTCCCTTTTACATCCACACTGAACTCTTTCAATGCTTTTTCAAGCTTCAAACCGCCCCGGCTGACATAAGGGAGGATATTCCCCTTGACAGTAAGGGGGATATCTTCGCTCACTTTTTCTCCAGGCTTGTCCAGCCTCATTTCGTTGGAATAGACAATCCCGGCCATTACGGCCCTTTTTGCCTTTTCCCTCGTTTCAGCTAAACCTCTTTCAACTAAAAGTATATCTACACGCTGTTTTTTTGCTTTCATGTTCAAGCCCTTTTTTGTTTTTTTGGTGTTAATGCCTGTATTTTGGATACTGCCTGTTCTTTCGTAAGTCCGATTTCTTCGAGTAGTTTATCCACACTGCCATGTTCGACAAAATAATCGGGAATCCCCATTCGATCAATTACAGCACGCCCGAAGCCATGGTCATGGGCAAATTCTAATACAGCACTTCCGAAACCGCCTTGGAGCACTGCTTCTTCAATAGTCAGGATCGGCATATCCTGCGACATGATATCGGCAAGCATTTTTTCATCCATCGGCTTAATGAATCTCGCATTTACGACTTTGACTGAAATGCCCATTTGCGCAAGTTCATCTGCTGCTTCTATTGCCATCGGAATTGTTGTTCCAAAGGTAAGGATGGCTGCATCTTCACCGTCCCTTAATACTTCCCAAGAGCCGATCGGAAGAGACTTGAGCTCTTCGTCCATTGGGACCCCGTAGCCATTCCCTCTAGGGAATCGCATCGCAATTGGACCTGCATCATAATCTATAGCTGTCTTGACCATATGCTGTCCTTCATTTTCATCTTTCGGCATCATCAAGACCATATTTGGCAAGTGTCTTAAAAATGCGATATCAAAGACGCCTTGATGGGTTTCACCATCTGCCCCCACAAGTCCTGCCCTGTCAATTCCAATGAATACATTTAGATTCTGACGGCAAATGTCGTGCACGACCTGATCGTATGCCCTCTGCAGGAAAGTAGAATAGATCGCTAAAAATGGCTTCATCCCTTGAATGGCCAATCCAGCTGACACGGTAGCCGCATGCTGCTCGGCGATTCCCACATCAAACATTCGATCCGGGAATTCACTTGCAAATCCTTCAAGCTTGGAACCAACAGGCATCGCCGGGGTGACGGCAACAATCCGTTCATCCTCCCTTGCAAGCTTCCTGACTGTTTCACTTACAAGCTTGCTCCATGCAGGAGGTGCACTTACCGGTTTGATCAGATCACCAGTTTCGATTTTATATGGACCTGTTCCATGCCAGGTTCCGATAATATCAGACTCTGCTGGATGGAACCCTTTCCCTTTTTTCGTAATCACATGGAGGAGGACTGGCCCCTTCGTCTTTTTCGCATATTGAATATTTTCGAATAAATCCTCGAAATCATGACCATCAACCGGACCAAGGTATGTGAATCCAAGATCCTCAAAAAACATGCCGGATACAAGGAAGTACTTCATGCTGTCTTTAATTCTCTCAGCAGTAGCGGCAAGCTTTCCGCCTACAGCAGGTATTTTCTTCAATAAATATTCAAGTTCATCTTTTGCCCATCGGTATTTCCCTGCAGTCCGCAGTTTGCCCAGGACTTTGTGAAGGGCTCCTACATTCGGGGCAATGGACATTTCATTGTCGTTAAGAACGACGATCATGTCCTTGTTTTCATCCCCGATGTGGTTAAGCGCCTCCAAGGCCATCCCGCCTGTAAGCGCACCATCTCCTATGATCGGAAGGATGAATGATTTCTCTTTTTTCAAGTCCCTTGCAATCGCCATCCCCATTGCTGCTGACAGGGATGTTGAGCTGTGTCCGGTTTCCCATACATCATGCTCGCTTTCGTTTCTCTTAGGAAATCCGCATAAACCCTTGTATTGGCGTAGTGTATCGAATTCCCCGGCACGACCAGTTAAAATCTTATGAACATAAGACTGATGTCCTACATCCCAGATCAATTTATCCTGTGGGCTGTCAAAGCATTTGTGCAGTGCAAGAGTCAGTTCCACCACACCAAGATTAGGTCCGATATGACCGCCAGTCTTTGAGAGCTTTTCAATCAGGAACTGTCTTATTTCTCCGCTGAGCTGCTCTAATTCCTCTTTGTTCATTTTTTTGAGAAAACTGGGGTCTTTTATCGATAATAGATCCATCACGGATCACTCACTTTCATCAATTAATATTTATGCCGCTAACACACAATGTGATAACGGCACCATTTTCATTGTTATTGAGTTAAAAAATTAAAAATGCGCCATTATATCAATGACCGTATTATACCATATCTATAATCATACACTCAAACTGTTGTATATCAATGATCCCTTTGTGCAACAAGATCGGTGATGCCAAATAAGAATTCCGCCTCGTGACCTGCGTTTTCCAAGGCACCCTTTGCCATGGATACATGTTCAGCAAGCTTTGATTTTGCCCCATCCAACGAGAGAAGGGACGGATAAGTGCTTTTATGATTATCGGCATCACTGCCTACAGGCTTGCCGATCTTTGATTCATCTCCCTCAATATCTAAGATGTCATCTTGTATCTGAAAAGCAAGGCCAAGATTCACAGCATATCTTTCGTATTGTTTCAGCTCTTCTTCATTGGCTCCAGCGATTATTGCCCCTGCCAGTACACTGAATACAAGCAGTTTCCCCGTTTTGTGAAGATGGATATATTCCAATTGCTCAAGGCTGAGGGATTGATTTTCACCTTCGATATCTGCTGCCTGGCCGCCGACCATCCCTTCTGGCCCTGCACATTTTGCAAGCAAGGCAATCAATTTCATACGTGTTTGCGGTGATATGCTTTCATCTTCTGCAATCATCTGAAAACTGTAAGTCAGCAGACCGTCCCCTGCAAGAATGGCAAATGCTTCTCCAAAAACCTTGTGATTGGTAGGTTTCCCTCTCCTGAGATCATCGTCATCCATACTCGGAAGATCATCATGTATCAGGGAATATGTATGGATCATTTCAAGGGCACATGCAGCAGATAGGCCCATTTTTTCTTCTTTATTGAAGGCTTTTAAAGTAGCCATCAATAAGACAGGGCGCAGCCTTTTTCCTCCCGCTTGAAGGGAATAAAGCATCGCCTCTTTCAATCGCTCCGGTGTACTTAATTTTTGGACAGTTCTTTCTAATTCCGCTTCAATCATATTGATGCACTTTTTCATAAATTCTTTCAAGACAGCTGACAAGATTCAATCCTCCTCTTGGAGCGAAAAATCTTTTTCGCCATCTTCAGTCAGGACTTTGGTCAATTGATTCTCCACATTCTTTAATTTATCGTGGCAAAGTTTAGAGAGTTCCATCCCTTTTTGATAGATTGTAATTGCTTCTTCGAGTTCAACTTCCCCATCCTCAAGCTTCTGTACGATGGCTTCAAGCTGTTCCATCGCCTGTTCAAAGGTCAATTTATCATCTTTCATTGTAAGATTCCTCCTTTATTTCATCCACAGTGCATTGCAGCTGTCCATCTTTTAAATGAACCTTTATGTTCTGTCCCGCTTTAAGCTGTTCGATCGACTTCACTACTTGTCTATTTTCCGTATAAGCGACACTATAGCCCCTATCCATTATTTTCAAGGGATTCAGAGCTTCAAGGGCAGTAAGGCTTTTAGCGAATTTTTGGTTTTTTTTCTCCAAAATCCCGCCCATATTCCTTTGCAGCCATTTATCCAGCCCTTTATGTCTTTCTACTGATTGCTCCCATTTCCTTTGTGGATGATTCCGTTCCAATCTCATCGTTAAATGATTGACTTTCTCTTCAAAAGCTTGGAAGTAAATAGACTTTTCTCTTTGGAGCCTCTCTGTAAGCCTATCCAATTGAACCATCTTTTGCTCATATAATTTGATAGGATTTCTAAAAACATAGCTTTGCTGAAGTCTTTGGAGTGCTTTTCTATAGGATTCTACTCTCGTTCTCATGCTTCTGATGAGCCTCATCTGCTGATTCATCACTCTATCAAGGACCTCTTCGATATGAGGCACGGCCAACTCTGCAGCCCCTGTTGGAGTCGGCGCCCTTAAATCTGCCACAAAATCTGCAATGGTAAAATCCGTTTCATGCCCTACTGCAGATATTACGGGGATGGAGGAATGATAGATTGCACGCGCAACCACTTCTTCATTAAAGGACCACAACTCTTCTATTGATCCTCCACCCCTGCCAACGATCAGTACGTCGATGCCGCCTATTTCATTTGCTTTTGAAATGGCATCCACAATTGAGGCAGCAGCCTTTTCCCCTTGCACCAATGCAGGGATGATGAGAGTTTTTCCAATCGGGTATCTTCTTCTGACAGTCGTGATAATGTCCCTAACAGCCGCGCCGGTTGGAGAAGTGATGACTCCGATTGTACGGGGATAAGATGGGATTTCTCTTTTTCGGGATTGTAAAAACAACCCTTCTTTTTCTAATTTCTCTTTTAACTGTTCGTATGCTAAATAAAGAGCACCAATACCGTCGGGCTCCATGGATTTAACATAAATTTGGTACTGTCCGCTTGATTCAAAAATTGAAATATCCCCACGAACCAATACATTCATTCCGTTTTCCGGCTGGAATTTTAAAGAGGCCGCTGAAGATGAAAACATGACGGACATTATGCGGGATTTATCATCTTTCAATGTAAAATACATATGTCCGCTCGAATGCCTTTTGAAATTCGAAATTTCCCCTTTTACATATACATCTTTCAGATATGGATCCATTTCAAATTTTTTCTTTATGTATTTCGTAAGTGCCTTTACAGTAAGGTAGCGATTATCTGTCATTTCTCCCACCTCTTTACTAGAAATTCAAAGAAAAGCTGCCGGAAACGATAAAGGCAGCTTTTGATTCAACCAGCAAATAGTCTATATATTCAAATCTGCTGCTGTCCATCAGGGAAATAGAATTACTTATTCAAGGAATCTTTAACTTTTGAAAGGACCCCATTGATGAATTTGCTTGATTGGTCATCTCCGAACACTTTGGCAATTTCTATCGCTTCATTAATTGCAACGTTTGGCGGCATTTCCTCGACGAAACACATTTCATAGACACAAATCCTCATGATATTACGGTCTACTTTTGCCAGTCGGTCAAGTTTCCATTTTTGCAGGTTAGACTGGATTTTTTCATCAATTTCATTTTTATGTTCCATCGTGCCGCTTACAAGCTGCTGAAGGTATTCATCGTTTGACTTTCCTTCCAGCACGTGCTCAATTGCATCTGAGGCTGAGATATCATTCATGTCCATTTGGAAAAGGGCTTGAAGCGCTTTTTCACGGGCAGTACGTCTTTTCATTTATATATTGCTCCTTTTAAAATCAATTTCAATCTTTCAATTCGTCATAAGAAGATAATAGCATAAATGAAGGAATGAAAGCACGAGTATTGTAATAGAGGAATAATTCTTACATCTCCAATTTAAAGATTAATGGTGGAATGGGTCAATTTTAATGAAAAGAGGAGCCCCTTTTAGGAGCCCCCATATCAATCATTATTCTTCGATTTCGTATTCCGCTTCAATCTTCTGGTTTTCGAATTGGATGCCCACTACATGGACATTTACTTCATCTGCATCAAGTGCAGTCATATTCAATAAGGCTTGACGGATATTATCCTGGATTTTCTGGGCCACTGAAGGAATGGAAACACCAAAATTCATCAGGCAGTATACATCGACTTTAATGCCTTCTTCTGTCAATTCAACCTTGACGCCTTTTCCGTGGTTCTTCTTGCCGAGTCTTTCAACTACGCCAGTGGCGAAGTTCCCTCTCATCTGGGCAACACCTTCCACTTCGGAAGCAGCAATCCCTGCAATGACTTCAATGACTTCCGGTGCAATTTCCACCTTGCCAAGGCCGTCGTTGCCCTGATCCATTTCAAGCATATTATAGTTTTGGTTTTCAGCCATTAAATGACACCTCCATATTTTTATGAATTCATAACATCATATTTTTCAAGGAATTTCGTGTTGAAATCCCCGCCAACGAATGTTTCATGTTCAAGCAGTTTAATGTGGAAAGGAATCGTTGTATGGACGCCTTCGACAACAAACTCACTCAAGGCACGCTTCATTCTTTGGATGGCTTCTTCCCTTGTTGCACCGTAAGAAATGACTTTCGCAATCATGGAATCGTAGTATGGTGGAATCGAATAGCCTGGATATGCTGCTGAATCCACGCGCACACCAAGTCCGCCAGGAGGAAGATACATTTCAATTTTACCCGCTGAAGGCATAAAATTCTTTTCCGGATTTTCTGCATTGATCCTGCATTCGATTGCCCATCCGTTGAACGTTACTTCCTCCTGTTTCAAGGAGAGCTTTTCTCCTGAAGCGACTTTGATTTGTTCTTTGATCAAATCAACGCCTGTAACCATTTCCGTTACTGGATGCTCTACTTGGATCCGCGTATTCATTTCCATGAAATAGAATTTACGGTTTACATGGTCAAAGATGAATTCAACAGTACCAGCACCTGAATAATCAACTGCCTGCGCTGCTTTTACAGCTGCCTCACCCATTGCTGCCCTTGTTTCTCCATCCAATGCAGGGGACGGCGTCTCTTCCAGAAGCTTTTGAAGCCTTCTCTGAATGGAACAGTCCCTTTCCCCTAAGTGGATAACATTTCCGTGATTGTCAGCAAGCACTTGAATTTCTACATGACGGAAATCCTCGATGTACTTTTCAATATATACCCCAGGATTGCCAAAAGCAGTCATGGCTTCCTGCTGAGTGATATTGATCCCTTTAATAAGCTCCTGCTCTGTCTTTGCAACGCGGATGCCTTTCCCTCCGCCTCCAGCAGTTGCCTTGATGATTACAGGGTAGCCCATATCATTGGCAAGGGCTAAAGCATCATCGATATCCTTGACGATGCCTCTTGAACCTGGGACGATCGGGACGCCGGCTTCCCGCATCGTTTCCCTGGCAACATCTTTCGTACCCATTTTCGAAATGGCTTCCGGGCTCGGACCAATGAAAATGATATTGCAGTCTCTGCAGAGCTCAGCAAAATCTGAGTTCTCTGAAAGGAATCCGTAGCCGGGGTGAATGGCGTCACAGCCAGTCAATTTAGCTACACTAATGATATTTGTAAAGTTTAAATAACTGTCTTTGGATGCTTTTGGTCCAATGCAATAAGCTTCATCAGCAATTTGAACATGAAGGGCTTCTTTATCAGCCTCTGAATATACAGCGACTGATTCAATACCCATTTCACGGCAGGCCCTGATAACGCGGACCGCAATTTCTCCTCTATTCGCAATCAATACTTTTTTAATCATTAAAATCGCTCCTTATTCAGGCTTTACCAAGAATAATGGCTGTCCGTATTCTACTAGTTGTCCATCTTTAACTAAGATTTCAACAATTTCCCCGGTTACTTCTGCTTCGATTTCATTGAAAAGCTTCATTGCTTCAACGATGCAGACCACGGAGTCAGAAGTTACTTTGGAACCTGGCTTTACATAAACATCTGCATCCGGGGATGGAGATGCATAGAAGGTCCCTACCATCGGGGAAGTGATTTTATGTAAGTTTTCATCTTCTTTTGGCTTCTCTGCTGCTGCAGGCTGCACTGCTTCCGCTGCTGGAGCCTGAACTTGTACTGGAGCAGCTGCTGGAGCTGGTGCTGCTGGAGCCGGAGGCGGTGTTGGAACTGCTGCAGCCTGGACTGGTGCTGCTGCGCCTTCAACCGTTTTCTTCATTTCGATTTTTGCACCTTCATATTCATAAACAAATTCATTAATGCTGGATTGATCAACTAATTTAATAAGCTCACGGATTTCTTGAACTTTTAACATGACATACATCTCCTAACATAAATTATGACTAGCTACTAATATCATACGATAATTTCTATCGTAAATTCAATAAAAGATTGGTAAGACCACTCAATGGGTGAAAATCCATCCCATTTGAATTTTACCGAAAAAGAAGGATATTTGTCTAATGAAAGCGAATTCATTTCAAAAATAGGAGAAAAGTTTTAGGGAGAGAATAATAGTGAAATCGTTGGAATCATTAAAACATGAAGATTTAATCCGCAAGAACTCATTAGTAGTCAAAGCTGCATTCGTTTCCGTCCTGCTGGCAGCCGCTGTAGATATATCCATGAAAAAAGACCTGGCTGTGATATTGTCCATCGTACTTGCAGGTGGAGTTGGCGTGGCCATCATTGCAGTGCTGCATTTTTGGGGGAAATGGACAAAGGGAATCCCTTACATTGCAACAATTATCGTTGCCTCTGTGATGTTTGTAATCATGCAGAACAGCATTTCACCCACAGCTTATTTTCTCGTCTATTTTGTTTTAGCGACTTCCGCCATCTATATGAAAAGAAATATATTGCTCTTGAGCATCTTTTTCGGTTTTGGGATTAATGTCATTTTTACTATTTTGCACCATTCGGAACTTCCATATGAATCTAAAAATTATGTCACTATTTTTCTTTTATTTGGACTTGTTTCAATTATGCTTCTGTTCCAGTTAAGCATATCCAATAAAATGGAAGCAAACCTGTTGGAACTCCAAAATCAAACGCAGGAACTTTTAGAAAAAGAAGAGAAAAATCAAAAGTCTATCTTTGAAAATACCTCTGTTCTCTTAAGGATGCTTAAGCAAGTGAAGGAAGAAAGCGATTCAGCCGTTTCTTCCGCTCAGGCGATGAATCAGGATATATTAGGGATTGCCACAGGTGTACAAGCTCAAAACAATAATATACATGAAATTTCTAAAGAACTTTCTATGTCCAATCGCCGCGTCCAAAAGATGGTCGAACAAGCGGTGGAATTGAATGATAAATCAAATGAGGCCGGTACTGTCAGTTTAAAAGGCTCAAAATACATGGACAATCTTCAGATAGAGCTGATGAATTTTTCTGAAGTCGTCGCTCAGCTGAGTCAAAAAATCAATGGTCTTACAAAACTGAATGAAGAAGCAAGCATCCATTCATTGACGATACAGGATATTGCAAAACAGACAAATTTGCTTGCCTTGAATGCGTCAATTGAAGCAGCAAGGGCTGGAGAAAGCGGAAAAGGTTTTGCAGTAGTTGCGGAAGAGGTCCGTAAATTAGCGGATATCACCAATATCACAGCCAATCACATCTCATCCAATTTATTGAAGGTGCGCGATGAAACAACGGAAGTCCTGAAGGATGTAGATACTGCAGTAGACAGATTAGGCAACCAGAAGGAACTCGCGATGGAAACGCAATCGATGTTCTCCATCATTAAGGGGACATTCGAAGAATTGCAATTGGGATTCCAACATAATAAAGGCTTCGCAATGGAAGTTGCCCAGTCTTCAGACAACATCGAAAGCAGGATCAATGAATTCAGCAGTCTGATGGATCAAGCAAGTGCAATCTTGCAGGAATTGACATCTGCAATGAACAATCAGACTTCCCAATTCATTGGGTTGAATCAGCTTGTTGCCGATTCAACGAAAGCTACAGATAATTTGATTGCGTTATACTAAAACAAAAAAAGGAAGCGTCAATTATGGCGCTTCCTTTTTCCTTGATCTAGGCGCTTCCGCTTTTCTACTGTCCAGCTCCACCGGCTAGAGGCTGGGAGGTTTCCTTCAGCACACTTACGATAAGTCAACATCGGATCGCTTCGCTCTCCGTGTTTCCTTTATCTCGTGGTGCTTCAGTCCAACCTCGGCGCCTCTAAGCAGCCGGCTCCGCTTTTCTATTGTCCAGCTCCAGCGCCTAGCCCCTCGAGTCATAAGCCGCACCTCTACGGAAATCAGGATTTCCTTCGAGGTCCGTCTTATGCTGGTCGGGGCTTGCAAGGCGCTTCCGCTTTTCTATTTACTCCGGTTGGAACTCTACTGCTATTTTTTCCATGTCGCCGAGTTCATCCCCGACTTTTTGGATGATTTGGTTGGCTGCTTTTGCTGATTTTTCGTTTGCTTTTACTGTAATCAGCACTTTTTCTCCATCTGCTCGCACTAATGCATCTTTATAGCCCATGGATTGAATTACGCTTTCCAATACTTTTTCTTTTGTTTCAAGTTCAGTCAGCTGCTGCATTTGCTCGTAGGCTTTGCTCTTTTCTTCTGCGCTTAAATCAGGTGATGCAACCATTTCAGTCAATTGTTGGCGAAGTTCACTGCGCTTATCTTGTTCTTCAAGTCTAAGTGTCTCGAATACTTCATCACCAGCCTGTTCTGTCACTACATCTACACCCTTTTGATCTGCATTTGCTTTTTCATCACCTTTTTTGCCTTGCTGAACAGCCGCCAAGTCTGACGTTTTCGGCGCTGGAGAAGTCACATAATAGACTGAAAGCACCACAACCAGACTTAACATCGTCAATAACCAAACCGTTTGTTTTTTAAGTAACATTTATAAATCCCCCTTTTATTTTTTCGGCATGACAGCAACTCTGTGGCTTGGTACATCCAAGACGCGGGTCACTGCTTCAATGATCCATTTTTTCACTTGAATATTTTCTGCCCCTTTCGCAACTATGAGAACACCTTTGATTTCAGGCTTTCTCGTCTCTTTCACGATTGGGACTTCTTTTTCACCATTGCGGATGATGACCAGCTGCTCATCTTTTGTTTGATTTTCTATTTTCCGCTGACCTCCGTCACGATCGGATTCACTTGTGATTTGGTTCTGGTCATTTGTGTTTTTCTCGAATACTTTTTGCTCTGAAGCTTCTACATTTACGACAACTGTTACACTGCTGACACCTGCCATCTGGTCAAGGGCTTCCTTCAGCTGGTTCTCGTATTGTTTTTCGTAATCAGCCATACTCTTATTAGGAGCATCCTTGACTGAACCGAATGTTTCTGCGGCTGCACTTCCACCATTCCCATTTGCCAATGTCTCCTGAGAGGATTCAGAAGCTCCTGACTTCCACATGCTGCTTATCAGCATGAACGCGACGCCGCATAACAGAAGGATTACTAAGTATTGAATCTTTCCGTTTTTTTTGTTTGAAGGACCGGATTCTTCCTTTTTGCCTAACAACTGCGATTTTAGCCAGTCCAATGGTCCCTTTTCACGATTCATGTTCTCCTGAAATCCCCCCTTCATAATGAATTTGGATTCTTTGTGCATCTAAATTCCATCTGTTGGCCAAGAGGTCGATCACTTCGTTTTCATCCTTAAATGTTTTCCCAGGATTTTTGTCTGAGCTGGAATCTATAGTAATCGGCTTTACCGCTTCAATAGCATTTTGGTGATTATCATCTTGCGGTTCACCGAGGTAAACGACTACCTTTACCAGATTATCAGGAAAATTTTGTTCATTGTCTTTCTGCATCACCAGCTCGACGGATTGGATTCCTATACCAAATTGATCAATCAACTCCTCTTCAGCGTCCTTTTTTAATTGGACAGCCATTTGTTTTAAAATATATGCACGTTGTGTAGCTTGTATTTCTTTTTTCTTATTTTCTATTAATTTTTCTACTTGTTGGCTTTCTGCCGGATCCTGGATCACGGCTCCATTAAAAACTTGTTCAAAATTGGAAGACATCAATTTTAATAGAGGCGTTAGAATGATTGTGATAAGCAGCAGCCCCGTCACCATTTTCGTATATTTTTTAAAAGAGGAATTGGGAAGCAGCATGTCCATGACAACCGTTAATAATATGAACATGATAATATTGGTTATCCACTGTACAAGAAAACTCATACACCATCCCCCCTTTCATCGGATCATCAAGGTTATATTTCCTGCTGCAATCATCACGGTAATACTCAGGAAAAACATGAAGGAAACAATCGCTAAAGCAGCAAATACATATATCACACTCTTGCTGATTGTATCCAGGCAGGCGATGACCGGCCCTCCGCCGATGGGCTGAAGCAACGCAGCTGCCAGTTTATAAATAAAGGCAATGACCAAAATCTTTATGGCCGGGAATGCCGCAATCAAAAGGAGGATGGCTACCCCTGCGATCCCTACTGTATTCTTCAGCAGCACCGAGGCAGAGATGACCGTGTCTGTTGCATCCGTAAACATCCTCCCTATGACAGGGATGAAATTGCCTGTTACAAATTTGGCCGTTCGGATGGTAATCCCATCCGTCACTGCTGAAGCAGCACCTTGGACAGAGATGACTCCTAAAAAAACCGTCATGAAGATCCCCAGGAGGCCGATGCTCCAATTTCGGAGGAGCTGAGCCAGCTGTGTGACTTTATGCTGATCGGAAAGGGTGCTGACAATGCTTAGTAAAGCAGATAAAAATAGAAGCGGAAGTACGACATACTCAATCAGCAATCCACTTGTGTTCATCAAGAGTATGATGACGGGGTGGAAAAAAGCTGCTGAAGCAACCCCCCCGGAAGTAGCAATCAATGCCAGGAGCAATGGGAAAAGGGCTATGATGAAATGGACCATGGTATTGATCGCATCTTGTGTATATTCAATCGCTACATGAAATGAGTTCAGGGCGATAATGATTAAAACCATAAAAACAATGGCGTAGGCAACTTTACTGACATTTCCCTGGTCAAAGGCATTTTGCAGAGATTGAAGGAACATGCTGAAGATGGTCAACATGATCAATGAACCTAAAAGCTTCCCATTCATGATCAGTTCTTGGAAAGCAAACTTTGAAACGCCGTAAAGCCATTGTTTCATCGAGAACTGCTTGTCCCCTTTGATGAAATCGACTAGACTTCCTTTTTGGCTTTCAGGGAGATATCCACCATACTTTGATACAATGTCTTCCCAGAACCCTTTCAGCTCTTCAAGCCCCAGTTCATCGACCTGCCCTTTTACAAAGCTCTCTTGCATGTTTCCTTCCGAAGGGCCGTTTCCTCCTTCAGCTTGTACACCATAGGGGCAGAGAAATAAAATCAAGATCATTAGCAATATAGAAGCCTGGATTTTTTGCCGCATAGATACACCTCGGATAGTGCCAAGGCTACCCCTTTGGAATCATATTTATGATGGTCTCAATGATGACAGTCAGTATCGGGACAGCCATGGCTAAAATTAATATCTTCCCTGCAAGCTCAACTTTTGCTGCAATAGCCCCTTGTCCTGCATCTTTCGTAATGTGGGAAGCAAACTCTGCGATATACGCTATTCCAATGATTTTTAGTATTGTTTCAACATAAATCATATTTACATTGGCATTGACAGCAATTTTTTCAATCATGCCGATGATGAGATAGATTTGGTCAATCAAAAAAAGGAAGATGGCACATCCGGCAAATACTACAAGTAAAAAAGCAAAGTTCGGCTTCTGCTCCTTAATGATAAGTGCTAAGAATGTGACAATAAGGGCGATTCCAGCTATTTGGACAATTTCAATCGCTAATCCCTCCTAGCCTTGAAATAAAAAGACTGATTTGATCTTTTGAAACAAATCATCCACGATTGAGGCGACCATGAATAAGATGTAGATAAATCCAAATAGTGTGACCCATTGTGCATATTCTTTTTTTCCTACCTGATCAAGGATAGTATGCAGAAATGCGACCACGATTCCTACACCGGCTATCTTAAAAATAACATCTACATCAATTCCCATTGTTTCTCCCCCAAACTTCTAAAGAAGTAATATAATCAATAAAAGACCGGACATAAAACCAAGGCTCTTAGCCATTTTTTCATAGCGGTTCTGCCTTTCACGTGCTTCCTGTTCTTCTCTCTCAAGATGATTCAATGCGAGTATGATCTGTTTCTGCTGGGTTGCAATGTCATGCCTGCCGAGTGTTTCCCCAAATTGCTTCAGAATTTCGTATTCACTTTGTTTGAAAGCAGTCTGCTTCCAGATTTCCTTCATGCTTTCTTCCCATGCATCGCGTACAGTAGTGTCGGACCCGGTCAGTCTTCCTGCAAACGCCTCAAAGAACCAGGAAAGGGGGCGTGGCATCTGTTTGGCAATTTTTCTAGCCGCCTCGTGCAAAGGGGTATGTCCATACATGATTTCTGCCTCTAGAGACTGCAGGGCTGTTTTCAGCCATCTCAATTGCTTTGGCCTTTCACTTAGATGCTTTGATGCTTCGAATCCTGCCCATGATGTAGAGATCAAAATAAATATGGCGCCTATAATTTTAATCATGGCTTAGTAGACACCCGCTTTTCGTTTTTTTCTCTGTATTCCTGCTGCATCCAGAATCCTGGAAACCGAACCAGGAACTTCTTTTCTGTGTAATTCAATATAGGTATCAAATATTTGGGCATGAATGATTGGCTGAAGAATCGGCCTCTTTTTTATTTCGTCGAAAGAATGTCCGTGAGTAGTCATGACGAGAGTGATTCCTGCATGAATGGCTTCTTGAATGGCGGCACTGTCTTCTTCTCTTCCAATTTCATCTACTATTAATACATCCGGGCTCATGGAACGAATAAGCATCATCATCCCTTCCGCTTTAGGACAAGCATCAAGAACATCTACCCTTGGTCCGAATTGAAGCTGGGGCACCCCATGTACACTCCCCGCAATTTCTGAACGTTCATCGACAATCCCCACTTTGAGGGCAGGGATTCCTTTTTCGGGCACCCCTGTGGAAATTATTCTGGCAAGATCCCGAAGCAATGTTGTCTTCCCAGACTGCGGCGGCCCGATAATCATCGTGTGACGCCATTTATGATCATATAATTCATCTATCAAGTGATTGGCTAAACCAATTTTCTGTCGGGCGATCCGAATGTTGAAGGAAGCGATTTGCCTGATTCCTTTCACTTCCCCGCGTTCTAGGATTACTTTTCCGGCAAGTCCGATTCGATGTCCGCCTTCAATGGTTATATAGCCTCTTTTCAACTCCTCTTCCAATGTGTAAAAGGAATGGTTGCTCAAGTTATTCAAAAATTGTTCTGCATCTTCTGAGCGTGCAATATAAGGAAGATAGTGAGGATTCCCTCTTACAGAAACTTCAAGGGGACGATTGATTCTGATTCTTATTTCTTCCATTTCATCTTTAATACGGGAAGGGAGATCGGTGATTTGTGCTGCAATCGTTTTCGGCAAAAAGGCAATGATTGATTTCATAACTGGTCCTCCTTCGTACAAGCCTCTCCGTTACTACAATGTATTCTTATTCGGATTGAATATGCCTAAATGAAAAAAAACACAAAAAAACCGAGGGGAATTCCCCTCGGTTTTATGTGCTTCGATTATTATAATTTTTTATGCGCGTGAAACATAAGTGCTGTCAACAGTGTTGACGATTAATTGATCTCCTTGGTTGACGAAGAAAGGCACTTGTACAATCAATCCCGTTTCAAGCGTTGCAGGCTTTGTTCCACCGGAAGCTGTGTCACCTTTGATACCAGGCTCTGTTTCTGTAACTTCCAATACCACTGTGTTCGGAAGTTCTACTCCAAGAGTCTCTCCTTGGTACATCATGATGGATACTTCCATATTTTCTTTCAAGAACTTCAATTCATATTCGATAGAAGATGCAGGAAGTTCGATTTGCTCATAGGATTCATTATCCATGAATACATGCTGATCTCCGTTTGCATAAAGATATTGCATACGGCGGTTATCGATTTGTGCTTTCCCTACTTTTTCTCCGGCACGGAACGTTTTCTCTTGAACTGCACCCGTACGGAGATTTCTTAATTTCGAGCGAACAAAAGCCGCACCTTTTCCTGGTTTAACATGTTGGAAATCCATAACTCTCCAGATTCCATTGTCCACTTCAATTGTAAGTCCTGTTTTAAAATCGTTTACTGAAATCATGTTTTTTCCTCCTGCTCTATCCTACAAAATGATTAAATCTTTCGTTGAGTGGGTCAGTGTTTCATTTCCATCTTCTGTGATCAATGTGTCATCTTCAATTCTGACGCCGCCAAGCCCCTGTACATAGATGCCTGGTTCAACCGTTACAACCATACCCGGCTTCAGGACGATATCTGAACGAACGGATAATCCTGGTCCTTCATGCACTTCCAACCCAATTCCATGACCAAGGGAATGACCGAATTGATCACCATATCCTTTTTCAGTTATATAATCACGGGCAATCGCATCTGCTTCAATACCAGTCATACCCGGCTTGATTTGCTCCATTGATTTAAGCTGCGATTCCAATACGATATCGTAAATTTCCTTTAACTGATCTGATGGCTGCCCTACAGCAACTGTTCTGGTGATATCTGACACATATCCTTTGTGCAGCGCACCATAGTCAAGTGTGACAAAATCGCCTTTTTCAATTTTTTTATCGCTTGCAACGCCATGGGGCAGTGCAGAACGATAACCTGATGCAACGATGATATCAAATGAAGAGGAAGTCGCACCGGCTTTTCTCATGAAAAACTCCAATTCATTGGAGACATCAAGTTCTGTAACACCTGGTTTTATGTAATCTAAAATATGTTTAAAAGCTGCGTCTGCAATATCAGCCGCTTCCTTTAATATCTTAATCTCTGATGGAGTCTTAATCAAGCGTAAGTTTTCCATCAACCCATTAACAGGGACAAGCTCCCCTTTAAAAGCGTTTTCATAGGTTTTATAAGTAGAGAACGTCATATAGCTGGATTCGAAGCCAAGTTTCTTAATCCCGAGCTTTTCTGCCTGTGCCACAACTTCATCATGAAGAAGCCCTTTATGCTGAACAATTTCATATCCTTCAGCTTGTTTACCAGCCTGTTCCGTATACCTGAAATCAGTGATGAATAATGCCTTTTCCCCGGAAATGAGGGCAACCCCTGCTGAGCCAGTAAAGTTTGTCATATAGCGTCTGTTGTATGAACTTGTAACCAGCAGTCCATCGATTCCTTTTTCCGCGAATTGTTCCCGTACTTGTTCTAGTTTCTTCATTCTAATTCTCCCCCTCTTTTCGTCCAATAAATACTGAGAGCGCCAATTCATATCCTTGGCTGCCGAGGCCTACAATCTGCCCATCGGTAACAGGCGCCATAACTGAATGGCTTCTAAACTCTTCCCTTGCATGGATGTTGGAAATATGCACTTCAATAACCGGTACATTAATGGCAGCAATGGCATCCCTTATGGCATAGCTGTAGTGCGTGAAGGCCCCAGGATTAAAGATGACTCCTGCAAACCCCCGGTCTTCTATTTCATGAAGTTTATCGATCAGCTGTCCTTCATGATTAGATTGAAAGCATTCTACATCCAATCCATGTGCGCTTCCCGCAGATTTAATTTTTTCTTCTATATCCGATAATGTCAGGGTCCCATAAACATCAGGCTCCCGTTTACCGAGCCGATTAAGATTTGGACCGTTCAAAAGAAGAATTTTTGCCATAGCCATCTCCTTATGAAAAAAGAATGTTCACAATGAACATTCTACCATAAATAAAATGTGCAGCACTACTTAATTGTCTGTTTCTTCTGTTATCAGGAGTGCTGCTCCTGCTCTTCATCTGATGCCTTTTCATACTCATGGCTGAGTTCATTTTCTTCATATGAAATGGAATAGCCGACAAAAAGCCCAAATAAAATATACAAACACCCACATGTAATGAGTGTATCAAGGTCCATTTCTGTGAAAGGCTTGATGCTCGGAAAGATGGGATTGAGAACAAAAAACACAAGAAAGAACAAAACAATTCCATAGGCAATTCCGGGCCAGATGTTCTTCATCTTCCTCATGAATGCATAATAAACAAGTGCAGCCCCTATCGAAACAATTCCGATGGCAATGATTGAAATGACCATGCCCAGCCAGGTATATTTCCAATTCCCGATTGCCCATGGTTCTAATATCACCAATGGACTTATGGATGTAAAATGAAATAAATAGGCCAGATAACCGATCCCGCTCCAGAGGATTCCTCCACAAAATCCAGTAATCATAGCCAGCATAAGCGCTGACATAGGCTTTTCCCTCTTATTTTGTTCCAAACGGCCGCTTTCTTCAGGCATAGCCCTCACCTCCAACCTTAGTATGTCCAAAAGAAAAAATTCCATTTCATTCAAAAATGAATCCTTCTCGCATAGCCCTAGTCGCAGACCCTATTTTTTAGTAGAATGAAATATATATTTATTATGGACGTTTTAAGATAAACTACCCAAATAAATACATTCTAATAGCTTAGGTTGGTGTCTGAAACATGGAGAAACAAGAAAGACCTGCATATGGCGGCCAGGCTGTCGTCGAAGGGGTCATGTTCGGAGGAAAAAAACATACGGTCACCGCAGTAAGAAGAAAAGATGATTCAATCGAATTTTTTCATCTGCCCAGAAAAAGCCGTCCTGTTTTTCAAAAACTGAAGAAGATCCCTTTTATCCGAGGAATTGTAGCAATTATTGAAGCGAGTGCAAATGGTTCACAGCATCTTAATTTTTCTACAGAGCGTTTTGACGTAGACCCAAAGGACGATGAAGCAATAAAGGAACAGCAAGGCTCCAAGTTATCCATGATACTCGGGGTCGCAACAATCGGGGTCATTTCCTTCCTATTTGGAAAATTCATTTTCACCTTAGTCCCGATTTTCCTTGCGCAGCTCACACGTCCGATCTTCAGCAGTGATTTTTCCCAAGTACTGGTCGAAGGGTTTTTCAAGCTGCTGTTCCTATTGGCGTATATTTATTTTGTATCCATGACGCCGCTGATTAAACGCGTTTTTCAATATCATGGGGCAGAGCATAAGGTAATCAATACGTATGAAAATTACAAGGAGTTGACAGTCGAAAATGTCCAGGCGCATTCCCGCCTCCATTATCGCTGTGGAAGCAGCTTCATTTTATTCACTGTCATTGTCGGTGTATTCGTTTACATGCTTGTCCCTACTTCCCCACTTTGGCTCAGGATTGTCGACAGGCTGGCTTTGATTCCCGTTGTGCTTGGCATATCTTTTGAAGTACTGCAATTGACAAATAAACTGAGGAGTGTGCCTGTCCTTCGCTACCTTGGCTATCCCGGCCTTTGGCTTCAATTGCTTACAACAAAAGAACCTGCTGATGATCAAGTGGAAGTTGCCATTGCATCGTTTAAAGAGATGCTAAAGATGGAAAATAAAGAGCAAGGGAACCCAGATGAAGAAGAAATTGTATAATTTCTTCAAAGGAAGGTTTAAATTGTCTTAAAAATGCTCATCATGCTCATAGGAGGTGGCTTTCATGAACGTTCGTCATTGGTTTCTTTCAGGAATCATCGTTTTAGCCTTAATCGGCCTTTTCTCCAATCCTTCATATTTGCTGCGGCAGGCCTTATTTGTCATCGTCATAGCCGCCATCATATACGTCATTTATCGTGTAATTCGGATGAGAAAACCGGACGGGAAAGACCAAAGAGCATTTATCAGAGCAGCGAAGAAAACAAAAAGGAAGCATAAAAAACGGCCAACAGCCAGCGTCTCTTCCATACAATCCCGCAAAAAACCGATTCGGAAGAAATCACAGGCAAATTTGACCGTCATTGAAGGGAAAAAAGGCAAAAAGAAAAATCGTGCCTTTTAAGTCCATTTTTAATAGGCTGTTTTCCTAAACATTATTGTTAAAATCTTATAGCCGATTTTAACGTAAAAATAATTGTTTTGGGCGTTGAAAAGGAGTATCCAGGCTCTTTTCGAGCTGAATTTACTGTATAGTTTGCATAAGTTATCCTTTTTTAATGACTAAAGCAACAAACTTTGAGAAAAAAGCCTTTAATAACACCATTTCTTGAAAAATTCATTTGCTTTTAGACGTCCTAGTTCAACGAGGGCGTTTTTTCTTTGTTCCGTTATTTCGAAGCTTGTAGCTTGTATGTTTTCAACAGGGATAAAGATGATATTTTTGGCATGCTTCCGTGAAATATAGCGGGAATCATGTGCATCCTTCATCGTTTCAAACAACGCTCCAAACATTTGCACCCCATTTTTTATTTTATTGGGCTCTGCCATGCTGCCTTCAGGGCTGAGTCTTATGCCAAGCACAGGCCGGACATTCTTTACATTCTCTTTATCGAACAGCCACATAGGAAAATTGCTCAACACCCCTCCATCCACTACGATGCTTGTTCCTCCAAGTCCTTTCAGTCGGACCGGCTCAAAAAAATAGGGGATGCTGCAGCTCATGCGTATCGCTCTTGCCACAGGGAACGAATCGGGTGGAATGCCGTACCGTTCCAAATCATCCGGCAGCACCATCAGTTTTCCGTTGGTCAGGTCGGATGCAATCACCCTTAGTGCATCCTTTGGAAGGTCTGAAAATGTGTAAATCCCTTTTTGAGCTAATTTCTCCTCCAGCCACATTTCCAGTTTCTTGCCTGTAAAAACACCCAATCGCCAATAAATCAACAGCCATCTGGCAAAAGGAAGAGGAAGCAGCGGTCTGCGAATATCGAGAAATCCTTTTACATCTGTTTCATTTAATAAGTGGATCATTTCTTCAGACGTAAATCCTGCTGCAGTGAATGCCGCAATGATAGAACCTGCCGAAGTTCCGGCCACCCTCTTGAACCGGAATCCCTTTTCTTCGATTGCCTGAATCGCTCCAATCAGTGCGAACCCTTTTATGCCTCCTCCTGAAAAAACCCCGTCAATCCACATTGTGTCAGCCCCTTTGATACTTCCTTCTTACATTTTTAATGGTATGGGGCTGAAATTAGAACAGGATTTTAGTGCGGATGATTAAACTGCCTATTTTCATTCTTGCCTATTAAAAAAGACTGCAAAGTTGGATTCTTTGCAGTCTTTTTAGATCTTTTATATTACAGGCCGCATTTTAATTGTGCACCGCAGTTATCGCAAGTATTGCAGCCGCCCATTTCTTTTACTTCACCTTTTCGGCAGACCGGACAAGTGTTTCCGACTTCTGAACCGATCTTCACATTTGTGGATCTAAGCTCTTGAATCGTATCTACAAGTACGACAGGTTTTTTGTCTGAGGAAGGCTGGTCGATTTCTGCAGTATCTTCAAACGAATTTTCTTCTGCCTTCAACGTCAATACCTGTGCATCGCGGCTTCCATCTACATAAACAGTTCCGCCTTTTGCACCGCCATTATATAGGCGCTCATAGACTTTTTCCACTTGTTCAACCGAGTAGCCCCTTGGAGCATTTACGGTCTTCGAGATGGAGCTGTCAATCCAGCGTTGGATGACACATTGGACATCTGCATGCGCCTCAGGGGCCAGGCTCATGGCAGTCACAAACCATTCTGGAAGAGCATTCTCATCCGCCTGTGGATTGGAATCAAGATAATGCTTTACAATATCTGCTTTCACTTCAATGAACTTGCCCAGACGTCCGCTTCGATAGTAAGTGAAGGAGAAATATGGTTCAAGCCCTGTTGAAACGCCTACCATAGTTCCGGTGCTTCCAGTTGGAGCAACTGTAAGGAGATGCGAGTTGCGGATACCATGGGCCAGGATGGAATCCCTGATATCCTGCGGCATCTTTTTCATATAGCCCGTTTCAATGAACGCTTGTCTGATCCGATTTCCTTCTTCTGCAGAACTGCCATCCAAGAATGGAAAGCTTCCTTTTTCTTTAGCCAGTTCGACGGATGTTCTGTAAGCAGTGGTCGCAATTACTTCGAACACTTCATCTACAAGAAGGTTCCCTTCCGGTGAACCATATTCTTTTTCACAGTAGATGAGAAGATCGGCAAGACCCATGACACCAAGCCCTACGCGGCGCTCGCCCAATGCCTGCTTTTTATTTTCTTCAAGGAAGTAAGGTGTCGCATCAATGACATTGTCCTGCATTCTGACTCCTACTTCAACAGTGCGCTTCAGCTTTTCAAAATTAACGGTCTTATTTTCTTTATCGGCCATTTCTGCAAGATTCACAGCTGCAAGATTGCAAACAGAAAATGGTGCGAGAGGCTGTTCGCCACACGGATTGGTCGCTACTACTTTTTGTCCATATGCTTTGGCATTCGTCATATCATTGGATAGTGATAGGTAAGTCTTTGATATTATCTCCAACTTTTCCCCCACTCCACACCGTACGTGAGACTTTCACCTCATACGGCGTTCCATCTGATAGTTTCAAAAATAAGTTTCAACAAGTTACAAGTATAAAATTCTCTAATCGAGTACTATATGCAAGTTTTTGGTTATTTCTCCTAAAGTATCATTTCCACTTTACAGAACTTGCGATATTCGTTAATTCTATCAAGAAGTTTCGAATTCTGCTTGATCTCCCACTTAGTCAAATACTTATCAATCGTTTCCTTTTTGGTTGCATGAATCAATTTGTGGATATCTGAATGTATGATTCTAAGATTGCTGAATTTATCTTCTCCACCTAAAGCTTTAGGATTTTTGTGATGGCATGCAACTTCGTTTGCTTCAAGGAAAATACCGAGTACTTCACATTTCCCGTTTTTCATTGAATAGCGGGAAATTCTGTTGTCTTGATATTCAATTGATTGGTCAAGTATTTTTGACTTCATGAGTTTACGGATATTTATTTCTACTAAGGCATTAAGATTTTTGTGAAATAGGTTTCTACCTTCAACTGTGAAGATGTTCAACTTTGGATTGAATTGTTTACTTTTAGCAAAGCTCGTTAGCCCATGAATCGGGAAAAGGTGTACTCCCAATACCTTCCATGTCTTGAGGTTGCTTCCGTAAAACTTCAGATAGGTTTTGCTAGCCCCGCTTGGGTATTCATGTTTACCTATCTTCCAAAGTTTACTTCGTGCATAAGGATGAACCTTGTGCATGATTTCGACGAAATCTTTAGGAACCATGCTACCGTACTTGAAGTAGTTTTGTATCCCCATAATGTAGGCATTGTATAACCTAACGTTGTTTATGGTCGTTTCATTCCTTATTTTCAGGATGAGTTCTTTCATCCTTCTAACGATTTCATCTTTCTTCTTTTCAATCATATTTACCCTTACTAGATGCTTTTCGTTTTTCTTAGTAGCACGAATTTTAAAACCTAAGAATTCGGAAGAATTCTTTCTAATGTTTGTGATTTTAGATTTATCTGGTGATATATCTAATTTCAATCGGTCTTTAAGGTATCCCTGGACTGCGTGGAACCACTTGACAGCGTTGGAATAGCTATTAGTCATGATTTTGAAATCATCCGCATATCTAACGATAAAACCAGTTTTCAGGTTCGAGCTTCTCTTTAACATGACATATTTCTTCTCATTCTGAGTGTATTTATGTCTTGTTTCGAATGTTTCCCATTGGTTGCATACCCATTGGTCTAAGTCGTTAAGGACTATGTTTGATAACAATGGAGAAAGGATACCACCTTGAGGTGTGCCTTTAGTAGGAGTGCCTTCACCCTTTATGGGGGCTTTCAGCATTTTGCTAATGATGGCTAAGACCCTTCTATCTTGAATACCCATGTTCCAGAGTTGTTTCATGAGGATTCGGTGATTTACGTTATCAAAGAAGCCCTTAATGTCTATATCTACAACATAGTGTAGTTGACTGACATTGACTAGGAAGTTCGTCCTTGCCAAGGCGTGTTTCGTGCTTCGCAATGGTCTAAATCCGTAACTGTGTTTGTAAAATTTCGCTTCGCAGATAGGCTCTAGGATTTGTTTAAACATCTGTTGTATGAGTCTATCTAACATTGTTGGAATTCCCAAAGGTCTGAATTTGCCCGTGTTATGTCCTTTAGGAATCATTACACGTCGAACAGCTTTGGGTTTGTAATTCCTTAGAGAGTTGCGGATTAGAGAAACAAACTCGTTTTTACTCATGGTTTTAAAGTTTTCAATGGTGTAGCTATCCGTTCCAGCGGTTTTAGAACCTTGGTTGGTTTTAATAACTCTGTAAGCTAATAAGATGTTACGTTCATCTATTATTAGGTCATACAATTTGTTGAATTTGTGATTTTCATCACTTTGGGAGAATAATTCATCAAAAACCTGTTGCATATTGTAGTACTCGTTGTATCTCAGACTTGTATTCGTTGCAGAACACCTCGTTTTTTATGGTGTATTCCTGCATTCATACCCGATCATCGAAATTTCACTTGTTTTGTTTATTTTAGAACTATCAGACTTGGGCCTCTCCCTCCACTATGTTTCCATAGCTTCTACGGTACTGTGACCCTACTTTCACAAGATTAAATGAATTTCGGGTTATTACCCTTATATCAACCTCTCCGATGTTAGTCGTTTGAGTGAGAGTATCTTGCTTACCACGTTCCAATTCTTCTTAGCCATATGATTGAACTTAGGTGCTTGCTCTGAGCCTGAAGTTTATAGTGTCCTTTGTTCACTATACCGAGTTTCATGACAACGTGCTTACTCCTCGGCAACTTCCGTTACATTTGTAACGAATTTCTTTTTCAAGAAATCTTCATTTTAGACCCTTTCATTCGCAAGTTCGTCAGTTAGATTGCTAGTCTAACATTCTCACCATATTCATCTTTTTCGGCTGACCGCCCTATCCTTGACCATATTCTGGTGAACTTAGGTCGATTTCAGACGACTTTACCTAGCTTCGTACATCTTACCGCTAACACGGTTTGACGCACGTAGGAGTATTATCAAAGCAGTTTCAGCTCAACATGACGGCTTTCATTCCTGCTTTCAGAAGAATTAGTTGTATCCAACCTAGAAGGTTGGACCCTCTCTTTCGTGTTGCTTTACGCTGCACTTATGAGAGAACGTGTCGCACCATTGTCGATGAAGAAGATGCCAGGCTCTGCCGAGTAAGTGGCACAGACGTTGATCAGGTTCCAAAGTTCTTTCGCCTTGATCTTTTTGTAAGTGCGCACCTTATGGCCAAGATCCTGCCATTCCCGCACATCGCCGATTTTGTGCCATTCTTCATTATAATGATTCATTTGTTCTTCATTATAAGACTCCACATCCGGGAATCTAAGGGAATACTCAGCATCCTTTTCAACAGCTTCCATGAAGTCCTTGGTTAAGCACACAGAAATGTTAGCTCCGGTCAGGAATTCAGAATTATGGACTGAATAATTGCCGCCAAGTGAAAGCTTAAGTTCTGCATCCTTGATTATTTTTTCATCAAATCCGCCATAGCCAGGTATTTGCTTATAATTGATGATTCCTTGATACATTGCTTTTTCCTGCTCAGTGAGTGGAGTGAATTTCAATTTTTCATTCGCGATTTTCTTGATATGTTCATCTTCTGTATTTTCAATCAAGTAGCGGAGGATCCTTGGGTTCTGCATCTTGGAGATGATGAATTCAACGATGTCCGGATGCCAATCGGCAAGCATGATCATCTGGGCTCCCCTGCGTGAACCGCCTTGTTCCACGAGGTGAGTAAGCTTTGCGATGTCATCCAGCCAGGAGACAGAGCCTGAGGATTTTCCGTTGACTCCTTTTGCCAGAGTATTTCTTGGTCGGAGAGTGGATCCGTTTGTCCCTACTCCACCGCCGCGGCTCATTATTTCCATCACTTGCTTGCGGTGTTCAGAGATGCCTTCACGTGAATCCTGTACAAAAGGCATGACATAGCAATTGAAGTACGTTACGTCCGTCTCTGCACCAGCCCCATATAATACCCTTCCGGCAGGGATGAAATTGAGATTGACAAGCTCTTGATAGAATTTCTCAAACCATTCCTTTTTCTTTTCTTCCGTTTTCTCTACAGAAGCAAGGCCAGTCGCGTTTCTTTTAGCAATTTGCTCATAATAGATTTCAAGCGGCTTTTCAATTACATCGAGAGATTTCTTTATAATTCCTGTCTCGATTTCTTTTTGGCTGTCAAGCACACTTCTATATTCTTCTTCGACAAGGACGTCTGCTGTTTTATTCTCCCAGTCGATCCCAACAATGAAACCCAGCCCTCTTGCGGGGAACTTGGGATCCTCTTTAATTGTCAAAACGACATAATCGCCTTCGGATAGGGTTATTTTTTCCGTATCTTTGAAAGAGTATCTATCGATCATGACTAAGCGGGAAACACCTTTGTGTGTGATATGCATGTCCGGAGTGATTTCGTGGACTTGAGGAAATAATTGAATATCCTTATTAAGCTGCTCCTTGTTAAGTTGTGGTTTCAGGTGAATACTAGTCGACATTACGCCAGCTCCTTTAAATAAAATAAATCCATTCTTTTTCTAGCAGAATTTATTCTCTGTTGTCTTTGGCAAAATAACTATATCAAAGATGCGCTTCTATTTTCAACTAATAAACACAATATATTGTGTTATTTTTTACTTGACATATACTATATATAGTTTTTGGGTCATAACTTAAGAAAATTGTCAAACTGTGAATATGATAGAAATGAAAGAAAAAGCGAGGGAATGAGAGGGAAACATTCTTTCTCTGCATCATTTTATAGATTTCAGAGTTTGCGTTATGAGTACATTCATTAATACCTTGTGAAACATAACCTCAAACCTGATTCTATTTTGTCAATCCCATATATTTTTTATTTTTTTGGTGGAAAAAGAAAAAAGCGGCCAAAGGGGAATTGTCAATAGATACCCCTTTAGGCATCGCTTTTTCGTCTATCTCATTATCTCTTGTAATTCCACTCATCGCTTTCATAACGATCTTTAGCGATTTGATTCACATAGGCAAGCTCGTCTTCAGATAATGTATAAGGTTCAAGCTCTATATTCAATCCTTCCTCAAACCCTTTTTTGAATGCTTCTTTTGCCATATTCAGATCCACTTTGCGTGAACTGATCTCATTGATGGCGACGGCTTTGCTCTTAAATGCTTTCTGCATCCGTTCCTTAACTCTTTCGCTTGGATATTTAAACAAGCTGAAAAGCAAGTCTTCATCCAGATCGAGCAGAATGGAGCCATGCTGAAGTATGACACCCTTCTGTCTTGTCTGTGCACTACCGGCAACTTTTCGTCCTTCGACAACGAGTTCGTACCAGCTTGGGGCATCGAAGCAAACAGCGGATCGAGGGTTTTTCAAACTGCTTCTCTCATCTTCCGTCCTCGGCACGGCAAAATAGGCTTCGAGGCCAAGCTCATGAAAACCTTTTAGAATCCCTTCAGAAATCACTCGATAGGCTTCTGTCACGGTTTTAGGCATTTCAGGATGTTCCTCTGACACGATAACACTATATGTCAGCTCCTGATCATGCAGGACGCCTCTTCCGCCGGTCGGACGGCGGACGAATCCCAGCTTATTCACTCTAACTGCATCCATGTTGATTTCCTTTTCTACTTTTTGAAAATAGCCGACCGATAAAGTAGCCGGATCCCATCCGTAAAATCGGATTGTTGGAGGGATTATCCCTTCACTGTGCCAATCCAGCAAAGCTTCATCCAATGCCATATTAAAAGAAGGGGAACAATTCCCCGAGTCGATGAAACGCCAAATCTCTTTTGTCATGCTGCAAACCTTCTTTTTTTCATTTATTATTTTAAAATCCGCTTATTAGTCTATCAAATCTGGATAAAAAACAAAAGCCTGCCGCTTTTTAATGCTTTGATTATCACAATAAAATGACTATAATAGAAGTAGCTTTATTGTTAGAAAGGGGAATAACATTGTACATATTGTTAGCAGTAATAGCAGGGATCATCGCCTACTCTCTTTTTAATTTCTTTTATCAAAAGAGAGTCATTAAGACCTTGTCTGAAGAAGAGTTCCGCGAAGGCTATCGAAAAGCCCAGCTTATCGATGTACGCGAACCGAACGAATTTGACCAGGGACATGTATTGGGCGCTAGGAACATTCCA
Organism: Falsibacillus pallidus; assembly: GCF_050990905.1. Lineage (GTDB taxonomy): Bacteria > Bacillota > Bacilli > Bacillales > DSM-25281 > Falsibacillus > Falsibacillus pallidus_A. The sequence goes on from NZ_CP158866.1 coordinate 2,593,461, forward strand.
TTATCCCAGCTAAGAACACGCATGAAGGAGATCCGTACCGACCAGCCGGTTTATCTATACTGCCAAAGCGGTTTAAGAAGCGGAAGGGCTGGACAGATGCTATACAGAAAAGGCTACCGCAATCTTAACCACCTTCAAGGCGGTTTCAAAAAGTGGACTGGCAAAGTCAAAGCAAAAAAATAATCACCGCCAGCCATCATCATAGATTTATAAAAACACCAGTAGATCATACTGGTGTTTTACTTTATAGACAGGATGCAAATTGAAAAGGGATCAGCCTATTGGGCCGATCCCTTTTCTCCGTTCTTTTCTATGCTTGATAGCGCAAAACAGGCTTTCTTGCAGCAAGAGTTTCGTCCATACGTTTGACGACAGTGGTATGAGGTGCTTCCTGCACCACTTCAGGAGTCTCTTCTGCTTCTTTAGCGATCTGGATCATAGCATCAATGAATGCATCGAGCGTTTCTTTTGATTCTGTTTCAGTAGGCTCGATCATGATGCACTCCTCTACGTTCAACGGGAAATAGATCGTTGGAGGATGATAGCCGAAATCAAGCAGGCGTTTAGCAATATCAAGGGTACGTACACCAAGCTTTTTCTGGCGTTTTCCGCTCAGTACGAACTCATGCTTACAATGGCGGTCAAATGGAAGATCATAATATGGAGCTAGCTTCCTCATCATATAATTGGCATTTAATACAGCATATTCCGTCACTGCTTTTAATCCATCAGGACCCATAGAACGGATATACGTGTAAGCGCGAACGTTGATGCCAAAGTTTCCATAGTATGGTTTCACACGGCCGATGGACTCAGGCCGGTCGTAGTCGAAATAAAATCCTTCATCTGATTTTCTTAATACAGGTTTAGGCAGGTAAGGGATCAGATCCGCTTTGACACCGACTGGTCCAGAACCAGGGCCGCCACCGCCATGTGGGCCGGTAAACGTTTTATGAAGATTCAAGTGAACCACATCGAAGCCCATATCTCCAGGTCTTGCTTTAGAAAGGACAGCATTCAGATTGGCGCCGTCATAATAAAGCTTCCCGCCTGCTTCATGGACAATCTGTGCCATTTCGAGGATATTCTCCTCAAACAATCCTAGTGTATTGGGGTTTGTCAGCATCAAGGCTGCTGTATCTTCCCCAACGACCCTTTTCAAGTCTTCCAAGTCTACTAAACCATTTTCGTTTGACTTGACGGTAACTGTTTCGAAGCCCGCTACAGTTGCAGAGGCTGGATTTGTTCCATGAGCGGAATCAGGCACGATTACCTTTGTTCGATTCACATCGCCTTTTGCTTCATGGTAAGCACGGATCATCATCAATCCAGTCCATTCACCATGTGCACCGGCAGCCGGCTGTAATGTGACCTCATCCATTCCCGTGATTTCAATAAGATGCTCCTGAAGATCGTACATAAGTTCCATTGCACCTTGAACGGTTTCTTCAGCCTGATGTGGATGAATATGGGCAAATCCACTGTACCTTGCAACACTTTCATTGATTTTTGGATTATACTTCATCGTACATGAGCCTAGCGGGTAAAACCCGGAATCCACTCCGTGATTGCGTCTTGATAGCGCAGTGTAATGACGCATGATATCGAGTTCAGATACTTCCGGAAGATTTGGTTCTTCTTTTCGGATATACTCTTCGGGGATCAAGTCCGCAACCGGAACTTCCGGAATATCCATTTCCGGAAGGCTGTACCCCACTCTTCCCGGTTTAGATAATTCAAAAATGAGTGATTGATGGCTATTATTCATGAGAACCCCTCACTTCCTTTACAAAAGTATCAATTTCTTCCTTCGTACGAAGCTCTGTAACGGCAACAAGCATATGATTTTCCAATTCAGGATAGTCTCGACCCAAATCGTATCCGCCAATGATTTTTTTCCGGTCAAGCAGCGTTTTATTTAATTCTTTCACTGGCTTTTGAAGTTTAATGACGAACTCGTTGAAGGATGGGCCCTCAAATACGGCTTCGAAACCATTTTCTTTGAATGCCTGTTTCGCATAATGTGCCTTTTGAATATTTTGCATAGCGATTTCAGCCATTCCCTTTTTGCCGAGCGCAGTCATTGCAACGGAAGCCGCCAATGCGTTCAACGCTTGGTTTGAACAGATATTAGAAGTCGCTTTATCTCTTCGGATGTGCTGCTCCCTTGCCTGGAGAGTAAGGACGAATCCACGTTTTCCGTCTTCGTCGACTGTTTGGCCTACAAGTCTTCCAGGTACTTTTCTCATCAATTTCGACGTAACCGCAAAATATCCGCAGTGTGGACCGCCAAATGCCGATGGGATTCCGAATGGCTGTGCATCACCTACAACGATATCTGCCCCGAGAGCGCCAGGTGGAGTGAGGGCACCCAAAGCAAGCGGGTTGCTCGACACGACAAATAATGATTTGTGGTCATGGGCAATTGGCTCAATTTCTTTCAGGGATTCGATTTGTCCGAAGAAATTCGGATATTGGACAATGACAGCAGCTACATCGTCATTCATCTCCGCCTTTAACGCTTCCAAATCAGTTACGCCATTTTTATGAGGGACTTCAATGACATCTATGTATTGCCCCTTAGCGTAAGTCTTGACAACTGCCCTTGATTCCGGGTTCACAGCTTCTGAAATCACAATCTTTTTCCTGCGGGTATGGCCGGCACTAAGCATTGCTGCTTCCGCCAAGGATGTTCCGCCGTCATACATGGAAGAATTGGCTACATCCATGCCAGTCAATTCGCAAATCATGGTTTGGAATTCGAAAATCGCCTGAAGCTCTCCTTGGGAAATTTCCGGCTGATATGGAGTATAGGCTGTATAAAATTCAGAACGGGAAATGACATGGTCGACAATAGTCGGGATATAATGATCATAAACCCCAGCCCCAAGGAATGAAGCATGACTCTTTAAGTCTGCATTCTTTGAAGCCAAATCGGATAATTCCCTCAATAGTTCCGTTTCTGATTTAGCTTTTTTAATGTTGTATTCCCCATTGAATCTTACTTTTTCAGGAATATCTTCGAATAGCTCATTGATGTTCTCAACACCTATGGCTTCCAGCATTTCCTTTTGATCTTGCTCAGTCATCGGCAAATAACGGTGCTTCATCCTTCTATCTCCCTTCGATTCCTTATTTCTTTGGCCTTTTATAAAATGGTGTTGCCACAACAGCAGCTTTCAGTCGTTTCCCTCTAATTTCCACCTCGACTTCAGTGTCCAAAGAAGAAAATTCTGATTTAATGAGCGCCAGCCCGACATTTTTTTTCAACGTCGGAGATTGCGTTCCTGTCGTCACTTCCCCGATTTTTTCATCCCCAATGTATACCTCGTATCCATGGCGTGGAATGCCGCGGTCAATCATTTCGATTCCAACGAGTTTCCTCGGCGCTCCATTTTCCTTTTGTTCCTTTAAAACAGATTGGCCAATAAACTCAGCTTCTTTATCGACACGGACAGCAAATCCGATTCCTGCTTCGATCGGCGTGATATCCGGTGACAGCTCTTGGCCATAAAGAGCAAGATTCGCTTCAAAACGAAGGGTATCCCTTGCTCCTAGTCCACAAGGAATGACTCCCTCTTCTTTGCCTGTTTCCAGGATAGCTTCCCAAAGCTTAACTGCATCTTCTGCAGCACAATATATTTCAAATCCATCTTCTCCTGTGTATCCTGTTCTGGAAACAAGAGCATGGATTCCCTTTAAATCTACATTTGTTTGGAATTTGAAAAATTTGATATCAGATAATGAATGCTGATCTGCCAATTGTTGAAGCACAGTTTCGGCCATTGGCCCCTGAAGAGCAAGCTGAGCTGTTTCTTCAGATAGATTACGGATGGAAACATCTCCTTCAAGATGTTTTTCAAGCCAGTCGTAATCCTTTTGAATGTTGGATGCATTGATGACAAGCAAGTAATGATTATCTTCCATTTTATAAACGAGAAGATCATCCACTGTTCCGCCATTTTCGTAGCACATCGCTGTATATTGTGCTCCCCCATCCTTCAGCTTGGAAATATCATTTGTCATCATCTTTTGAAGATAAGCAAGGCTGTCATTCCCTTTGACTTCGACTTCCCCCATATGTGATACATCAAATAATCCAGCTGTTGACCTTACTGCCTCATGTTCCTCTTTGATACTGGAGAACTGCACTGGAAGATCCCAGCCGCCAAAATCGATCGTCTTTCCCCCATACTTTTTGTACACTTCAAATAAAGGTGTTCTTTTTAAATTTGACATGCCACTTCCCCTTTCAACATTCATCTCCAAAATAGTCACTCATTTTCTATCCATGAAAAAAGGACAGAGAAATCCCTTTTTCTGTGGATTTCTCTGTCCTTGGACCTGAAAGTTTTACCATGATGCAATGGCTTTCCTCTTTGGTGGCTTCTATCATAGAGTTCGGCATGCAGCGGGCAAGCATATGCGTTTATCGGCCCTGAATGTTTCATAGGATCAATAAAGCAGTATTCTATCGTTTCGATAACATATACCCGCAGCATAAATGCTGCCTCATCTCTATTTGAAACACTCTCCAGAGCTGCGTCCAACAAGAGTCTTTTTGCCTGAGAGATTCACAGATGTCTGCTTGCTCCTTCGGCGCCGGAAACCAGTCTCTCCCCTTGTCGTCATTCGCCTATATTATATTGAAAATTGGTCATAATAAAACAATAATGAATGATTTTGGAAATGTGTCTGATATGCAAATGTTTGAATCATTCAAAATCTACTTACATCCTATCATTAAACCATTCTTTTCGGCAATCAATTTTTGAATAAGAAGGAGTTGTTTCTATGCCTATTAAAATAGAGTTTGATGCCTCCTGGTCGGAAGGATTATCTGAGCGGTTTGCCAATGATGGCCCGTGGGGGAATTGGGACTTGTTTCACTTGGCGGTAGAAGTGGAACGGCATCTGATCATACCTGAATTTGAAGGCCTCCAAGCCCCTAAACATCTAGCCCATTTGACACCACTTCCCCATCAGCTGGAAGTCGCCAGGCAAGTGGTAGAAAATATGAACGGAAAAGCCATCCTGGCAGATGAAGTAGGACTCGGTAAAACGATTGAAGCAGGGCTTATATTAAAAGAATACATGATTCGGGGGCTGGTCAAGAAAGTGCTGATCCTTGTGCCTGCATCCCTCGTATCGCAATGGGCATTTGAGTTGAATACGAAATTCCATATTCCCGCAGTTGCCCAAAAGAAAGATTACGTCTGGGACCAGTGTGACTGCGTCGTCTCTTCGATCGATACAGCGAAACGGCCGCCGCACCGGGAAAAGATCTATGAACAGGATTATGACCTTGTAATTATCGATGAAGCTCATAAACTTAAAAACCACAAAACCAAAAATTATGAATTTGTCCAAAATCTCAAGAAGAAATTCTGTCTGCTGCTGACTGCCACCCCTATTCAAAATAAGATTGAGGAAGTGTTTCATTTAGTCTCCCTTTTGAAGCCTGGACACTTGGGAAATGAATCTATTTTCTCTGAGAAATATAAAAAGGGAGATCAATCCATCCATGATGATGAACATTTGAGAGAACTCGTCAATAAAGTCATGATCCGCAATAGAAGGTCAGATACAGGTATTGAGTGGACAAAACGGCACGTCCAAACGATCCCGATTGAATTCAGTAAAGAAGAAAGGGAGCTTTATGATTCCTTCCAAATCTTGAAGAGCCATCATGATTTCATTGCAACGAGCCCCTTCTCCATCATGACCTTACAGAGAGAAGCATGCAGCAGCCGGGAAGCTGTCTTCTTCACATTAAAAAATATGATTGAAAAGTCAGAGAATCCCTCCCAGGCTTATCAAGATAAAATAGCCCATCTTTTCCATAAAGTGGATGCAGTCTCGAAAAATTCCAAGGCGGAAAAAGTGTTGGAATTGGTTCAACAAATCAATGATAAAGTGATCATTTTCACGGAATATCGTGCAACACAGCTATACTTGCAATGGTACCTGAAGCAGCATGGAATCAGCTCAGTTCCATTTCGGGGCGGCTTTAAGAGGGGCAAAAAGGACTGGATGCGTGAACTGTTTCAAAATCATGCGCAGGTGCTGATTGCAACTGAAGCAGGCGGTGAGGGGATCAATCTGCAGTTCTGCCATCATATGATCAATTTTGACCTCCCTTGGAATCCAATGAGGTTGGAACAGAGAATCGGCAGGGTCCATCGATTGGGCCAGGAAGAAGATGTCCATATTTATAACTTTGCTACCAGAGATACAGTGGAAGAACATATTTTGAAGATCCTTTATGAAAAGATCAACTTATTTGAGAGGGTCATCGGCGAGCTTGATGATATTTTAACCAAGTTGGAATTCGGAAAAATCGAAGATCATTTGGCAGACATATTCGGCAACTCCCGATCTGAGGGTGAAATGAATATTAAGATGGAAAATCTCTCAGCCATGATTCAATTTGCAGAAACCTATGGGAAGGATGAAGGACGCCATGCAGCAGCAAGAAATACATCAATTTCTTGAACAGTATTTTTTAGCGAATAAATGTGAGTTGACGGGGAGTGGAAACGGGCACTTGGAAGTGCAGCTCACTATTGATATGGATAAAGAGCTCATGAACCGGCCATTTTATTGGCACTACTTAGAAAAGACCGGGGGCATTCCTAATCCAATGAGGATTTCCTTCATTACCGATCCAATAGCGGCTCCGGAAGGGATGAAAGGAGAAAATGTTCATTTCGGCTCCCCACGGCTGCATCAGATTTTCCAATCAGCCAAAAGACTATCCAAATATGTCAGGCTATATGAAAAGCAGCCTGCCTTCCAGATCAGGCAGACTCCCCTTCATCCCTGGCTTGGGGTCAATATGAAAATTTCATTCGTCTGCGACAGAAAAAAAGACGTGTTTCGATCATTCGGTCTTAATCTGATAAATGGACAATTGGTGGAGGAGTTTCATGAACAGGTTTCCCAGAGGCCGTTGACGCCTAAAATCCCTGATTTTTGCTTTACTCTTTCCCCTATCATCAGGCCCGCCAGCGGAATCAACCGCATCCATACTTTTTTGGAAAATGAATTATCCCAGCTTGACGAAAGCTGGGCTCAGGCAGCCACGAAGCGATGGGATGAGGACTTAGCATTGCTGGAGCATTTTTATGGCGATACAGTGGAAAAACCAGAATCCTATTATACGGAAAAAGAAGCACTGAAGGAACTCTACGAACCCCGCATAACCATGGAAATCATTAATGGAGGGATATTCTATCTATCTTAAGCTAAAAAAGTCTGATGGCCGTGAAGCCATCAGACTTTTTTCTTTTTGAACATCATGATAAATGCATATGGAATGACGCCGAACCAGTGAAAGAGCAAGGATGGCCGTTGATCTTTTCTGATGCTTCTCTGTTCCCTCCGCTCAGCGACAGGCTGATCAAAATGTTTCACGAACGTTTGAGTGATAAACTTTACATAGTCATTTGTTGACATCCAGACACCACCAAGTTTCTTTTGGCTACAGTATGCCCCTTTAACTGCGATTTAACCGATTATTGATTTCCGATACAACTTCCCCGATTGTTAGATTAGAGGTGTCGATGATCATGTGGGCGGAATCTTCATAGTAAGGCTTTCTCTTTTCATAAAGCCTGGAAAACTCAATTTCATTTTTATTTTGTAATAACGGCCTCTCAGTATCACCCTTAAGACGTGAAAAGATAACCGTGGGATTGCATTCCAAAAAAATGACCGTACCGGTAGATTTCATGAGTTTTCGATTTTTTTCCCTTAATACCATTCCCCCGCCAGTAGTTATGACTCCATTCAACACTGATGCTTCTTTTAGGATTTCAGTTTCCAGATCCCTGAAATAATCTTCGCCATGCCGATTGAAGATATCATGAATGCTGCAGTCTTCCTTTTCAATGATCATCTTGTCAGTATCATAGACTGTTTCATCCCACATATTGGCCAGTCTCTCGCCGACGGTAGTCTTTCCAGCCCCCATATAGCCAACTAAGTAAATAAGGTTCGTGTTCATGGTTGTCCCCCTAGCGGTAATCAAAATCAATCATCTTTTTTGTTTCTTTATTATAAACGAACGTCATGGGAAATTTCCTGTCTTCCGATCCTACAGCAGTCAAATGGACAATCAACTGGTCTCCAATCTCTTCCGATCCTACCTGTACTCTCACCGTCGAGAATGTCATTTCTCCTTGTGAGGAAATCGCATTCAGTTCTTGTATATGATCCTGGATATAGCTCACTGCAAGCATAGTGGCTGTCTTCACTTTATAGTATTCAATGATTTCCTCACTATATTTCCTCTCTGCCAGGGTAATGGACGCTCCGATTGTAAGGCTGATAATCATCACTAGTGCCAACACGAGTGCCACCGGATAAACCATCCCCTTTTCATTCATTGCTGCTCCCTCCTTCAGCGAGGGTTATCAGTGCAATCGAACCGGCGCGTCTTTCCCCGCCTCTAAACTGAATAGAAATCAAAATCTGACTACTGTCCAGTTTTAATTCTGCCGATTGAATATCCTGCAGTACAATCTCATGTCCAAGCTGATTCACCCTTCTTCTGATAACCGTTTGATATTTTTCATATAACACTTCTCCCTGGGTGGTTTGCATGATGATTTTCCCTTCACTCTCCGAAACACGTTCTGCTTCATGAGCTTCATTTCTTAATTGAATCAAGAACAACTGCCACTCATAATCTATCCCTGGATCAAAGGAACGAAATGATTGAAAAGCAGAAAAAATCAGTGGCAAGAAACTGCAGATGATGGTAAAAATCAGGAGTACCACCAATGATTCAACGAGAGTAAAGCCCTTCTCATTCATTCTGTTTAAAACATTTTCTTACATTTTGATTAGATGCATCAACATACTGCACACAGGCAAACCAGTTCCCATTCTGACCCTCATCAACCTGCACTCGGTATTCTGATCTATTTTCTTTTACAGTCCCCTGATAAATGGAATGCAGGGCCATCATCTCTACCTGCTCGTAAAGTATCCGATACGAATCCATCCTTAATTTCATATTTTCAAAATCCTGTGAAAGATGCTGCAACAGTGGAAGCAGTGAGGAAACAAGCATGATGATCAGACTAAATGAAATGATGGATTCCATTAAAGAAAATCCACTTTCGCTGTTATTGAACAACAAATCGCCCCTTTCCTATGAAAATTTTCAAATGAACAACTTTTTCATACACACTGAAATTCAATGTGCCAAACTTGCTGATATCACCATCCCCTGAAATCATGAAAGATTGTAAATTGGAATCTAATAAATCCACACTGTCAGGAAGTTTTTTATTAAAAAGCACCTGATTATCCCTGACTCTGACAGCACGATATTGATCAGTGGCACTGTAAAATTTAATATAAACCGTTTCTTTCCGGCTTACAGCATATGACTGTGCATAATATAAATCTGCTTTCAACCCGGAAATGAACAAATCCCTTTCAAACAGGGATGGTATCCTTTCAAACTTTGTGATGCCTGCAGCCAACACGACTGTAAAAACAGAAAGGACCACCATCATTTCTAACAGAGTAAATCCCTTTTCATCAGCTTCCCGTAGTGGAAACAGTTCCATCAGCTCCGATCGATACCGAGTCCCCATTGGCACAAGACGTTTCATTCTCCCTTAAATACCCAGCCCCTTGCAGGTCCTCTACTGTAGCTGGATACGATTTATTCTCCATATAATAAGCCTCTACCTGTCCCTGGACCATATTGACAAAGGCTTTGCACCCCTTATCATTGATTGATGCCGTATGCTTTGTAATGTTGGGGATTGTGATAAATAACAGAATAGAAATAATCAACAAAACGATCATCATTTCCACCAATGTAAACCCCTTCTCATTTTTCATTTTTCCACTCCCTTTCATATTGTTTCCATCGCTTTGAACATCGGCAGCATAATAGACAAATATATTGATATGATGAATACAGCTATGATGATGAAGGTAGAAGGCTGGATTAGCTTCAGCCATGTTTCAAGACTTTTTTTGCCGGATGAGAGGCAATGCTGGCTGTAAAACAGCAATTCCTGTGAAAGCTGTCCACTTTTTTCACCATGAAGGACAATCAATGAAAGGTCATGATTCAAAAAACGGAAGCCTGAAAGGGATTCTGAAAAAGTTTTACCCGACTGAAGCTGTTCGTGGATCCTCTCTGAAACTTCCTTGAGCCATGGGTGAAAATCCTGTTCTTTCAAAATTGTCAAACCTTGTTGAACCGAATGGCCGGATGCTAATAAAAATCCCCATTCACGAGAAAAAAAGTAGCTATTCATCAAGACTGCCTGAATTCCCAGTAAAGGGATTCGGCTGATGAATTCAGCCTTCTTTAATGCGCTCCACTTCTTGGTGATTAAATGAAAGATGGCAAAAATAAAAAACATAGAAATCAGGAAAATAATCAAATAAAGGGGCATGTTGTTTAAAGTGTTTAAATACAGGGCCATTCCTTTTGAAGGAGTAAAGCCCATCGAAGCATAAAGGGAGAAAAATCGTGGGAAGAGCAATGTTTTCATTATCATTATGATTCCCAGCAGGATGATGAATAGAACAAGGGGGTATTGAAGGAGCTGCATCACTTTTCTTTTGTCCGTCTCTCGCTGGATCATGTAGTCACCTAAGTGCTTAAGGGCATGTTCCAAATTTCCATTTTTCTCAGCTAAGAAAATTTGCGTGCATGCAGTTGGATCGAATCCATTCTTAAATAATGAATCATTGAACGTTCCCCCTTCGAAAAGAGAGCCCACTACATTCTCGATACTTATTTTCCAATTTTCATGGAGCCTCGCCAAAAAACTTAATGCTTCTACAAGAGTAAAGCCATGTTGAAGCAAATCACTTAGGAGCAGGAATAATTCCCCCTGCTGCATAGGATTGAGGCTGCTCCTCTTCTGAATGTACCCAGCGAATATATTCCTCATTTGAAACATATCCAAGTGCTATCCCCTTCCTTAATAAATTCCTCAGTGTGGGGTAGGTGTAATCCTCTTTTTCCCCCTTCGCTTCATTTAAGACAGCATACAGACTTTTTCCATATAGCAATTCATAGACGCCTGTTTTTGAATGTGAATCTTCGTGGAAGCATATTTTTTCTTCAGTTATGCAGTGCTTGCACTTAATATGAACGAGCCTTTGTGCTGATACCGCTATAAGGGTCTGTTCAATTTCATGCCAGCTGATTCCGAATTCAAGAAGCCGATAAATCGCCCCTTTAGCATCCCTGGTATGCAAGGTAGAAAGGACTAAATGCCCGGTAAGAGCCGCTCGAATGGAGATTTTTGCAGTTTCCGCATCCCTTATCTCCCCCACCATGATAATATCCGGATCATGCCTCAAAATGGCTCTGAGCCCGGTTGAATAGGTAATGCCGGCTTTCTCATTGACTTGTACCTGCAGCAATTCATCATGCTGCTTCTCGATTGGATCTTCGAGTGTAATGACATTCCGATTCATATTCTGCGAACAATAATGGATTAGCGAATATAAAGTAGTGGTCTTTCCGCTGCCGGTCGGTCCAGTAAAAAGAATCAAACCGTGGGAATGGGAGAGGAATGCTTGAAGTTTTTGAAAGGAAGCCGGGAACAATGACATACGCTCTATCGGATATTTTTCTGACTGAAGAAGAATTCTGATGACGACACTTTCTCTTGAATAGGCTGTTGGAAGAGTGGAAATTCTCAGAGCGGCTTTTTGATCTGAAAATTGAAGTCTGTAAGAACCGGATTGGGGTTTCCTGCTCTCGCTGATATCCATTTGTGCTACAAATTTAAAATAGGAAATTAATCGGTCGCCTGTGGAAATCGGCAGAGGTTTTTGAGGGAGAAGCCTGCCTAGACATCTGAATTGAACGGAGTAGTCGTTTTCTCTCGGGACAATATGAATATCTGTTGCCTTCTGTGCCACTGCAGAAGCTAAAAGAGCATTGGCCATGCCTTCGATTGTATCTGCGATGACTTTCACCACCTTTTCTTTGGATTAAAACAATAATTCGACAATAGATGCCATTCTCCTTCCTTCACGATAATTTTTTTTGAATAACAAAAGCGAAAAACGGTTAAATTATGATAGTAATCGATGGGCTATAGCCAAGCGGTAAGGCATCGCACTTTGACTGCGACATGCGTTGGTTCGAATCCAGCTAGCCCAGTTTAAAAAGCGGAAGCGCCCTGATAGCCCCGACCAGCATAAGACGGAACTCGAAGAAAATCCCGATTTCCGTAGAGGTACGGCTTATGACTCGAGGGGCTGGGCGCTGGAGCTGGATTGTGAAAAGCGGAAGCGCCCTGATAGCCCCGACCAGCATAAGACGGAACTCGAAGGAAATCCCGATTTCCGTAGAGGTACGGCTTATGACTCGAGGGGCTGGGCGCTGGAGCTGGATCGAAAAAAGCGGAAGCAGCCAAACGGCCGCTTCCGCTTTTTTAACTTGTCTTTTGGAGTAGTTTCTTCTTGTTGGAGAGGCTTTTTAATCCTTCTGGCTGATAGCCGACAATCAATTTTTTCCCGTCTGTCAGAATCGGCCGTTTTAAAAGCTTGGGGTCATTTGTAAGCATTCGCAGAATTTCTGAGAGGTGTAAATCATCTACATCCACATCAAGATCTTTGTAAGACTGGCTCCTCGTTGCGAGTAGTTCATCGAGTCCCTCCGTTGTCATCATGAGGAGCTGTTTCAATTCTTCCTCTGTAGGGGGCTCTCTGAAAATATGGCGCTCTGTGAATGGAATCGAGTTTGCCTTCAGCCATTTTTTGGCCTTTCGGCAAGAAGTACAGCTTGGATAGGTAAAAAATACGAGTTCATCCATTATCGATTTTCTCCCTTCTGTTTAAATCCTTCAACTTAAACTTATTGTATACCATTTGTATAACTTTTGTACAGATATTTAATCTTGTATTTTTTTGTCAGCGGATATTTATCCTTACTTTTCCTGAAATACCAATGTATAATAAGATTAACCCTCAGATGAAACCGCTTAATTGAATGCTGGAGTGAAAGAAAAATTCATTTTTCATGTTTTTTTCTCACTTAAATGTCACAAACTATTAATGATGAAATATTTACAAATTATTCATTTTTCATTTATAATATTGAATTGATGGATAGAGGGTAAAAAGGAGGGATACATAAATGGATCGCATGTACAGAGTGTTAGGTTTCTGGACTGGAATTTTCACAGTCTTCTTTTACCTTGGAGATATGGATAAAACCGCTCTTATCTTCTTAGGTCAAACAGGATTCTTTATTTTACTTGGCTATTTGAAATTATCCGAACGCATGTATATTTATATTTTTGGTGCATACTTAACTGTTTTCTTTGCGGGGTTTACATACTGGACAACCTTTATGATGACTCCAGGCGGCGGCCACTAAAAACAACGCAAAAAACGGCTCTCCTTTCCGGAAGGCCGTTTTTGTTTTGCAAAATTCTTCTTATTTCTTTTGTACAAGAACATGAAACAATCGGGACATCCCGCTGCCTTCCATAAGCTGCATGATCTTTCGGTTCCACTTCTTATCAGGACTGAATGGATCCCGGCTTGTACAATTTTTCAGCTCTCCATAGACCCCCTGCTCCATTAAAAATTCATCTTGTCTCTGAAATAGCAATTCTTTAGCTCCTGCTTTTTCCCCTATCTTTCTCAACACGTGAAATGGCACACTGTATGTAATATCCATTTCCCCAGGATATTTATAATAGTCTTCTATGAGGTGATGTGCTTTGAAACCTCTTAGAGTTCCTCTCTTTTCACAATTTCCATCTAATTCAACACTTCCATAATCAATTGTAAGTAAAATGCCTTTTTCTAATTTCCCCATCAGACCTTTGAATTCCCTCTCCATTGAAATAGGGACTTCCATTCTTTCACCTTGCTGCGGTTTCAAAGAGTATTCCTTTAAGTAATCATTAATGGACTCATCCACGCGATTTATTTTGACTTCTTTTATTTCATCCCCTTCAAGGCACAGCATGATTTCATTCATTTCCTCCCCGCTCTTTTCTATAATTCGGACAGGAAAGGCATCCAGCCATTCATTGGAGAAGATGATCCCTCTAAAGGAAGGGATATCTGAAATGCTCTGATACAGCTCAATCGAATGAAAATCCACCCGTTCCCTAAACAATTTTTGGTGAAAATGACTTTTTTCAATCCCTATATATTCTAAATTTCTGCTGATTCCTTCATCCATTTCACGGAGGAATGATAAAAACTGACTGGCAAATGCTCCATCCCCGCATGCGATCTCCATGAATCTTATTTCTGCCTCTCCTTTTTTCCAGTAATCAAGGCAATATCCCGCAATCAGTTTCGCAAATACCGGAGAGACTTTTGGGCTTGTCAAAAAGTCGCCGCTTCTTCCAATCTTTTTATGCTCATTCATATAGTACCCATCCACTGGATGATACAGGGCATACTCCATGAAATCGCTGACAGACAGCATTTCTTTATCCACAAATAACTTTTTTAATTCTTTTTTCATACTGGACACTCCCGCCTGAAAGTATAAAAAAACCGGCGCTCAATCATTCATGCCAAGCAGAATTTCATTGCACGCCAGTTGTAGTCATTCTATGACTTGTCCTTGGGGGATATTCTTTTAGAATCCATTTAAAAAAGGATTGGAATCCATCTCATCCTCAATCAATGTTTCCGGGCCATGTCCAGAAAGTACGAGGGTGTTTTCCGGAAGAACGAGAAGTTTTTCATGGATGGTTTTAAGCAAAAGCTTCTGGTCTCCTCCAGGGAGGTCCGTTCTACCAATACTCTGCTGAAAAAGGACATCGCCTGAGAAAATCACGCCTTCATCCCTCAAGTAATAGGAGACGCTTCCAGGTGAATGACCAGGGGTTTCCAACACATTAAGAGTGAAATTACCGATTTTCAGCTCCCCTTCTTTTGCAATGAACTCGTCAGCAGGCTTCACCCTGACTGGATCGATCATATTAAAGAACTGGGATCCGTTCAATGCAGGATCCATGAGCCATTTCGCTTCTTTTTCGTGGACATAAACAGGTATTTTATAATGTTCCCTGATGACATCGACAGCACCGATGTGATCAAAATGGGCATGCGTCAAAAGAATGGCCTTTGGTTCAAGCCCCCTTTTTCGAATCCAGCCTATCAATACTTCACCTTCATCACCGGGATCGAAAATAAGGCACTTCTTATCCTCATCAGCCAAAATGTAGCAATTTGTCTGGATCGGTCCCAATGGTAGTCTACTCCATTTCAATATAAACACCTCCTTTTCTATTTTATCAAAAAAGATTCCTTTGATAAAAACAATCTATTGATGTATCCCTTTTCATAAAGTCGCGCAAAATAATAGTAGCAAAAAGCTAAATCCTCTCTAAATCAACATGGGTTATTCATTTCAACAGAAATAAGTGTCAATTTTAACCTGTAATATATCTCGACAAATCAGGAAAAAAACTATAAAATATGAAGTAATGCAATAATCTTACATATTTGTGCTGATTCTAATTCAGAAAGGAGTTTATATAAATGGGTCTTGTCATCATTTTTTCTTTGGTAGCCCTTCTTGCTATTTTCGCAAGTGTAAACGCTTTTAGAACCAAGAATATCCTTGGAATCATTTTTGGTTTAGGTGCATTGGGAGTATTCGGCTGGTTCTCTATCATGACCATCCTTAACAATGGATTCCCTGCAATGACGCATTAATCAAAAAAATCGCCCTTTTATGGGCGATTTTTTTTGTTTCCTCTGGACTACATCTTACTTTTGACGCTTTCTACTTTGTCTTCCATTCTTCTCTCTTTATCCCTGCGATCATCTATGCGGATATTTGTCGCGACCCGTTTAAGACCTTTATTAAAGGGAGCTTCATGGATTTTTTGAATGACTTCGAAAAGGACTGGCAGTTCACCTTCGATTAGTGTATTCATAGGTGTAAGCTGAAACCTGATCTTCCCTTTTTCCTCGTACTGTTTCAAGATGTTTTGCAGATCTGCTACATATTGGCTGATACTGGGAGTTTCCGTTCCGATTGGAATGACGGTTACGTCGGCAATGGCCATGATGATTACTTCCTTTCCGGCTCAAGGAGCTCCGTTATTTCTTTTGTATTTACGTTTATTAATTTTTCCAATTGATAGCCGTATAAACACATCGCGCCATCTGGTGAACATTTTAAAGGTTCATTATCCAATTGGTCAAATAATACGTCAGAAGACTTTTTTTGGAGGTTATAATCCACGAGTTTATATCCGCCCGCATACTCATCAATCGCCCCGCTTTCATGAGGAACAAAGGATAGAAAATCTTCTGTCTCTTCATTAAAATCATAATATGGCACAAGCCAATCTGAATATTGAGTGATGCTGGGGACAGAAAAAGAGAACAGGACATTTTTTTCAGCATCCGTAAATTCGTACAATGCTTCATTTTTCTTTATTTCTGATATCGTCATTAATGAACGGCCTAAGACATTGAACTGAAAGACATTATCTTTTTCCAACGTAGCCTGCGGGATGGTTTGCAATGAATATTTAATGATAGGGGCGTCAAGTGATTGTTCATCTTTCTGCCAATCCTGTGCCAATAGTATATCCTTGCCGAACCATTTTAACAGCGGCTGTCCAGACTCAATGGGCTGCAGTTTCTTTTGTTTCCAATCCACTATGTAGACCTGGAAATTCCACTCTTCGTCAAAAGCCGTTACAGCAAGCTTCTCGCTATCCCAATTGTTCCAGTCATATGCTAATTCAAATGAATCAATATCGACAGAGTATAGATGGTCCCCTTGCAAATCCAAAAATACCAGTTTTGCCTGGTAAGTGAACGGTGCGGTGTGCACCATAATCATTTTATTGTCCGGAGATGGCAGAATATCTACAATTGGCGCTGCATCAGAATATAATAATGTGCTTGTTCCCTTGAATAAATCATAAAGAAAGAGCTGGGATTGATCGCCATGCTGCGAAAGATAAAGAAGACTGCGATTATCGAGCCATCCCACAAATCTTTGAAATTGGGCGTCGTTTATCTGCAGCTTTACAGGTTTTTTGTCTATTTCTGATTCTGGTGGCGAGGCAGGTTCAGCTGGGATAGAAGGAGAAACAGAACTTTGACTTGGAGGCGGCTTTCCCGGTTTTTGAATAGGCTGTTCTTCACAGCCTGTGATAAGGGACACCAAAGAAATGATCAAAATCAATGGGAGAAAAAAAGAAGTCCGATATTCTTTTATCATGCTTATTCCACTTTTCTTCATATCTCCGGCCCCCCCTCAATGCTTCCCCATAAATTAGTACGTTTTAAAGTGTAAAATGTTTCAATTATTTCAAATTATAGACCCTTTGTCATGTTTCCGAAATAAAAAATGCCTAAATAGGCTTAAAGCACTATCAGGCTCGTCAAAAAGATGCCAAACACCTCTCGATAAATTTCATCAAACTGTGAAAGTGGCAATGGGTTGATTCCTTTCCCTAATTCAATAGTGAAGCCTGGTTTTCGAAATTTCTTGATAAACCAGTCTTTATATCCAGCAAAGCTGTCAATGTCTTTTACGGATTGATAGGGGCTTGCTTTTGCAAATGCTTCAGCAATTATCTTCGATTCTGGAGGCTCCATCCCTTCATACCCCCAATAAAATTCTTTGCCTTGTGTGTGGAAGGCGAGAAGCAGATCAAATTGAGAATCTTCGGCAAGCCTGGCCATGGAAGAGGATTCGGGTTCACATAGTGGTTCCGTCCCGCCAAAATCCCTAGGAGAAGGAGCAGACACCCCTTTTTGTTTCTGTTCCTGCCACTTTGCGGGATACTGTTTATTCAGATCAACCCCTCTTATATTTGCTTTCCAACCTGTGAAGTCCCCGCTTTGGCCATTCAGCTCATAGAGCTTTTCAAATTGCTCTGGAGGAGGCCCATTCAATACAAGGTCCACACCATCAGGATTCACCATCGGCACTATTGAAAGGGTGGTGCTTTCGTATATTTGCAAGGGGTCCACCTTATTGATATTTCTTCCCGTGGTCAAGGCAGCTAAATATTCGTTAAGAAACTTCATGATGGCGCATGTCGTTATCCACTCGTTCCCATGGAATGATCCATTCCAGTGAATTTTTTTGGGCCCGCGGCCAATCCTCAACTCAATGATTGGCTTATTTAATACAGATTTTCCAATGATTCTTTTTTCCATGAAAGGATAAGCTTCAGTCAGCACTTCGATATCTTTTTGCAAAGCCGAAAAGTCATACCGGATTTTAGGGTTGATTAATGGTTCTTCTATTCTGATTTTGGCCGTATCGCTTCCATCTTTTGAATCAAGGTACCCTGGGATCCTGACGCGGTCATGGCTTTTAAATATAGCTGCCATTTGCCCGGGATTAGAATGCTGCAATAAAATGTGAGGAAGATTGTAGAACTGGCTGTAGTATTTTAAGGTCGACCCTTGTTTTGCCCTGATTTCCATACACATCCCCCTTCATATTTTCTCCTAATAACCTATGTCAGGCAATCCGGAACATGACTTGATAAAACGAAAAAAGGGAGGATTTTAATCCCCTCCCTGTCTGTTTTTCTCATTATTTTGGTGAGTGGTAAAATCGGAGCAAATCCCCATAGATGATTTGATCGGAATAATCCAACTGAGTCTTGGCAGATTCCTTATATGGATCACAAAGTACGGGATCCACTGGCAGCTCCGTATTTTTTGCGTAGCAATGAGAATTGGCATATAACAGCTTGTCTGTAATAAAGCTTCCATTCCTTAAAACGACGAAGTCCTCATGTTCTTTTGAAAGTATATCGGACCCGAATTCCATATCATTTTTTTCCGGCAGCCCCATGAGATGCAAGAGAGTTGGCCTGATGTCGATTTGTCCACTTACTTTGGAGATGATTTTCCCTCTTCCCATATCCGTCATGCCTGGAATGACGAGGAATAGCGGGACTTTTTGAAGTTGAATGGTCTTAAAAGGCGTTATTTCTTCCCCTAAAAATTGGGCCATTGCTGCATTGTGATTTTCAGAAATTCCATAGTGGTCGCCGTATAAGAGGATAATCGAATTCTCATAAAGACCTTTTTCTTTCAAATCGGCAAAAAATTGCTTCAATGCTTCGTCTGTGTAGCGCACCGTTGTAAAGTAGCGATTCACCGTTCCATCGGTGGAAGTAAATTCATCGATGAAACGATCTCCAGCATCGAGCTTGAATGGATGATGATTCGTCAGGGTAATCAGCTTTGTGTAAAATGGCTGGGGCATTTTTTTCATCATTTCTGTACTTTGTGCAAAAAACGGTATATCTTTCATCCCCCATCCAACTGTCTCCCCAACCCTGATTTTATAATCAACGCTGGAATAATAGCGGTTGTACCCCAAAGACTTATACATCAGGTCCCTATTCCAAAAGCTTTTATTATTTGCATGCATAGCTGCTGTATAATAACCGTTCTGTCCAAGTTTTTTTGCCAGTGATTCAAAATGATTCCCTGAGTGGGTAAAGAAAACTGCCCCTCTTCCTAATGGATATAGTGAATTCTCAATCAGAAACTCCGCATCCGAAGTCTTTCCTTGTCCCGTCTGATGATAAAAATGATCAAAATAATAGCTGTCCTTTATAAGGCTGTTCAAAAAAGGTGTTACTTCTTTTCCATTTATCTTTGAATGGATGACAAATCCCTGCATGGATTCCATTGATACAATGATCAAGTTGCGCCCCTTGGCAATGCCGAATAGTTCAGGATCAGGATCAGTCTTATTCGCCATCACATAATTCTGGATATCAGCAAGCTTGCTTCCATCTGCCATCGCTCGCTGTGCAGACGATTTTGATTGGAGGAACAGGTCATAAAGGTGATAATTATACGTACCGATGTTTTTCACAAGCATTTCCCTGTCAAATGATCTTGTCAACAATTGTGGCCGCTCAATTTCAGCAAGACTTAAGTTCACAAGAGCCAATACCCCTGCGAATACATAATAGGCTTTCCGACTAATCTTTCTGACAAAATGGAATTGAAGCAAACTTGGCTTCAAGTTGAAAACCGCATAAAGTATTACTACATCCACAAAATAGGCAATATCCGTCCAATGAAGCAGCTCCCCCATGCTGCTTCCTAATTCCCCGAAGTTATTCGTTTGAAATAGGACAGGAAGGGTCAAAAAATCATTAAAAAACCGATAAAAGCCTATATTGGCATATAAAATGAAAGTTAAAATCCCACTCATTCCAATGATATAGATTTTCTGAGTTTTTTCTTTTTCCATAAACAACGCCAGACTGAAAATGATCAATAAAAATGAAAGGGGATTGATCAAGAGGATGAATTCCTGCAAAGGATCATCTATTTTCATATTGAAGCTCGTTTTATAGGCGATATAGGTTTTTATCCACATCAATACTGCAGCGATGATGACAAATGGCATCGGACTATTCTTCTTTTTCATCGTGACTCTCCCTTGCTAAAAACTAATTTCACGGCCAGTGTGTTTAGTTTTAGCAAGAATGACCATTTTTACATTATCAAAAATTGTCAAATTTAATAAAGAAAAAAACCGGCATTGGCCGGTTTTCTAAATATACATCATTTTAACGTTTTAACAAGCCAGGCAGCCCCGATGACGCCCGCATCATTCCCTAGAGAGGCGATGGCCAAAGATGTTGAAGCAGCTACAGTCGGAAATGCGAATTTCTTGAAATATCCATCAACGTGATCCAAAAGGATATCTCCTGCTTTGGAAACCCCTCCACCAATGACAATATTCTCAGGATTCATCGCATTGCCCAGGTTGGCCAATGCAAGCCCCAGATAAAATCCAAGCTGATCCACCACTTTCAAAGCAAGTTCATCATTGTCCTTCGCTGCATCAAAAATATCTTTTGAAGTAATCGTTTCAGAAGATGAAACTTTATCTCGGAGAATCGAAGGAAGATCAGTGCTATTCATTGCTTCTTTCGCAAGACGAACCACGCCCGTAGCAGATGCAACGGTTTCTAAACAACCGGTTTTCCCGCAATTGCACGGTGCTCCATTTTCGGGTACAACCGTAATGTGCCCGATCTCTCCGCCAGCCCCTTTCACTCCATGTACAATTTGGCCATTGGCGATGATGCCGCCGCCAACACCGGTGCCAAGGGTCACGCAAATTGTATCCTTTGATCCGTTGCCTGCCCCTTTCCACATTTCTCCAAGTGCTGCACAGTTTGCATCATTATCAATGATGGCAGGAAGGTTCGTTTCGACTTCAAGCAGATCCTTTAGAGGATAGTTGCTCTCCCATCCTAAGTTAACGGCTTCATAGATGATGCCTTTTGACATATCAATTGGTCCAGGGGCGCCCATTCCCACTCCCGCCAATTTTTCTTTAGGCTGGTCTAGCTCTTCTAATTTCTCATCGATCGATTTGGCAATATTGATAATGATATTTTTGCCTTTGTTATTCGTATCCGTCGGGATCTCCCATTTATGAAGGATTTCGCCGTATGTATTTAAGAATGCAAACTTTGTAGTGGTTCCACCAAGGTCCACTCCTACTAGCCATTTTTCCATCATGTCAATCACCACTATTTCTGTTTTTTTAGTTGTTTTTCCTTCAAGGCTTCCTGCCTGATGACGATCAATGCCTCTTGAAATTCCTTGACATCGATTAATTTTCCCTGATAAAGTTCTTTGAATTCTTCTTCCATCATTTCCAGGTCCACGAGGCGGTCTCCCATATAAATGATGATTCCGAATCTTTTTAAAAACTGCTGCAGATCATAATAGGATTTCAATTTAAATACTTTGCCTCCATATCTGGTTCTATAGAAAAGTATAAATTATTTTCAGCAAAAACGAAAGCGCTGCCTTTTATTTATTGAACTGTTAAATGCCGCTGTTGATTTCCGTTCCATGAGAATAAAAAACAGCTCCCTTCATTTCGGGAGCTGCCAAATGCCTGGTCATCGATCGGGATCTTTAGGATGCAGGAAACGCGGCCTTCGATTTTTTAATGGGATAGGCGACCGAAGCAAAACATCCCTGAATGCCCTCATATTAAATGGAATGAACGGCCACATGTATGGGACGCCGAAGGACTTGAGCCTGGTCAGCATGATAATCCATAGGAAGGTGCCAAAGATGAATCCTTTCAAGCCGAATAAAGCGGTGCATATCAGCAAAAAAATCCTCACAAGGCGATTCGCCAGGCTTAATTCGTAGCTTGGCGTGGCAAACGTCCCTATTGCCGCTACCGCCATGTAAAGAATGACATCATTGATGAAAATCCCAACTTCCACGGCCACCTGTCCGATCATCAATGCTGCCACTAGTCCCAATGCAGTACCAAGGGAGGTCGGCGTATGTATAGCGGCCATCCTTAGAATATCAATTCCCAATTCAATCAATATCAATTGAAGCAAAAGTGGAACAGGTCCTGAATCCCCAGCCGCAATGGAAAAGAATTCGATGGGTAAAAGCCCTGGATGGATGGTGAATAAATACCATAAAGGAAGCAAGAAAATGGAAGCCCAGACTGCCAGGAATCTGACAAACCTAAGGTAAGCACCGACTAATGGTTTATTGCGGTATTCTTCAATATGTTGAAGATGATGCCAAAAAGTCGTAGGCGTAATCAAAACACTGGGGGATCCATCCACGATGATGCATACATGCCCCTCATACAAATGGGCAGCAGCCGTATCCGGCCTCTCCGTATATCGGACCATTGGATATGGATTCCAATGCCTGCCCGATACGAACTCCTCGATTGTTTTTTCTGCCATCGGCAATCCATCTGTATCAATTTTCGATAGAGAATTCTTAATTTTTCCCACAAGCTCCGGATCTGCGATATCTTCCAAATAGCAAACCACCACATCGGTTTTTGACCGCCGTCCGATCTGCAAATATTCCATTCTGAGAGTCCTGTCCCTTATCCGTCTTCTGGTCAATGCGGTATTAAACACCAAGGTTTCAACATAGCCATCCCTTGATCCCCTAACGACCCGTTCAAGATCAGGCTCTTGAGGACCCCTGACAGGATAAGTGCGGGCATCAATCAAAATCGCTTTGTCTATGCCATCCACAAAAAGGGCAGTCGGACCTGCAAGCACAGTATCGATCACTTGGTTCAAATCATCTTTCTCTTCTACTTCCACATACGGGATGTACCGCTTCAACAGCATTTCCAGCGGATCATTTTCAAGCTGCCCTTCATCTAGTCCTGCCAGAAGCTTCATGAGATAGTGAAGGATATCGTCTTTCACGAACCCATCCACGAGAAACATGACCATCCTTCTTCCCGCATAGGATAGGTCGAGCTGGATGACGTCAAAGCTTTTATCCACTGCCATAGCGTTTTTCATATATTTAATATTTTCATCTATAGATGAAGAAACCAGCCTTTTTTCCATTTGATACAATATGCGCACTCCCTTACAACCATACTAGCTTCCATCATGGTCAAAGAGGCAGAAAAACATACTAGAAACGTCATATCTGGCATGCTTGGATCATATACTTGTCCTAATCATGGGAAAGGAGAGTCTGCAGTGAAAAATAAAAACCTCCAGATGCTTATGGCATTCCTTCTTTTTATCGTAATTGGCTATTCTATTTTTGCTTCAGCTGATCCTGATGCAAAAGAAAGCATCACCTATTTCCCCATTGATAAGGAAGCTGTATTCCTAAAAGCCTCTAATTCAATCACAATTAAAGAAAATGCTGGTCAAGATTCTTACTCAGCACGGTGGGAAATGGAATCAGAGCTGAATCAGCGAGCATTTTTGAGACAGGACATCGGTTTTCTATACAGCAACGGAATATTGGCGGCAAAAATGAATAAATGGGGCCAGAATATTTCACTCATAAAGAATGGAAGCACCTATAAATCAAAAGAAAGCAGTCTCCTGCAAAGTGTTGGACTTCATTATGCAGAGATTCATAGTAAGGAAAATGGAGACATTACAAGTGCTCAAAGGATGTCTCAAGATCAAGTTTACGCCATCCAATCAAAATGGAGCCGACCATATTCATTTCGCATCCCTTCAAGCAATGAAGAGAGGCAATGGAAGAACATAATCGAACAATTGATGCAGCAAAAACTGGATTATTGGGTAGAAAAAACATCGGAAAAGCTTCCTTTGCAGAAACAAAACAAACAAATATTCTTTTTGACTGAACTTCCATCCTACAACGATAAACCACTTCCAGGCTTTACGAAAAGCCAGTCAGATACCATCATCGGAAATCTATGGGAAGGACTCTATAAAAACTATTTCCTTGGGATCCAATTAAAAAACGGCACTATCGAGGATCCCCTCGGCAGCACCGTCCCTATAATATTTTTGGATAAAAACAAGCGCGAGCTCCTGGTCGTCTTCCTATCCAAATCGGGTGAACCCATTGAATTGAAGCAAAAAATCCCGGCCTATTAATTGGATGAACCTGATAAAGATTCTAGTTGATCCAATAATGTTTTGTATTTTTTATCATCTGAATACTTAAGTGCCTTTTCAACTTCTTGTTTAGCTTGAACATAGTCTCCTTCATCATAGTAAAGAAGCGCAAGGTTATAATGGGCCTCATGGAAGGAGGGCTCAAGCTTCACCGCCTTCTGCAGGTGTTCTTTTGCAGAAGGATACGCTTCCTCTTTCATTTCGGCAAATGATAGGAAGAAGTAAGTGAGCGCATTCCCGTCATGGCTGTTGAGATAGTCTTCCAGGAGCTTTTGTGCATCTGAATATTTTTTATCCTGGATATATTCCTGCGCAAGGATATTCACTGAATCAGGGCCCTGGTTTGCTGCACTGTATCGATATCCATAGAATAGGAAGCCAGCAGATGCTGCCAATGCGATCAGCAAGAAAAGCAGCTGCTTCAATTGTTTTTTTTGCTTGGGGAAATGCACTGTACCCGTCGCGATGAATCCCCCGATCAATCCTCCTATATGGCCCGCATTATCAATTCCTGAAGATGTGAAGCCGAATACAAGATTGATGCCGATGACAACAAGCACGTTTGTCCCCATTGTACGAAAGAACAGATTAGGATAAACAGAACCGAAATAGAGAAGCGCCCCAAAACAGCCAAAAATGGCGCCGCTCGCTCCTGCTGATAAATGATCGGAAAAAACAAAGCTCGCCACTGATCCCGAAAAACCGGCAAATAAGTAAATCCAAAGGAATCGCAGTCTTCCGTATATCTTTTCGACAGCTGGCCCCAAGAAATAAAGGGCAAGCGAGTTCATCAATAGATGAAGAAGACCTATATGCAGGAAGATCGGTGCAAAGAATCTCCACCATTCTCCCTGAAGGATCAATGGATTGTACTTTGCCCCGAATTTAATAAGCGTCTCTGAATTCGTACTGCCTCCACTGATTTCCAACAGCAGGAACATGATCACTTGGATCCCTAAAAAGATGTAGGTGAAAAAAGGCTTCCCGAATTCAAAAAGACCCCGTTCTTTTTCTTCCCTTTTAGCAGAAGTCTGGATCATCGTACGCTGAAGGTCCTCAACTGCCGCAAACTCAGTACTCGCATCGATAGAAATAGGAGAGGAAGGCTGCAATAATGAATTCAATTGGTGAACTCCATTTTGCCAATCATTCATAAGAATCATGATCGTCTCTACCTCAACTTTTTGATCTGAAGAAGTAAAAGGCTTTTCCAGCCTGAATTGATAGTCATCAACAGGAGGGAAATCTGATATATAGACATTCTGGACCCTTACATTCCTTTTATGAAAGGCTTTCCTGATGTTCTCGCCATTCCGTGCCGTCCACTCTATTTCCTGCTGGAGCCTGTTGCTCCAATCCACATCATGATTTGTAAGCCTAATGATGGGTGCCTGTTTTTGAGAGACATTCTCCATCCATATTTCATTCTGATTGCTTGATATCTTCAACAATCGATAATTATTTTTTTCAATCAATTCATAAGCGATTTTCCAAAAAAGCCACTCTTTCTTCACGTCCAACCCATTCACTACTTTCCACCCATTTTCATCAGTCAGGGCGTTTTTCTTTTACTATACAAAAGAGGACAGAGACGTGTAAAGCGATAGGGTGATAGAAAAGCGGAAGCGCCTCGATCAGCCCCGACCAGCATAAGACGGAACTCGAAGGAAATCCTGATTTCCGTAGAGGTGCGGCTTATGACTCGAGGGGCTAGGCGCTGGAGCTGGACAAACAGAAAAGCGGAGCCGGCTGGTCAGAGGCGCAGAGGTTGGACTGAAGCACCACGAGATAAAGGAAACACGGCGAGCCAAGCGAGTCGATGTTGACTTATCGTAAGTGTGCTGAAGGAAACCTCCCAGCCTCTAGCCGGCGGAGCTGGACAAAGAAAAGCGGAAGCGCCTCGAACAGCCCCTCGAGCTGAACAGAACATCACTTTGAATTGTTATACTTCTTAGCCATAAAAAAAAAGACCTGTATCTTCTACAGGTCTACAGGAAAGTGCTTTGAATCATTTTTGAACGGAACCCAGGGATATTCATGGCAAATTTCACGATCAATTTACGCAGAATGAAATTTCCCAGCATGACGTTCATTACACGATACCTGTATCGATAAGCAACCACAAACAATAGAATCGGAATCGTCCATTTCCAAAGTCCATTAGACATTTTCATCCCTCCTGACGTTATTTTGCAGCAATATGGGAGAAATATCCGATAGACTTCAATTTTTATAAAAAATAAATGAGCAAAACCAGAAGGCCCGCCAGGAGTGGGGATACAAAATTCACAGTTTCATTATTCACAAACTTCCACCCTTTTATTTTTTGGGTGGTTCTGCTGCAATGAACTGGTTTTTCTGTTTTCAATTTACATTCCGTGCATTGATACTCCACTTGCAGATAGGCTCCAAAAATTGTGTCAGCCACACTGCCCACAAAACCCGATAATGTAATCCCAATCAATGCAAAAGCCCCTATCCCCCAAAATAAGGCCAGGCTGATCACCGCAATGAATGCTGCTCCAACCAGAGCAGCTAGAGTTCCAAGCAATGACACTGCGCCGGATGTACCCTTTTGGACTAAGCGGAATGATCGGATCGAGTAAGGTTTCCCCCTGCTAAGTACCCCCAATTCTGATGCCCACGTATCTGCATTCGCTGCAGCAAGACAGGCACAGAAGCAAATCAGCCAAATCTCGTGCGGATCAGAGACATTGGCCATGCTGAATATAGCTGCAGGTCCGCCGTTTGCAGCCACTTGCTGCCAATCTCTTTTGGATCCTTTGGCTGTAATCTCTTCCACCTGATTTTTTTCCGAAGCCTTGTAGCGGGATAATAGACTGGATGAAAGAAAAAAAGCTCCCAATAACAGCAAGCCTCTTATACCGAATGCAACAGCGATGATTTCCCCGCAAACAAAAGCTGCGGCACCACCTGAATAAGACAGGCTGGAAGTCTTTATTCCGGCGATGCAAATGATGATAATAAACAGGGATAATAGAATAATCTCAACCACGGCAATCAATAACTTCTCTTTCCACTATGATTTTATGAACTGGTATATCAAAACTTTCAAAAGGGAGTGAATCCACGATTTGTTCTTTGAATGCCAGAGAAAGAGCCGCACCTTCATAATCGGATAAATACCGGTCAAAATAACCTCCGCCAAACCCAATTCGGTAGCCATTTTTTTGATAAGCCAACCCCGGTACGATCATTAGGTCGATATCCACTTTAAGAATAGGAGATGTAGATTCTTTAGGCTCATACAATCCAAAGAAGACACGTTCTAATTCGGTGAAAGTTGTCAATTGTTTAAAAACCATACCTTTATTTTCGGGGAGGCATTTTGGCACAGCTGTCCTTTTCCCTTCATCCCATGCACGTTTTATGATGCTCCATGTATCAAGTTCCGGAGAATTCGATACGGTAATCCCGATTGTTTGGGCATTTTTCCATTCAGGCGTGCTGAACAGTGTGCTTGCTGTCAAATAGGATTTTTGTGCATGTTCAAGAAAGGATAGTGCATCAAGTTTCTTTTTGATTTCTTTTCTTATTTCTTTCTTATCCATTTGTCCGATCCCCTTTAAACAGAAAAATATGTAATAAAAAAAGCAGTGGGAGGATCCCAGCTGCTTACTTTGTTTCGCGGTGTAATGTAACACGCTTTTCTCTTGGGCAATATTTTTTAAGCTCAAGACGATCAGGGTTGTTACGCTTGTTTTTTGTAGAAATATAGTTACGCTCGCTGCAATCAGTGCAAGCCAAAGTGATATTTACACGCATGATTTTCCCTCCAAACTCTAAATTGCATTCTTCTACTATTCGTACGACTTTTATATAATATCACTTTTTTATTTTAAATGCTAGTCCGATTTTAAGACCTTCACTGATTTTTAATAAATCATCGATTTCTTCTCCCATTAAGGACCAAATTGCACCTTCGACCCTTGAAAATCCTTGGCATGAATAATCAAAACACAATACACTCGCCGCTTCCCCTTTAACAATGGGCTGATAGGCAGCAGGATTCATAAATAATTCAGGCAGGCTTCTTTCTTTCATAATAGAGAATGTATTTTGCCTCGTAAATGCATCATCCATTTTTCCGTCCACCAGGTATACAAACCCTTCAAGGAAATGGACACTGTGTGAATGCTGCGGAGGAAGCAGCGCGACATGGTCCTTTTCACAATCAATGGGCTCGTTGATAATAAGGAGTTTGCCTTTTTTAAGTTCCGGTGTGTTGTTTTCAATCGAAATGGCCAGCATCTTTCCATCAGGAGAAAAGGATTCATTCAAACATACATCAATTCCATTTATTTTTGAATTCGTGGCTGCATCATATATATGACCCGATTCCGCTTCCATTAAATAGACCTTCATGTTTAGCTGATGTGAAAACTCAACTGCTCTCGCCGTCGTCATACATTGCCCCCCTTTGCGCTAATTCTTTTATTTCACTTGTACAGGATCCTGCACCCGAACCTTCAACCATAAATCTTTATAAACGTCAATCGTCTGTGTACTGATTCGATCCCATCCAAAAAGCGAATCAGCCATTTTATAGGCATTCTCAGCTAATTTCTTTGATAAAGACGGGGACTGTATCAGCTCGGATATGGCTGCAGCCAATTCTATGCTGTCATCCGGTTCAACCAACAGACCTGACACACCGTTTTGAATGATCCCTTTTAGCCCGCCGGTATTGGACACAATCAAAGGTGATTTTGCGGCCATAGCCTCGAGAGCAACAATCCCAAACGGCTCATATAAACTCGGAAAAACAGAAACAGATGCCATTTGAAAGAGTCGATTTTTTTCTTCTTCTGTTATGAATCCTGGGAACTGAACAAAATCCTCCAGGCCCCGGTTTGAGGCCATCTGTCTGTAATGGTCTAATAATGGGCCCTTTCCTGCAAGGATAAAACAAATAGTGGAGCGTTCATCAGCCATTTTTTCTGCCGCTTCCATCATCGTCTGGAACCCTTTTTCTCCCACCATCCTGCCAATGGAAAACACTAGTTTCCTTCCATCGATCCATGTATCAAACCGACAGTCACCTTGGGGATCATTCCTTAATGAAGAAATCTTAATGCCGTTTGGAATCATGTGAGATTCCTGAAGATTGAATTGCTCCCTTACTTCTGCTTTCATATAGTCGCTGCAAACAATCACTTCATCAGAGAGATGAATCAGTTCTTTCTCTTTTTCATTTATAAATGACTGGATTTCATTATGGATGCCGTTATTTCTTCCATATTCCGTGGAATGAATGGTAGTGACAAGAGGAAGCCGCAAATGCTTTTTCAAATACCCAGCTGCAGAAGATACCAGCCAGTCATGGGCATGGATGACCTGAACGGATTCTTTATTGATTATCTTACATGCTGTTTGTATCATCTCTATATTTAAACCAGCTACCCAATCAATAAATTCAGGCTCATTTTCATGGATCGGACACACGCGGTATATATGAAGACCATCAACTTTTTCAAATTCAGGGAGGCCGTGTGATCCTGCTGTCAATACGATTACTTTTATTCCCTTATTGCGCATCCCCTCTGCGAGTTCCGCCACATGCTTTGATAGTCCTCCTACAATATTCGGCGGATACTCCCAGGACAGCAGAAGGACCGTCAAAGTGTCAGAATACCCTCCTTCTCCGTTTG
This sequence comes from Falsibacillus pallidus, assembly GCF_050990905.1. Lineage (GTDB taxonomy): Bacteria > Bacillota > Bacilli > Bacillales > DSM-25281 > Falsibacillus > Falsibacillus pallidus_A. The sequence continues at coordinate 2,623,543 of NZ_CP158866.1, forward strand.
AATCCTGTCGTTCTTCCTCACAGCGATGAATCTTCATTAAATCCAGCATTTCCTCATCTGAGAGAATGGCATTGCCGCTCTCCATTCCCAGATAAGTAAATCCAGGCATAGCTATGGGCCATTCTGTATCTTCCAGCATCATTTCAGAAAACAGACCGGAATAGTCTAACTGAAATATCTCTGCATGTTCATTTGGTGTTTTCCTTATTTCTTTAATTGCCATGATCTTCAAGCCTTGAGGAGTTTGGATAAAAGCTGGCTGAGGATTCCTTTTCGGCTCTGCCATTTCAGTCCCCATCTTTTCTACAAAGACATATTGAATGCCATTTTCGATTAATTGTTGTTCTATGCTTGGCATAAATGAACATCTTGGAAGCCAAAACCCACTTGGTTCATCTTGAAAAAATTCTTTCCATAGAGACTTTGATTGGTGAATTTGTTCTTGAATGGAGTTCCTGGACTTATAATGTGTAAAAGGAATCTGCTTAATAGCCGTCGGCACACAGATTGCTTTACCTCTGCCCATAAAACTCTTAATGGCTTCAACAATATCCCTCTTATGATGAATCCATTGAGAATAAATCTCTCCCATTTCTTGTTTTGAATAATGGCTTGTCCCTTTGAAGGATCGCAGCATCCATTCTTCCGCATTTAATTGAAATTCTTCATCCACAAAAATTTGTAGTTCCTTAGGATTGATCACCAAAAATATCAGTTGCTTTTCACTATTTTCAATCTCGTACAGAGTCTTTAAATAGGAAGCTGCCAATGAGCCTGCATACGCCCTCTTATCAGAAATATCCATTGAATGATAATCAAGGCCTGTCTGTTTAAAAACGATAATTTCAACAACTGATTCAGCATTCATTGGCGCCACTCCCATTTTTCCCATATTGATTCAGATGGCCGCTGTAATAAGAATAGGTACTTACATTTGCCTCCCATTCCGGCTCGTCTGAAAACCTGTTTCTTTCCGCACCAGCATCAGTTGAAAGAATGGAGATGCTTTCAGACTTTAGAAGCGGAAGGAAACGGCTATTGGCGATCAAACAGACCAGCTCGATATAATAGGTATCCCCAGGGGTCAATTCCCTTAGAAACCAATAATCAGCACTCGGAGGAATCATGATTTCTTGAATGAAACCGTCTTTCCTTCCAGCATTATAAATACGAAGGACAAAGACAGATCCCACTTTTTCCCTTCCATAATAATCAACCACCGCACCCGTCAATCTTTCATCTAAATGCCAATGGCAGAATACCCTTGTCCCCGAAGAATAAAGGACATGCAGATAATTCCCGGGAGTTGATGGTGCTTCCCCCATACTCCTCACCTTTCCGATCCTCATTTTCTTTGCCGGACCACTTTCTTGTGATACAGATCCTTTTTGATGCTTCAGCCAGCTATATTGGACTTTTCCCACTGTCATATTCAGTTCTTTAGCTATTTTTCGAAAAGATAGTCCCTGTTCTCTTAATTCTTTAATCTCCTCTATCATTTCATCACCCTGCTTATCAGAACATTTTAAATTATTTTGTATTTTAATCGTACCACCTTCGCCAAAAGGCTACAATGAACGCATTTTGTCGGAAAATGTTCGATATCGATGCACCGCTGAATAACAGGTAGAAAAAAATTTCTCCTTCCCCTCTCACCCCTTCATTCGACAATTTCCCCTTCTATCCTGAAGAGTAAAATCGACAAAAAATCTTCTATTCTCTTCCTGTACAGGAAATATAGAGATTTTTGCCGAGCTATGCTATAAATAAAAGAGGAAATATCAACAAAGGAGACTTCAAATGGAAAATATTTTAATAGGGCTGTTTATCATTGCAGGTCTCTTGTTTATCCTTTCTTTCTTTCAAAAGGACAAAGTGAAAATGGTAGAAAAAGAGGTAGAGGAACTTTCCTTGAACTTTTATCAGGAAACGTACCAGTTAAAGAATCGAATGAAAGTACTTGAAGAGGAAATTTTAGTAGAAGGAAATGCTGTAGAATTCAAACCTGTCAGACCGCTGCGAGGGAAAAACAGCAGCAAAGTAAATGAAATTCTCAAGAATCAAGTTCTTGCCCTCCATAAACAAGGTCTGGATATTGAACAAATTTCCAAACAATCCTCACTTTCACTTGCGGAAATCAAGGAAATCATCAAATAAAAGCCAATTCATGGCCAATTGTTAGGAGCTTAAGTAGAATGGACAAGAGAACAACCCGCTCCTTTTCAGCAGGCATCATTTTTGCCATTCTTGCCATCTTTATCATAATGGAATTTTTCCCTTCTGCCGTAAAGACAGATGGTGCAGAAGTAAAAAATTCAATGAAAGAAAGTGATTCGTGGGTAAAAAAAGACACCTATGACACACTGCTGAAGGAGAATTCTGAATTAAAAACAGAACTTAAAGCATTAAAGGACGGCAGCAAAGAGAGTAAGAATGACGCAGCCAAAGTCATCACGAAATATCGGCTTGTCATACACAGCGGCATGACGACAGCAGACATCAGTTCTGAACTGGAGAAGGCCGGGATTGTCAAAAACGGGGATGAATTGAATGACTATCTGATTGTTCACAAGTATGGACAGATCCTGCAAATCGGAGAATATGACCTCACAAGCGATATGGACGATGAGCAAATCGCAAAAATCATTACAAAATCATAAGAAAAGCACGCCGGAGCGGCGTGCTTTTCTTATGATCCAGCGCCTAGCCCCTCGAGTCATAAGCCGTACCTCTACGGAAATCAGGATTTCCTTCGAGTTCCGTCTTATGCTGGTCGGGGCTGTTCGAGGCGCTTCCGCTTTTCTTAAGCATTTAAGTCAAATCGTTTCCCTGTCACGAGGAAGATGACGTTTTCGGATATATTTGTCGCGTGATCAGCCACCCGCTCAATGTAGCGGCACGTAAACGCGAGCTGAGTGATTTGATTGATGGCAGTTGGATGATCAGGAATGTACCCCATCAACTCCTGGATGAGTTCACCATACATTGTATCAACCGCATCATCTTTTTCTGCTGTATCCCTGGCGAGGCTGACATCCTCTGAATAGAATGAAGCAAGTGAAGCTGACAGCATATCTAACGCCATTTCTGCCATTTTTGGGATGTCTACGATATTTTTAATATGCTTTTCTGTACCGATATGAAGTGTAGACTTCGCAATATTTACAGCCATATCCCCTATTCTCTCTACCTCGGATGAAACTTTAATAGCTACGATAATTTTTCTTAAATCAGACGCAACAGGTGATTCTTTTGCAATAAGGGCCATTGCTTTTGCATTAATCTCATCATCCATACGGTCGACGATATTATCGCCTGCTATAAGTTCCTTGGCTTTTTCAAGGTCTTGAGTCTTCAATGCTTCAATTGAATCCCGCAAAGCCTTTTGTGAAATATCGGCCATTTCTAAAAGAAGTTCTTTTAGCTGCTTAAGGTTTTGATCGAAATTTGTCCGTACATTCATTTTCTATCCCATCCTTTATCCGAATCTGCCACTCACATAATCCTCTGTTCTTTTATCTTCAGGATTAGAGAAAATTTTCTCTGTTTCATCCATTTCGATAAGTTCCCCCATAAGGAAAAACGCAGTCTTATCAGAAACGCGTGATGCCTGCTGCATATTATGGGTGACCATTACAATCGTGTATTTCTCTTTCAGTTCAAGTACAAGCTCCTCTATTTTCATTGTAGAAATCGGATCCAAAGCAGAGGTCGGTTCATCCATGAGCAAAACTTCCGGCTTTGTAGCCAGAGCACGAGCGATGCATAAACGCTGCTGCTGTCCGCCGGATAAACCGAGAGCAGGAGCATTCAGGCGATCCTTGACTTCATCCCAGAGAGCCACATCTTTCAATGACTTTTCTACGATTTCATCCAACACACTCTTTTTCTTTGTTCCATGGATCTTTGGTCCATAAGTAATATTATCATAAATCGACTGGGGAAAAGGATTTCCTTTTTGGAATACCATTCCAACATTTTTCCTTAATTCAACCAGATCGACTTTATTGGAAAGAATATTTTTACCATCAAATAGGATTTCACCCGACATTTTCACATTGGGAACCATTTGTATCATTAGATTCAATGTCTTAATGAAAGTCGATTTCCCACAGCCTGATGGTCCGATAATTGCCGTCACTTCGTTTTGTTTGACATCAAATTGAATGTTTTTTAGCGCCTGGCTGTTTCCATACCACAGGTTCAGATCATTCACATTAAATACCTGTTTTTGTGCTGTAGCTGAAATCATTCTTTTTCCCCCTTAACCAAATCGACCGGAAATGTATTCTTCTGTTCTTTTCACCGATGGATTTGTGAATATGGTCTCTGTATCGTCATATTCAATCAGGTCTCCGTTATAGAAAAATGCAGTCTTATCAGATATACGGGACGCCTGGCCCATGTTATGGGTGACAATGACGATTGAATATTCCTTCTTCAAATCCAGGATGAGCTCCTCCACTTTCGCATTTGAAATGGGATCAAGTGCAGAAGATGGTTCATCCAAAAGCATGACAGACGGTTTCATGGCAATCGTCCTTGCAATACACAGCCTTTGCTGCTGGCCTCCAGAGAGGGATAAGGCGGACGAATGCAAACGATCTTTCACTTCATCCCAAAGAGCCGCTTTTGTCAAACTTTCCTCAACTGCATCATCAAGGATGCTTTTCTTGCGGATGCCGTTAAATTTCAAAGCATGAGTGATATTTTCGTAAATCGACTTCGGAAACGGATTTGGCTTCTGGAAAACCATACCGATTTCTTTCCTAAGTGCAACCACATCTATTTTTTCATCGAGTAAATTAACATCATCATATAAAATTTTGCCTTCGCTTCTGGCAATGGGAATAAGGTCATTCATACGATTGATGCTTCGTAGGAATGTGGACTTCCCACAACCTGAAGGACCAATCAATGCGGTCACGGCATTTTTTTCTATATCCAATGAAATAGAATTCACAGCTCTCTTTTCACCATAAAAAATACTTAGATCCTCAACCTTTAAAATATTTTCTTGCTGACTATTTTTTCGATCAGTTACTTCACGTTTTATCTCCGTCATCAGAGTGGACATTTTTATCACACCTGTTCTTATTTATTTGCTGTCATTTTTTTATGAACCATGCTTCCGATCCAACGTGCTGACAAGTTGAAAACCAGTACAGCAATGATCAATACCGCAGAAGCACCTGCTGAAATTTCTTTAGCATCTGGAATCAATCCTTGAGTATTAACTGCCCAAATGTGGACGGCCAATGTTTCTGCCGGCCTGAAAATATTCAATGGCGAAATTGGAGAGAATGGATTCCAATCCATGTAGTTCAATCTCGGTGTTGATAGACCTGCAGTGAAAAGTAATGCTGCAGCTTCTCCAAATACCCGCCCTGATGCCAAAATGGCTCCTGTCAAAATGGAAGGAAACGCAGAAGGAAGCAATACTTTTTTAATCGTATGCCAGTGAGTAATTCCAAGCGCTAGGCTTGCCTCTTTTAAATCGTTTGGAAGATTCCTGATTGCATCTTCGCTAACACGCACCATGACAGGCAGGTTGAATACAGTAAGGGCTAATGCTCCTCCGATAATTGTATATCCCCAGCCTGTTAAATTAACAAACATCAATAAACCAAACATCCCGATGACAATGGATGGGAGAGAAGCAAGGACTTCAATGCATGAACGGATTGTGTTTGTCACTTTACCGGGTTTTGCATATTCAGCCATATAGATCCCCCCGCCCAAACCAAGCGGTACGGTGATGATCATTGTAATGACCAATATATAAATGGAGTTGAATAGCTGATCACGAATCCCGCCGCCTGCGCGGATGGAGCTTGAAGGGGATGTGATGAAACTCCATGAAATATGAGATACGCCGTTGACTAATATATATCCAAATAAACTTGCCAGGATGGTAATGATAATGACTGCAATGAGCCCGAATACCCCTGTGGCAATGCGATCTGCGACTTTGCTGTTCATTATAATTTCCTCCTTGACGCCAGATAACGAATAAGCAGAATGAAGCCGAATGACATGATCAACAGGATTAAGCCCATGGACCATAATGTGTTATTCTCAACACTTCCATATGTGGTATTACCCATATTCAGAGTAATGATTGTCGTTAACGTCGCTGCCGTATCTAAAATGCTCGTTGGGAGATCACGTGAATTTCCGATGACCATTTGAACAGCCAATGCTTCCCCAAACGCTCTTGCCATCCCTAGAACAATGGCGGTTAACAATGAAGGCAGTGCAGCAGGAATCAATACTTTTTTGATCGTCTGCCATCTTGTTGCACCTAATGCCAGCGATCCTTCTCTAAGGTTCTTAGGCAAAGTTGCCATTGCATCCGTTGCAATCGTTGTGACTGTCGGAAGGATCATTACGGCAAGGACGATTGTTCCTGACAAAAGGCCAAACCCCAAACCGCCAATATGGTTGCGAACAAATGGAACTAATACTGTAAGTCCTATGAATCCATAAACGACTGAAGGAATACCGACTAGTAGCTCTACGATGGGCTGCAGTATTTTTCTTCCCCAGGAAGGTGCGATTTCAGTCATGAATATCGCTGCGCCGATTCCAAGAGGAGCTGCAATGATTGCTGACAGGACCGTGACAGCAAAAGATCCAACAATAAACGTCAGAGCACCATATTCCGGATTCTCTTTCAAAGGATTCCAATCGGAACTGGTTAAGAATTCAATTGGATTTACACCATTTTTAATAAATGCCTGCAATCCTTTTGTGCCTAAGAATATCGTGATGGCAATCGTTGCTGCAATCATGATGATGGCACATAGGGTCACTAGCATTCTTCCTCTGAATTCCCCGTTCATTTTCGTCTTACTCGATTTTAGTAATCTTTTAGAAGCAGGAACCGTTTTTTCCATTATTATTACACCCCTAATACAACATTAGATCTGGAATAGGAATATCAATTAACTCCATCACTATTCCAAGGATCTGAAATAAACTCATGCATAAACATAGATGGAGGGTAAATGCTTGCAGCATTTACCCGCACCTTGTTTATCAACTTTTTTCAGTGATTATTTGTTGCTCATTTTTCCTTCAGCATCACGTTCTACCTTCATTTTTGATGCTGCAATGTAGCCTTGGTCTGGAACTAGGTTTTCTTGTACATCTTTACTCATCATATAATCGATGAATGCTTTAGCAAGACCGTCAGCTTTTCCTTTAGTGTAAGAATGCTCGTATGCCCAAACTGGGAATTTACCGTTTTGAACATTTTCATCAGTCGGTTCTACACCATCAATGGATAGTGGAGTTGCTTGGTCACCTTTCAGGTAAGAGAAAGCAAGGTATCCAATTGCACCGTCAGTTTCGTTGATGATCTTCAATACTGTATTGTTTGCATCTTCAGTGATTCCTTCTGCAGGAGTAGCACCATCCAATGCGTATTTAACGAAAGTTGCGCGAGTACCAGATGAATCCGGACGGTTTACAAGAACGATTTTTTGATCTTTTCCGCCAAGTTCTTTCCAGTTTGTGATTTTTCCAGTGAATACTTTGATTAGATCTTCTTTTGAGATATCTTTAATGCCTACTTTAGGGTTTACTGCTGCAGTCATACCAACAACTGCTACTTTATGATCTTCCAATTGGTCAGCTGGAATTCCATCCTTCTCTTCAGCAAATACATCAGAGTTTCCGATTTGTACAGATCCTTCTGCTACTTGAGAAAGTCCTGTTCCAGATCCGCCGGCATTTACTTGAACATCAACGCTTGGATTATCATTCATGAATTCTTCAGCTGCTGCTGCAACCAATGGCTGCATAGCTGATGAGCCAGAAACCACTAATGAACCTGATAATTTTTTTCCGCCATCTTTATTGCCGGAAGTTTCATCTTTAGCTCCGCCGCATGCTGCTGCAAAAACTGCTACCATTGCGACCATTAAAATCAAACCGAATTTCTTTAGGTTTTTCATTTCTTTATTCCCCCTAAGGCTATGGTTGTTTTGTCCTACGGTTATTAGATTAAACGAGGACTATTAATTTGGTTTTAACTAAATGTTAAGCTTTTGTAAATTCGACAAAAACTTAATCAATTTTATTTTTCCCATAACATAAAAAAACATCCGGCATTTGCCGGATGTCAATTAGACGAATCGTTTTGCAGGGCACCACTGTCATTCTCTTTTCTTGCTTTCGCCTGCCCTTTTTCGACGTCATCAATATTTTCTACCTTTTGGATGGAAGTCGCTTTGTCCAATCCTTTTTCTTGACGTTCTTTTTTAATATCAAAATAAGCATCAAGGATTTTTTTGCCGATATTCGTATTGGTCCTCGGGTTTCTTGGATCATCTTGATATGCCCAAGGAACCACTACGGAGAAGGCAACTTCCGGATGGTCATTAGGTGCGTATCCTGCAAGGGTCAAATTCCATGTCATCGGAACATCTTTTCCTGCTTTGACAAAATCCTGGCGCTTAGGGCCATCATACAACCCTTCAGCCGTTCCTGTTTTGGCAGCTGGCTTATAGTCAGTTGGATGTGAAGAAACAGTACCTGCGTAAAAAGCCGAGTAGGCTGTACCACCCTGTTCCTGTGCAACTAATCTAAATCCTTCTTTGACATGATCGATCCAGCTTGGCTTCATATCCAGTCGATTAAGCACCTTAGGTTCAACTTCTTCAACAATCGGACCCATTTCCCCGGACTTTTCAACCGGTTCCCTGATTTCCTTTACAATATGCGGCTGCATCCGATAGCCCCCATTCGCGATGGTAGACATGTATTGAGCCAATTGTAAAGGAGTATACGTGTCGAACTGGCCGATAGCAAAGTCAAGCAGAAGTCCAGGTGCCTGAGTATAACCTTCATAGCCGACCTGTTCCCCTGGGAGATCGATGCCCGTCCTCGAACCCAGCCCGAATTGTTTAAAGCTGTTTCTCATTGTGTCAAATGCGTCCATATTGATATGAAGCGGTTCATTCGGCCTGTAGACGCCTCCGCCGATTTTAATTGCTGTTTTAAACATGTACACGTTTGATGAAAATTTCAGTGCCTGCAGATCATTGATCAAACCAAAATTCTTGTAGGAACTTTTCTCTTTCGTTCCTTTAATCAATAATGGTTCGTCAAAAATTTTCTGGCCCGGCTCCAATGCACCGGTTTTGTAGCCTGTCAGAACAGTGGCCCCTTTGACGGCGGAACCCATTGCATATGATGTAGTGAAATTTCCTAAAGAAAAGTCATTCAAGACAGGCTTTTTCGTTTTTTCATCGATTTCATATTGTTTTCCGGCCATGGCCAGTATTTCACCTGTATATGGATCCATCATGGTGACAAATGCACGATCCAACAGCTCATGTCCCGGCGTTGATTTGGCTTTCATCAATTCATCTTCAATGATTTTTTCCACTCGTTTTTGAAGTTCGATGTCAATGGATAAAACAAGATCTTTTCCTCTTTGTCCATCAGTTATCGTCTCAGTATCTATCACATTTCCATCTTTATCCGTGACATTCTTCACTTTGGCTTTAGTTCCTTGCAGGACATCTTCATATTGCTGTTCAATATAACTCGTCCCAACCCTGTCATTGCGGCTGTATCCCCGGGCTACATAGTAGTCGGCAAGTTCACGTGGAAGTCCTTGGTCCGAGTTGGATACTTTCCCTAATATCGATTTCAAGGTAGTCCCATAAGCGTAATAGCGGTCCCAGTCCGTTGTGATATCGACTCCCGGAAGAGAACTCAAATGTTCACTGACAACGGCAAACTCCTTAGGGGTCACTCCCTTATTTTTGATAATTTGAGGAACCAGGTTATATCCGCTGATCATCTCCCTGTAAATGGCGAGAATCTCCAAATCAGATTTGGAAAGGGACTTTAATTCTTTATCTGTAATTCGATCGAGCTGGAGTTGATAAAGCTCCTTATCATCAATTTGTTTATTTTGAAATTTTTTCCGTTCTGCATCTGTAATTTTTTGCTCAGCAAGTTTGGGATGCTTAAGAATCCAATAATCCTTTTTTTCCCTTTCTGTCACTTTATCTGCAGGCTTATCGATAAGCTTGGCTAATTTTTTCGCTACATCTAATTCTTCTTCCTGTGTTGTCGATTGTGTCCTCGTATATGTAATTGCATTTAATGGCGTATTGTCGACAACGGCCTTCCCATTTGTATCAAATATCTTTCCTCTAGGTACAGATGTATTGACAGTTACATCTTCTGTCCGTTGGATTTCGCGTTTAAAGTCTTCACCAAACACAATCTGGACAACACCCAGCCTTAAAATCAATGAGGAAAACAGCAAAAAGACAACAAAAAACAACACATTCATCCGAAAAGGAACATGTGTCTTTTTCTTCTTTTTCGTTTTTTTCAATCTATACAATCCTTCCTTCGTTAAAAATACAAGGGTCTATTCCTCATTGTAAAAGAAATACATGCGATTTTCTATAGTCGAAAGGTTCTTTTACTCTGCATATATCTAGCAAATAAGGCAGTTCCCATCCAATTTTTAAAAAAGGCGGACATCCTTCCGATCTTCCATTTCAGGAGTGTCCGCCATAACCCGCATTATGTCCTGGGCGAAGGAAGTGGTTCATCAAGATGAACTTTCCTTATAAATAAGTAGATGCAAGCATGCCCCGCTCCAAGAATGGCAAGGAGAATTGGGATGCTCTTTGCTTCATCAAATTGAGTAACAGCAATTATGAACATTATTATGGATGTGATTCTCCCACCATTTAAAAACAATTCCCTCACGACAATATATTCAATCCTCATTTCAGCTGCTTTCCACCCTCTGCCAATGACATCATAGGTTGTTGAAATATAAGGGACGAGCAGCATCGGGTAGGCAATTGCAATCGTTCCCGCGTATAAAAGGAGCCTTGGGTAGGTCACATTGAAAATAATAAGGAAAATCGCTCCATACAAGATCAACCCGCCGAGCATGATTGCCCGTTTCCTGTAATGCTTTTTGATGATACGGGATGCAGCATAATAAGCAATAAAGGAAACCCCGGAATTGATCAATCCAAACGTACCAAGTGCGAATTCACTTTTTGTCGTAATGAATACAAAAACTGAGATGATAAATAAGAATGTACCTTCCCGAAGTCCTTGAAAAAAGTGGGCGCTCGTAATCAAACTCCAGTTTTTGTTGTATTTTCTTTCTTGCAGGATCCGCCTGAATAAGTATTTCCCTTCAGATGGCCGCCTTCTCAAAGAAAAGCTCAAGACCACCGCCAATGAAAAAAGAAACAAGGATATGCCAAATACAATTGTATACCCTTTATAGGATATAAACCTCGAAATGATGGCCCCAGCGAGTACAGGGCCGATCATCCCTCCAGCAGAAGTCAATGTCCCTAAAAATCCATTAAAGAAATCCCTCGTTTCAGGTTCAGTTATCTCAAAGGTCAAGACATTGAATGCAAGCCAGTAGAAGCCATATCCGACACCTAAAAGCGCCCCGAGAACAAATAAATAATGTGCAGCATGCTCACCTACCAAAAGCACTACGATATAAAACACGGCCAAAAAAATGACCCCGATCCTGAGAACGATCACCCGGTCTATTTTCTTGGCCCACCTCCCTGCCAGGATAAAGGTCAGAGGCTGAAAAATGACAATGCTTAAATTATATATCCCGAGATCCACAAACTCTCCAGTCTGCTTCCACAAATAAATATTCACAAACGTATTGGATAAAGAAATGCTCAAGGAATAGATGCCGCCTATTAAAATCAGCAGCGTTAAATCCTTGGTCAATTCCACTTCACCGGTCCATCTAAATTTTTTGCTCATAAAAAACTCCCCTTTTTCTTCAAACTTAGGGTTTGAAAGATAAGGGTCACTTATTCAATGACGAGGGATTTGCCATAAAAAGGGGAATTTAAAAATGCAAAAAGCTGCCCGCCAATTGATTGACGAACAGCCATTATTCATTAATAGGAATTATTTCGCTGCTGCGAAACGTTTGTTCACTTCATCCCAATTTACAACATTCCAGAATGCTGAAATGTAGTCAGGACGACGGTTTTGGTAGTTCAAGTAGTATGCATGCTCCCAAACGTCCAAACCTAATACTGGAGTTTTACCTTCCATCAATGGAGAGTCCTGGTTAGGAGTGCTTGTCACTTCCAACTCGCCATTGTTCACAACAAGCCAAGCCCAGCCAGAACCAAAACGGCCAGCTGCTGCAGCTGCAAATTCTTCTTGGAATTTGTCGTAGCTGCCGAATTTGCTGATGATAGCTTCAGCAATCTCACCAGTTGGAGCTCCTCCGCCATTTGGAGAAAGGATCGTCCAGAATAAAGAATGGTTTGCATGTCCGCCGCCGTTGTTGCGAACAGCAGTGCGTGCGCTTTCAGGAACTGCATCAAGGTTGGAAACAAGGTCCTCGATAGATTTGCTTAATAGCTCATCATGTCCATTTAATGCATCATTCAATTTTGTTACATAAGTATTGTGATGCTTAGTGTGGTGAATGTTCATTGTTTCTTTGTCAATGTGAGGCTCTAATGCGTCATAAGCATAAGGTAATTCTGGTAGTTCGTATGCCATGAATAATTCCTCCCTTTATGTAGTCGTATTTTTTCCGAATAAACATTCGGCTGTTTCATCATAAGATTACCAAAGTTGGATGAAACGTTCAAATAAAATGCACAGCCGAAGTCATATTTAGTTTGTGAAAATAAGAATCCATTATTCATCAGCTTACTTGGAAGATAAAATAAATGATCATGACGACCTGGATGATCCCTTTCGTGAAAACGCTGCTGATAAAACCGATCAATGAACCAAGCCCGATTTTCAAGGATTGTTTAAATGAAGTCTTATTGACAATCAACTCTCCCAGGACCGCACCAATAAATGGACCTATGATGATACCCGCCACCGGGATCACAAACGGACCTGCTATCATCCCGATTGTACTGCCCCAAATCCCGGCTTTTGTCCCTCCGTATTTTTTTATGCCGATCATATTTGCCAGATAATCCGCTCCAAACAGCAAGATGACAAATAAAATCTGCACCGTCCAGAACAGCCATGAAAAATCCTCAAAGGAAAAGAACAAACCATATAAAACATATCCGCCTAAGATAAATAGCACGCTGGGGATTACAGGATAAACCAGCCCGATAAAAGAAATGATGAACAAAATGATGACGATGCCCCAATAAACCCAATCCATGCTTTCAACCCTCTTTCACTATTCATACTATAGCCATATCATACAGGAAACGAGTCTATTTAGAAAATCCTTGCTAGTTAATCCTTCCAGAGAATAAAATAAAATAGAGATTATCAAAGGATGTGTCATATTTGAATATTTTTAAGCAGTTCATAAAAAGCTTATACTCACCAAAAGATATTGCTAAGTTTCGTTTTCAGGGGATTGGGAAAACGATTCTGTACATATTTTTGCTGATGCTCATTTCAGTCATCCCAGTTGCTTATCATTTCACTGCCATGACTGTTGCAGGGCTTGAAGCCGGACAAAATACTTTAACCAAAGATCTGCCAGATTTCACAATTGACGGAGGACAGCTTCAATCCGATTCATCGAAGCCGGTATTTGTTAAAAAAGACGGCATGACCATCGTCCTTGATTCAACTGGCACTGTAACAGATAAAGAATTGAAAGAAAAAGAAAACGCAATCGGATTATTACAAAGTGAAGCTGTGATTACGGCAAATGGGAAAGTCCAAAAATATCCGTACTCCACTTTTAACGGACTCCATGTCACAAAAAAAGACATCTCGGGCTTCCTTCAAAGTTTTAAAGACAACATCTGGATCATTCTGCCGGTCTTGTTCCTAGTTTATTATTTATTTGTCAGTGCTGTCGGATTCATTAAAGTTTCCATCTTTGCACTGATCGGTACAGTTCTAGCAGGCATCCAATCCAAGAAATTACCTTATAGGCAAAGCTATAGGATCACTGCATATGCCATCACCCTGCCGACAATTTTCTTCGCATTGATGGATCTGCTTAAGACAGCTGTCCCTCTTGGGGCCGTATTGGACTGGGCAGTGATCATGATTATGCTGACCCTTGTGATCAAGGAAATGCCAAAACCAAAAACCAAGTAGCAAGTGGCGCCATGCATTAATCAGCATGGCGTTTTTTCAAATGAATCGTTTCCTCATCCTGCTCCATCCCCTCCATCCATAATTCCTGAACCTGAAAAATGCGTAAAGTATTATAGAGAAGATAGAAATTAGGAATGTGTACAGAAACATTTTATGTTGGCTCGTTATCCAGGCACCATAAACGATTGGTCCTAATGCGACCCCAAGGAACCGTGCAGTTCCATATATGCTGACTACCAGTCCCCTTTCTCCATCATCCACGCTGGAGGTTATGATTAAATTCAAGGATGGGAGGATGAAGCCAAGCCCGCTAAATGCCACTGTAAGGAAAAATAGCAGGGCTGAAAACGAAGGAAATAGAAGGATGCACCCAAACATGAAAAACTGAACGATTGTCCCCATCAATAAAAATGAGCTTTTTTTGCCAGGATCGGTCTTTATTTCCTTTCCTGTCCAATAAGAAGTCAATGTCAGCGCCCCTAAAGGGAACATAAATGAAAACCCTTTAAAGAACCCGTCAATATGGTAGGTATCCTGAATATGGTATGAAAGGAAGTAAAGCAGGCCAAATAATAAAAACAGCCCGATCCCCCCCAATAAAAATAACGGAATAAGGATTGCCGCTTTCTGGATAAAAACGTTTTTTAGCTTGCCGGCATATTCCTTCATGCTTTCGAGCTCTTTTCCAGCAGCGTGTGTTTTAATGTTTTTTCTTATACCCCAATAGGAGAGCCCTCCAACTAGTGGAAATACCCAGAAGACTGCTTCCCAGGAAATCATCGCTGCTGCAGCACCGATAATGGGAGCTGCGACTTTTCCAACCCCATTGTAGACTTCAAGGATCCCTAACGATTCCGCTCTTTCCCCGCCTGTAAATAAATCTCCTGCCAAAGCCATCGCCAATGGAGTGGTCCCGGCTGCTCCTGCTCCTTGTATGAATCGTCCAGCCAATAAAACCTGAAGACCGTATCCAGGAAAATAGCCGGCTGCAGCACAAACCACACTTCCTGTTATGATGAGCCACAAAGATATGGCAATCATTTTTTCCCTCCCGTATCTGTCAGATAAAAAACCTGCGAAAGGAATGATGATGGCCGCTGGGAAACTGAACAAGCTCAATACAAGGCTTCCTTGTCCCTTCGTTAAATTCAATCCTTGTTCAATAGCAGGAAGAATAGGAATCAACATCGAATTACCTAATACCATAAGAAATGGCAGCAGCCCTATAAAAAACGTCAACTTCTGTAATCTGCTCATAATTTATTATCACCTTCACGTCATTATTAAGGGGGACAAGCATATCTATATTGCAAGTGAAGCATGGGAGGATTATAGAAATGAAGAAATTATTGTCATTGTTCATTTTCATTATTCTTGTCTATAGTGTTTATTATGATATTAAAATCGGCACTTTACCCACCGTTTCTGCCGTCTCTGCAAATAGCCCGATTCAACAGGCGGAAGCTCCTGTGAAAAAAGATCCTGATCAACCGGCTATAAAAGAAGTGCGGGTGAATGCAGGAGATACTGTCCTTACAATCGTCGAACAGCTGCACAACGGCCCCATTCCAGTCTCCATAGACCAGCTCATCAAAGACTTCACTGAATTAAACAACGGCATCAAGCCGGAAGCCATTCAAATCGGAAAAGTATATTCTTTCCCTGTCTATCCTTGACCATTACATCCAATAGGCTATTTTCGCATCCAATTTCTTGTCAATCACTGCATCTCACTGTTACAATAAGTTCGGAGAAAGATTAAACAAGATTATTTGAAATCAATTAAAGGAGCGAATTACCTTTGGGTGAAATAATACATCGTTCAAAAACGCGTCCTGTCAAGGTCGGTAATTTAACCATTGGCGGAAATAACGAATTAATTATACAAAGTATGACGACAACGAAAACACATGATGTTGAAGCAACAGTGGCTGAAATCAAGAGACTTGAGGAAGCCGGATGCCAAATCGTCCGTGTTGCCTGTCCTGATGAACGTGCAGCGGATGCAATCGCCGAAATCAAAAAGCGAATCAACATCCCGCTTGTCGTTGACATTCATTTTGATTACAAGCTTGCTCTTAAAGCCATCGAAGGCGGCGCAGATAAAATCCGCATCAATCCCGGAAACATAGGACGCCGCGAAAAAGTCGAGGCTGTTGTAAAAGCAGCAAAAGAAAAAGGTATTCCTATCCGCATCGGTGTCAATGCAGGAAGCCTTGAAAAGAAAATCCTGGAGAAATACGGCTACCCTACAGCAGATGGAATGGTAGAAAGTGCCTTGCATCATATCAAGATCCTCGAAGATCTCGATTTCCATGACATCATCGTTTCGATGAAAGCTTCCGATGTCAACTTGGCTATCGAAGCATACACGAAAGCGGCGCAGGCATTTGACTATCCTCTTCACTTAGGGATTACAGAATCAGGGACACTTTTTGCGGGTACCGTTAAGAGTGCTGCCGGACTTGGGGCCATCTTGAGCCTTGGGATCGGGAATACACTTCGCATCTCACTCAGTGCAGACCCTGTTGAAGAAGTAAAAGTGGCACGTGAACTCTTGAAATCATTCGGTTTAGCTTCCAATGCGGCAACATTGATTTCCTGTCCGACCTGCGGAAGGATCGAAATCGATTTGATCAGCATCGCGAATGAAGTGGAAGAATACATCCAAAAAATCAAAGCCCCAATTAAAGTGGCTGTTCTTGGATGCGCTGTAAACGGACCAGGGGAAGCACGTGAAGCGGATATCGGCATCGCCGGTGCCAGAGGCGAAGGCCTGCTGTTCCGCAAAGGAAAGATCGTAAGAAAAGTTCCTGAAGAAACCATGGTTGAGGAACTGAAAAAAGAAATCGACCAAATTGCAGAAGAATACTATCGCAAGCAAGAAGAAGAAAAACAAAAAGCATAAGAAAAGCGCTAGAGCTGGACAACGAAAAGCGGAAGCGCCTTGGTCAGCCCCGATCAGCATAAGACGGAACTCGAAGGAAATCCTGATTTCCGTAGAGGTTCGGCTTATGACTCGAGGGGCTAGGCGCTGGAGCTGGACAAGTAGAAAAGCGGAAGCGGCTGTCCAGAGGCGCCGAGGTTGGATTGAAGCACCACGAGATAAAGGAAACACGGAGAGCGAAGCGATCCGATGTTGACTTATCGTAAGTGTGCTGAAGGAAACCTCCCAGCCTCTAGCCGCTGGAGCTGGACAAAGAAAAGCGCATGCATAATTAAATGCATGCGCTTTTTGGTGTACAATTACACAGCCCCTATTATGAAAAAGCTCCTTGCCTTAGAAAAATGGCAAAACGAACATTCCGATAATAATGGATACAGCCCCAATACCGATGGCCCAGCTTCCAATTGCATCTGAACCTTTCCTTCTGGCTATGAATCCAAGGATCACACCTGCCGCTCCCAATAAAACAGGAAGTACAAATAAAGATATGATCGACAAGGCAAGACCGGAATAGGCCATTACCCTTCCTCCCGAAGACTCATCCCTGTCATCATCATAGTCCAAATCGCGGCCCAGTGAAACTGGAGCAGCTATTTCAGCAGCTGTTTCCTCGCGATAATCAGCATCAAAATCTCTTTTGATGTCTTCTGTATCTTCACCTTTAAGGTAGTCGGAGCGATAATCTCGGTCCTCATTATCAACATATTCCCCGCCGACTTTCAAATCGGGGTCAATGCTATCTACATGTCGTCGTTCCTCTTCCATGACAAATCCCCTCACTTTCAATTGTAGGAGCCTTCTTATTTTGTTCATGGAGAACTGTTTTAAGTATGTAAATGTTTAACACACCGTGTATTTTTGGGAATTTTTTATATTATTATTTAAAATATGATACACTTTATAAGGATTAGCTATGTTAAATACCGCTGTTGATTTCCGTTACAGACTTCGCTTTCCGAGGGCGGAGCCGAGCCTCCTCGTCGTTTCACTCCTGCGGGACGAAAAGCGGAGGCAGCTTGTTCAGAGGCGACCTGCATAAGGCGAGCATACCGGAAAGGCGCTCTTTGCCTTTTGGTATGCTTGACTTATGACCTCGAGCCTCTAGCTGCCGGAGCTGGACAGGTCTCGCCTTTTCCGCTTTTCCCACCGGAGTCTGCGTCTTTCACTCCAATCAACAGCTGGAAACCAGCTATAATAAACAATTATCTTCTATATAGCAAAAGGATTAAATAATGAGGAGTTTTTCACATGACAAAACGTTTTGGAATAGATATCGATGGTACGGTAACCTCTCCTGAAACACTTATTCCCTACATCAATGAGCAATTTGATTTGCAGCTGACTTTATCGGATATCACAAAATATGAACTGACAGAAGTCCTTGATGTTTCAGCAGAGACTTTTTCTAATTGGTTTTCCCGTGCAGAACCGACAATTTATGCAGAATCACCATTGGCTCGCGGGGCTAAAGAAACATTGAAGAACTGGAGCAGGGAATTTGAACTTTATTTCATCTCTGCCAGAGGTTCCCACCTGCTTGATGTAACCAAGTCATGGTTCCATGATAATGATCTTGATTATCATCATATTGAATTGATCGGTTCCCATAATAAAATTAAGACTGCCAAATTTTACGATGTCGATATTTTCTTTGAAGACAAACATGACAATGCAGTTGAAATCCATGAAGAATTAAAGATTCCAGTTATTTTATTTGATACACCTTACAACCAGGATCCCATTCCTTCAGGGGTCATCCGTGTAAAAAACTGGGAGGAAGCTAGAGCGTGGGTTTCCGAGTGGCTAAAATCTGACGTGAAAATTGGATACAGTAAATAAAAAAACCGCCCCGCTGGAGTCAAGCCAGCGGGGCGGTTTTTTTATATTTGGCAATCCGGGCATTTTCCGTAAATTTCAAACTTGTGTCCTGAAATTTCGAATCCATCCAGAAGTGGATGAACATCAGGCATAGGACAGCTTTTTATTTCCTTTGTCTTTCCGCAGTCTAAACAGATAAAATGATGGTGGTGATGATTCACTCCGCATGATAAGCGAAAATGCATTTCACCAGAGAGCTCAGTGTCTTCCAGTATTCCAAGTTCCGCAAAAAGTGAAAGGTTTCGATAGATGGTATCAAAGCTCAACCCCGGGAATTCTGTTTTCATCTGCTCCAAGACATCTTTTGCCGTTAAATATTTATCTTTTTTTGAAAAAAGAGTGAGCATGAATTCTCTTTTGTCGGTCAGTTTATACCCTTTCCCCTTCAATAATTCCATTGCTTCAGGCACTCTCATTTCCATTCACCTCATTTCTGCTTGATCAGATTCCGATTCTTTTTGACAGCGATACTTATCAATAAAATGATAATGGATATGACAACAATCGTCCCACCTGGTGCAAGGTTTAAATAAAACGCACTGAACAGGCCGCCTACGACTGAAATCTCACCAAATAGGATGGAATAAAAGATCGTCTGCTTGAACCCATTCGCAATCCTGATGCTAGCAGCAACCGGGAGCGTCATCAAAGAAGAAACAAGCAATATCCCAACGATTCTCATCGACACAGCAATCACAAGCGCCACCATGACAATAAAAACAAAATGGATAGCCTTCGCAGGGATTCCCGATGCCTTTGCATGCTCTTCATCAAATGAAAGCAGAAACAATTCCTTGTACAGCAATATGATGGCAGCTGCCACTGCAATGCTTATGCCTGCGACGATCCACAGGTCGCTCCTGCTCACTGCACTTACACTTCCAAACAAATAGCTGAAAAGATCAGTATTGAACCCGTTGGCCAGTGAAATAAATATGACCCCTATTCCGATCCCGCCGGATAGAATGATGGGGATTGCAAGTTCCTGGTAATGTTTATAGACACTGCGCAATCGTTCAATGAATACTGATCCCCCTACAGAAAATACCATCCCCATATAAAGGGGATTCACATTTGCGAAAAGCGCTGTCTGCTTGCTTAAAAACAGGCTTGCTGCTATTCCCGCAAGTGTTACATGGCTAAGGGCATCAGCAATCAAAGAAAGCCTCCTGACCACGATGAATGCACCAAGCAATGGAGCAATGATACCAATGATCATCCCTGTAAGAAATGCATTCTGTAAAAATTCATAATGAAAAATAGCACTAAACAATATGTTCACCTTCTGATTAATGGGAATGCTGATGTTCAAGCTTTTGAACATCATGCCCATAAAATTGTGATAAATCAGACCCGCTTCTTCTTTCAAATTCATCTGCATCCCCATGGAAATGCAGGTGCTTATTCAGGCATGCAACATGAGTCACTTTGCTGCTGATCGTTCCGATATCATGTGTGACCAATACCAGCGTAATGCCTAAATCGCTGTTTAGGCGATCAAGCATTTCATAAAAGGACTGAACATTCTTTGCATCAACGCCGACAGTGGGCTCATCCAATATAAGAATATCAGGGCTGCTTACAATGGCCCTTGCTATAAAAACGCGCTGCTGCTGGCCGCCTGACAGCTCTCCGATATTTCTATTAAGATAATCCTGCATCCCCACTGCTTCCAATGCATTGACGATTAATGTCCGGTCCGTTTTACGCAAAAACTTAAATAATCCGATTTTCTTGGTCAGTCCACTCGAAACCACTTCAAATACAGTCGCCGGGAAACCTGAATTGAAGGAATTGGCTTTTTGTGAAACAAATCCGATGCGCTCCCACTGCGAAAATTTGGAGAGCTTTTCACCAAAGATCTTCACCTCACCATGTTGAGGCTTCAAAATGCCAAGCAATATTTTCAACAAGGTGGATTTTCCGGATCCATTCGGTCCGACGAGCCCTAAAAAAGAACCTTCAGGGACTGAAAGATTTATATCCTCCAGAACGAGATCCCGCTCATATCCAAAACTGACATCTTTTATTTCAATTACATTGTTTGTCATTATACTCACATCCTTGAATAAGAATGATTCCGATTTAAAAACCATTTATGAAGTATACAGGAAAGCAGCGAGAATGTAAACAAAAAGGAATGGACGCTGCTCATTATTATTGTGCAGCGTCCATCCAGATTAATGAATAGCGGATTTGAATCTTGCCCCTTTTGTTTCTTGCGTATTCATGATTGTGATGAATGCATCCCTGTCAATATCCGCAACCACGGCTTTCAGTTTGGTAACTTCCAATCTTGTGACCACCACATAAATGACATCTTTTTCATTATCGGTGAAGCCGCCTTTCCCTTTTAGCTTTGTGGTTCCGCGGCCCAAGCGGTCAAGAATGGCTTCTGAAACCTCTTCATAATAGTCTGAGACAATGATGACTGCCTTCGTCTCATCAAGTCCCTGTATCACCGTGTCAATCGTTTTAAAGGCAATATAATAAGTCATGACGGAATACATCGCTTCCTCGATGCCAAATACAAATGCTGCCCAAGCAAAAATGAACACGTTTAGGAACATCACAAATTCCCCAACCGAAAAGGGCAATTTCTTTGTTAGAATGATGCCTAGTATTTCCGTTCCGTCCATCGAACCACCGTTTCTGATGACGATTCCTACACCCGCTCCCAGTAGAAGACCGCCAAAGACGGTAGCTAAAACGGGTTCATTGACAAACGGACTTACATGGTGAAGCATTTCTTCGATGACTGCAAGCGATATGATCGCAAAGACCGAAGAAATCATAAACGTCTTTCCGATTTGCTTGTATCCTGAATACATAAATGGCAGATTGAGAATAACCACTAGTGTTCCAAAGTTAATGATGGGAACATCTGAAAATAAAAAACTCAGGATCAAGGATATGCCAATGATCCCACCGTCAATTATCCTGTTCGGGACCAAAAATAGCTCAATTGCCGCTGCAGCCATTCCGGATCCTATGATAATAAAAATGAACCTAATGATTAAATGGCCAAGACTTTCTTTCCTATGTATCTTTTTCGCCTTAGTTTCTTCCATTGTTTCTCCTTTCAATCCATTAATAAAAACATACTATCTTCTTTTATCCTATGTTTAAAACACCCGTTTTTTTCGTCACATTTTCTTTGCTGCTGTCATATGTATCTGTAGAGGAGTGATGTGCGATGAAATTACTGCAAAATGTAGTGAATCACAAAATCAATACTGTTACGCCTGAAGAACTGCTGAAATATGCAAAACAGTACAATGTCCAGATTAATCAAAATCAAGCTGAGAAAATTGCTAACCATATCAGAGGGAAAAACATTAACATTTTTGATGATGCCCAACGTTCCAAGCTGGTGAGGGATGTAGCCAAAATTGCAGGACCAAGCGTAGCAAAAGAGTTGAATGCGCTTTTTATCCAATTTACTTCATGAGCAAAAGCGGAATCGCCTTGGTCAGCCCCGACATGCATAAGACGGAACTCGAAGGAAATCCTGATTTCCGCAGAGGTACGGCTTATGACCTCGAGGGGCTAGGCGCTGAAGCTGGATGCCGGTATAGAAAAAAAGCTGGGATTCCAGCTTTTTTCTAATTTAATATTATTATTGAGCAAGGATTTTTTCAAGCAAACCGCTTTCGAATGATTGTTTTTTAAGCATTTCAATCTCGAACTTATAAGGCGGCTTTTTGTTTTTCTTATCTTCCCCTACATAAGGTGTTTCAAGAATTTTAGGGATATCTTTAAGCTGTGGATGATGGACGATATAATTTAATGCATCAAAACCGATATGGCCGAAGCCGATATTGGCATGTCGATCCTTTCTGGCACCAGTAGGGTTCTTGCTGTCATTTACATGAAGCACTTTAATTCGGTCTAAACCGACAACTTTATCAAATTCGTTCAATACTCCATCAAAATCATTGACGATATCGTAGCCTGCATCATGCGTGTGGCACGTATCGAAACAGACAGAAAGCTTCTCGTTCATATGCACTCCATCAATGATCTGTGCCAATTCTTCAAATGATCTTCCGCATTCCGAGCCTTTTCCAGCCATGGTTTCAAGTGCAATCTGGACCTCTTGTTCCTTTACAAGAACTTCATTGAGCCCTTCAATGATTCTCTTAATTCCCTCTTCAGTTCCAGCACCTACGTGAGCGCCTGGATGAAGGACGATTTGTTTTGCTCCGAGGGCATTCGTCCGTTCAATCTCAGAGCGCAAAAAATTGACGCCAAGCTCAAACGTGTCAGGGTTGGTGGTATTTCCAATATTGATGATGTATGGGGCATGAACCACAATATCTTCTATCCCATTTTCTTTCATATGCTTTAGTCCAGCTTCGATATTCAAGTCCTCAATTTTTTTCCTTCTTGTATTCTGAGGAGCTCCTGTATATATCATAAATGTACTCGCTCCGTAGGAAACAGCCTCTTCACTGGCTGCAAGAAGCATTTTCTTTCCGCTCATGGATACATGGGAACCAATTTTAAGCATTCCTAAAACACTCTCCCTATTACTTTTTCTTATTTAAACGGCGCTCTCTCTTCTTCATTGTCTCGATTTGGCGCTGCATTTTTTTCTTATATCCCGGCTTGACCTTAGAAGGCTTTTTGACGATTCCTCTTGCTTTTTTCTCAAAATCATCTGTTTGCTTCACGCGTTTTTTACGTCTGTTTCTATCCGAGATCTCGACCCATTCTTTTCCTTGAAGATCCAATGTAGTAAATTCAATACCCATTTTTTCAAGCTTATTCAATGCATCTTCATCTGTTTGTGCATAGATGGTGGCTGAAACGCCGGATAACCCGGCACGTGCAGTCCGTCCTGCCCGGTGAACATAAAAATCAAGATCGCTTGGCAGTTCGAAGTTCACTACATGGCTGACGCCTTCGATATCGATCCCGCGTGCAGCAAGATCTGTAGCGACGATATATTGGAATTCCAGATTGGTGATTTGCTTCATCATCTTCTTCCGGTCCCTCGGGGATAGATCTCCATGAATCCTTCCAACCTTGAGCCCTTTTTCAATCAGTGCATCTGCTACATAATCTGCATTTGCTTTTGTATTGGTAAACACAATTGCTAAATATGGATTGTAAGAGATAAGCATATCGTGGAGGAGATTGATTTTTTTGCGGCTTTTTAAAGGAACAAGGACATGCTGAATTTTTTCTGCAGAAAGCTGTTTAGGCTGTACATGCTGATAGCTTGGATTTTCTAGATATTTTTTCAAGAATGGCTTCAGCTTTTCTGGAATGGTGGCAGAAAAAACGAGCATCTGCAATTTTTCCGGCATTCTTGATGCTACTTGATCAACCTCATGAATGAATCCCATATCCAGCATAAGATCGGCTTCATCCACGATAAGCATTTCAGCAGAGTGGACAAATAGCGCATTTTCTTTAACCAGATCATTGATTCTACCGGCAGTCCCTACTACAATATGCGGCTGGTTTTTAAGTTTATCGATCGTTCTTTGTTTATCCGTTCCTCCAATAAAACATCTGGCGCTGATTGGTTCTTCGGAAAATTTAGTGATCTTTAAGACTTCTTTATAGATTTGATTGGCCAATTCCCTTGTTGGAGCAGTAATGACCGCCTGTACTTCATTTTTTTCCGGATCGATTTTCTGCAAAATCGGCAATAGATAAGCGTGAGTCTTTCCAGTCCCGGTTTGGGATTGGCCGATTGAACTCTCTCCCTTAATGATCGCAGGAATCATTTTTTCCTGAATTTCTGTCGGCATCTTAAAGCCTAGTTCCTGTATTGCTGTATTAATAAATGGCTTGAAATTAAAATGTTCAAATTGATTGATAGCCATTGTGTCACTCCTTTTTTGTCGAAACGTGATAAAAGTCCATCTTGTAATTATAATAAACATTCACCAAAACTTCCACTTAATATAAGAAATTGCGGTCTCAGCAAAAAAGACTAAGTATTTCCGCATTTTCACCAGACCAATTTCACAAAAATGCATATTGTAGTATAGAGAGATTTTGGGCTAATGAAGGGAGGAATAAGCTATGCCGCCAGGACGATTTACACCACCCTTGTCAATGAACAGGCGCTCACAGAACTTTCCTCAAATGGGCATGGGTCCATCACAGTTCAGACGACAGCCTGGAATGATGGGGCAGCCCCAGAGAGGAATGTCGCCATTCGGAGGCGGATTCCAGAACAATGGCATGCGGGCCAGAGGACCGGGAAGAAGCGGCGGGGGCGGTATTCTATCAAGGTTGTTTCAAAAATCAGGTGGAACTGCAGCTGCAGGGAATCGAGCAGCAGGAACTGGAGCCGCAAATGCCTTGACAGGTTTTCAAAGAGCAGGTCAAGGAGGAGGGGGAATTCTCAGCGGGTTGACCAATCCAGGTACCATCCAGTCTTTCCTTGGGAATACACAATCCTTATTGAAGACCGCCGGACAGATCGGACCAATGATTCAACAATATGGACCATTGATGAGAAACCTGCCTGCAATGTGGAGATTATACAGAGGATTGAAGAGCGTCGATTTTTCAGAAGAGCAAAGCGAGGATACATCGAATACAAACAGTACGGAAGAAGATTCAGTTATTGAAGGAGACTCAGTTACGGATAAAGAAAAAACCAATAAGCCGGTTTCAGAAAAAAGAAGAAAGAAAAAGGAACCTTCGAATTCAGAAAGCGACAGTGCAGAAAAGCCCGCAAAAGGATCCTCCAAACCCAAACTATATATTTGAACCATAGGCTGATTCTCAGGATTATACGGCAGAATCAGCCTTTTTGGATGGGCAATAATCCCGAGCAAGTCTTTGTATTCTTTACCTCTGTCCTTTATAATAAAGGGGAATTGTTTAAGATATTAGGAGGATTATTAATGGATATCATAAAGATAGCTCCTCGTGGATATTGCTATGGTGTTGTCGATGCAATGGTTATCGCACGCAACGCGGCTTTGGATAAATCCCTTCCACGCCCGATATATATACTTGGTATGATCGTTCATAATCAGCATGTTACGAATGCCTTTGAAGACGAAGGCATCATTACATTGGATGGCAAAAACAGAAAAGAAATCATTGAGAAAGTAGATGGCGGGACAGTCATTTTCACTGCACACGGTGTATCTCCGGAAGTACGGGAGATTGCAAAGAAAAAAGGCCTTGTCACCCTTGATGCCACATGCCCGGATGTCACAAAGACCCATGACCTGATCCTTCAAAAAGAAGCAGAAGGCTATGATGTTATCTACATCGGGAAAAAGGGCCATCCTGAACCAGAAGGCGCAGTAGGAGTCGCTCCCCATATCGTGCATCTAGTTGAATCTGTTCAAGATGTCAAAAACCTGGACATAGAAAATGATAAAATCATCGTCACCAACCAGACTACCATGAGTCAGTGGGATGTCGGTGATATCATGGAAGTCGTGCAGAAGAAATATCCTCATGCTGAAAAACATAAGGAAATCTGCCTGGCAACACAAGTAAGGCAGGAAGCAGTAGCAGAGCAGGCAGGAGAAGCAGATCTTCTGATTGTTGTCGGAGACCCAAAGAGCAACAACTCCAACCGATTAGCGCAAGTGTCAGAAGAAATTGCAGGGACTAAAGCCTACAGGATTTCTGATGTTTCGGAGATCGATCTGGAATGGTTAAAGGGTGTATCGAAAGTAGCCGTCACTGCAGGGGCTTCAACACCAACCCCGGTTGTAAAAGAAGTCATCAACTTCCTGGATGCCTATGATCCGAACGATGAATCGACATGGAATAAAGAGCATAAAGTGCCGCTCGATAAAATCTTGCCAAAAGTGAAGAAAGCTAAATTACCCACTTCATCATAATTAAAATCAAAAGCGCAAGTGCCTCGATCAGCCCCGACCAGCATAAGACGGAACTCGAAGGAAATCCTGATTTCCGTAGAGGTGCGGCTTATGACTCGAGGGGCTAGGCGCTGGAGCTGGACGTCGACTACCTTGTATGAACTATCCACAAGGTAATATTTTATTATTTCCTAGACAACTATAAAGTAATGCCGGTCGTGTTCAGACCGGCATTACTTTTTTCCTTCTTATAGAAATTGGAAAGGATCTGTATTAAGTTCAGATGCAGTAAATTCAATTTCCCATCCCAGCTCTTTAGATAGGGCCTCCATGCGTTTTGCAACTCCTGCTTTCATTACTTTTTCCACATTATGTCCAGGGTCCACAATATTAAGCCCCATCATCATGGCATCATGGGCCGTATGATAATAGAAATCCCCCGTTACATACACATCGGCCCCATTGAATTTCGCTTGGGAAAAATATTTATTCCCATCCCCGCCCAGTACAGCCACTTTTTTTATAGGAGATGAAAGATCACCTGCAACACGCAGCCCCTCTAGATCGAAGACCTCCTTAACATGAAGAGCGAATTCTTTTAAACTCAACTCTTTATCCAGACTGCCGACTCTTCCCAACCCGAGCATTTCCCCCTGGTTATCCAATGGGAAGATATCATAAGCAGGCTCCTCGTATGGATGTGCTTTCATCATGGCAGAAATGACCTTACGTTCGATGTTCTCCGGGAAGATCGTTTCAATCCTGCACTCTTTCACTTCTTCAAGCTTCCCTTTAGCTCCTATATAAGGGTCGGTGCCCTCGCCTGGCAGGAATCTGCCGGTGCCATTTGAACTGAAGCTGCAGCGGCTATAAGCCCCAATAGCCCCAGCTCCTGCATTAGCAAGAGCTTCCCTTACCTCCGATTCATGCGACTCCGGAACAAAAACAGCCAGTTTTTTTAGCTTTTCTTCAAAAGTTGGCACCATTACTTTTGTATCTTTCAATCCCAGTGCATCTGCAAGTAAATCATTGACTCCGCCTTTAGCCACATCCAGGTTGGTATGTGCAGCATAGACTGCAATATCGTGTTTAATTAATTTTTCAATGATTCTGCCAGAAGCTGAATCTAACGCTAGTTTTTTTAATGGCCTGAAAATAGGCGGATGGTGGGCAATGATTAAATCAGCTCTCATTTCAATGGCTTCATCCACTACTTCTTCCAACACATCAAGTGCAACCAGTACTTTCTTTACGGGTTTGTTCAATTGCCCTACTTGAAGTCCGATTGGATCATCTTCCATTGCATACTTTTTAGGAGAAAAACTTTCAAAAAGCTGGATGACTTCATGTCCGTTCACTTGTTTTCCCATCAACCCAATACCTCCTCCACCAATTGTATCTTCCTTGTTATTTCCTGCTTCCTCTCAGAAGTCTTCTCATTTTCCCCCGCGCCTTCCAACTGTTTAAGGATATTTTTCCACTGCGTAATCTCTGCCTGCCATTTTTTTTTGAATGCTGCATTTTGTTCCTTTATTAAGAAAGGTCCCATTAACAATTCCCTTTCCACATTCTGATATGGCCTATGGGTTTCTCCTTGTTCAGCAGCCAATATTTCATAAACTTTTCCGTCTTCTTCAAGGATTTCTTCCTCAATCAATTCCCACCCATTCTTAATAAGCCATTCCCTAATGGAATTAGCCCCGATATTGGGCTGGAGGATAAGCCTTTTGACATCAGCAAGCTTGCCTTTGCCTTCTTCCAATATGGAAGCAATCAGTGGCCCCCCCATTCCGGCAATCGTAATGCAGTCCACTTCTCCTGGTTCAATGACTTCCAGTCCATTCCCTTTACGGACAGAGATTTTGTCTTCCAAGCCGGTTTGTTTTACTTGCTTTTTCGCAGACTGAAATGGCCCGTCCACTACTTCTCCCGCGATGGCAGTAGAAGCGATTCCGTTAAGGATGCAATAGCAAGGCAGGTAAGCATGATCTGAACCGATATCGGCAATGACTGCACCATTTGGTATATAAGATGCGACTCTTTCAAGACGCAGAGATAATTTTTCACTATTCATTTTTTCACCACATTTATGTATTTATTAAATCTATTAGTATTGTACCGTTATTCTTATAAGAAAAAAAGTTTCTGACAGCTTTACCTTTGAGCTTTCCGCGGCAGGACGCTCTCTTTCAGAGTGGAAAATGGACAAAGAAAAAGGCTGTCTCGAAAACCAGTCAATAGTGGCCTCGAAACAGCTTCTTTCAATTGAATTATTTGATTTTGCTTACCCACGCTGCCATTTGGTCGGCATTTTCTGGTTGAACTAGGCCAGGAGGCATTTGTCCTTGACCTTGAGTGATGATTTTTTTAATTTCAGCTTTGGATTTCTTTTCCCCTACGCCTTTTAAGCTAGGTCCGAAACCGCCTTCATAGTTTTGGCCATGACAAGAAGCACATGTTTTTTGGAAATATGCTTTTGGATCAAATTCTCCAGAGCTTGCCTGTTCAGTCTTTTCTCCGCCTTTTTTATCTTTGGCCATTTCGTCGCTGTCGCCAAGACCTTTTACTGATAGGAAAAAGATAAGACCAATTCCGAATACCATGATAAGTACGAATGGAATTACTGGATTACGATTCATGATTCAACCTCCCTTATGTATGAACCTTGCGAATACCGCTACTACTATTGTGTACAAACACCTATTATTTTACTTTAAAATATTTGGAAGGGAAAGCCCTATCATGCAAGTTTCATCAATTTTCTTATTTTAGACAAAAAACTCCATCAGTACTGATGAAGTTTTACTTGTCTATCAGCAGCCGATGGATCTCGCAATGACCATTCTTTGTACTTCTGACGTGCCTTCTCCAATCTCAAGGAGCTTTGCGTCCCTTAAGTAACGCTCGACATGGTATTCTTTCATATACCCGTAGCCGCCGTGAATTTGCACAGCTTGGCTGGCAATTTCCATGCAAACTTCTGAAGCATATAATTTACACATGGATGCCTCTTTTGAAAATGGCCTTCCCTGGTCTTTCAGCCATGCGGCTTTATATACCATATTCCGTGCCAATTCGATTTTCATGGCCATATCAGCAAGTTTAAATTGAATTGCTTGAAAATCTGTCAAAGACCGCCCAAATTGCTTTCTTTCCTTTGCATATTGAAGAGCTTTGTCATACGCTGCTTGAGCGATGCCCACTCCCATTGCCCCGATGCCTATCCTTCCGCCATCAAGTGTAATCAGGAATTGCTGAAAGCCATACCCCTTCTTTCCAAGGATATTTCCTTTTGGGACACGGACATTATCCAGTACCAATTCAGTCGTATTGGATGAGTGGAGTCCGAGTTTCTCATAATTATCAATGACCGAGAATCCTTCTGCATCTGTTGGGACAATCAGCGCAGTTATTTCCTTTTTCCCTTCCGTTTTCCCAGTAATGGCTGTCAACGCAAGATGCTTCGCATAGCTGGCATTTGTAATGAAGCATTTGTTCCCGTTGATGACATAGTCTCCTCCGTCCTCGACGGCAGTCGTCATGGTTCCCCCTGCATCAGAGCCGGCGTTAGGTTCGGTAAGGCCAAAGGCACCGAGCGATTCCCCTGTACAAATCGGAGTCAGATACTTTTCTTTTTGCTCATGAGTCCCAAAAAGATTAATAGGGGCCCCGCCGAGCGATATATGAGCAGAATAGGTGATTCCTGTAGAACCGCATGCACGGCTCAATTCTTCCGTAACGATTGCAAAGCTGACAGTATCTGCCCCTGCTCCGCCATATTCTTCAGGAAATGGCAGGCCGAGCATTCCCATATCCCCTAGTTGTTGGAATATTTCTTTTGGAAACTGCTTTGTACGATCCCGATCCAATGCTGATGGAGCGACAACCTCATCCGCAAAATCCCTTATAGTTTTTTGAATCATTTTTTGTTCAGCTGTCAAATCAAAATTCATGTTCATCCCCCTCTGTATGCAAACACCATGGATACGCTTACACTTACATTATAAAGGGTTAACGAGAATATTCTCAACTTTTAAAAACTTTTAAAAATACAGAAATTATACAAAAATAGAGATTATTAAAATGATTACACCTAAAATACCAGAAACGAGAAACGAAATATTTCGGAGTTTCTTCCCTGCAAGGATCCAGCCTAAACAGTTTAAAAACAGTGTAGAATAGAGCCAATACGGGTCATTGTGAAACACTCCGGTAACAATATCCACAGTAGCCAATAAGATTTCAACAGCTGCTGCAGCAAATATCAGCATTCTCCATTTACCTTTATCAATATAATAAATTCCACTGACAAAAAGCAAAACGACAAAAAATGTCAAAATCGCTGTTTGCAAAAGGATTGACAATTCAGTAAAATAAATGACAAATACAGAAGCGGCTAATATGATCAGCAGGCACAAGTAAAAAACTGCCTTCTTCCATGCAGACTTCTTAAATGCACGATGCGATCTTTCTTCATTCGCAGAATGCTTCCCTTCTGAATAGAGTGCAAGCAAAAAATCACAATAGTGTTCGGGAAGCATGTTATTCTTTTTCCAAAAATCAATTTCATTTATGATGATTTCTTTTCGTTTTAAATCCATATGCAACACATCCTGAATAGACATTCGCCATTAATAAATAAAAATCCTTTTTTAAAAAGAAAAACCCCCTATAAAATAGGGGCTGAAATGAAAATTCTATTCTAAAAAGTCTTTTAAACGTTTGCTTCTGCTTGGATGACGCAGTTTACGAAGAGCTTTGGCTTCGATTTGTCGGATACGTTCGCGCGTAACCCCGAATACTTTACCAACTTCTTCAAGTGTTCTTGTGCGTCCATCATCAAGGCCAAAGCGGAGTCTCAAGACATTCTCTTCACGGTCAGTCAGTGTATCGAGGACATCTTCAAGCTGTTCTTTCAGCAATTCATATGCAGCATGTTCAGAAGGCGAGGTTGCATCCTGGTCTTCAATAAAATCGCCCAGATGTGAATCGTCCTCTTCACCAATTGGTGTTTCTAAGGAAACCGGTTCTTGTGCAATTTTTAAGATCTCTCTTACTTTTTCAGGTGTAAGGTCCATCTCTTCTCCAATTTCTTCTGGAGACGGTTCCCTACCCAGATCTTGAAGCAGCTGACGCTGAACGCGAATCAATTTATTGATTGTTTCGACCATATGAACAGGGATACGGATCGTCCTTGCCTGGTCAGCGATGGCTCTCGTAATAGCCTGGCGGATCCACCAAGTTGCATAGGTACTGAATTTATACCCTTTACGGTAATCAAACTTTTCTACAGCCTTGATAAGACCCATATTGCCTTCCTGAATCAAATCAAGGAAGAGCATTCCACGCCCTACATAACGTTTCGCTATGCTGACTACTAGACGCAAGTTGGCTTCTGCCAATCTTCTTTTCGCTTCTTCGTCGCCATCTTCGATTCGTTTCGCCAAAGAAATTTCCTCTTCAGCGGATAAAAGATCAACGCGTCCGATTTCTTTCAAGTACATTCTCACTGGGTCGTTGATTTTGACACCTGGAGGTACACTTAAATCATTCAGGTCAAACTCTTCTTCATCATCGGAATTTTTGCCGATAGGAATATCCTCATCGTCATCGCCGTTTTCACCCTGGAGTTCAATACCTTGATCTCCCAGGTTTTCGTAGAATTCATCCATTTGATCTGAATCCACTTCGAAATTAGCCATCTTTTCTGCTATTTCATCATATGTTAAAAAACCACGTTTTTTCCCAAACTCGACAAGTTTTTCTTTCACTTGGTCTAAAGTTAGTTCAGTGTCTACTTCTTTGGAACGAGCTGATTTTTCAGCCATATGTTCCCCTCCTTCCAACTTTTCCAAACAGAGAAGCGATTTATAAAGACTTTCTGAGCTGGATGATCTCCATTGCGATTGCTGCTGCCCGTTTATAGTCTTTTTGGCGTTCCGCTTCTTTTTCTTCATTGATCTTTTCTTTTATTTTTAACATCTTTTGATGTTTAAACACTTGGTTAATATAATCTTCAAGCTCTTGGACGCTTATTTCAGGATTGATGGACATCATTTCAATTTCGGTGATTATCCTCCTGAGCTTCTCATCAGGCAAATAAGAGATGAAAAGGCTGGAATCAGGCTGGTTTCCCTGCTCATAATATCCTAATAAATAAGTAATGATTGCTTGATGTTCATCAATATTCAGGGGGGTATTGCCCAGCATATCCTTTACCTTAAAGGCAGTATCTGCATCTTTCAGCATGTGAGCGATAAGCCTTTTCTCTGCCGACAGATGGGCAGGCATTAATTTATTGCTGTTTGGTACGACAGCTGGTCTTTTAACCATTGCCTGCGGTCCATTATTTTTTTCATTTTTCTTTTTTGAGAAGAATATCTGCTGCTGCTGCTGTTTCAGAGCTTCGAGCGATAAAGAAAATTCGTCCGCCAGCTGACGCAGATAATGATCCCTCTCCACTGCCTTATCTAAAGCAGAAATTTCATTTAGTAACAATTCGATGTATTGAAGCCGTTCTCCTTCATTTGAGAGATTTTTCCCAATCCTGTAATAAAACATTTTGAACGACATAAATGTCATACAATTCCCTAATACATCATTGCGGAACTTTTCTCCGCCATATTTTTTGATGTAGTCATCGGGGTCCATCCTGTCAGGCATTTGGGCGACTTCAATGTTGAAACCATTATTCGCAAGAAGGTTCGATGCCCTGAATGCAGCCTCTATTCCTGCAGAATCTGAATCGTAGCATACAGTCACAGAATCAGTGATTCTCTTTAATATCCGTATATGCTCATCCGTGAGGGACGTGCCCATTGTTGCGATTCCATTGGCGACGCCTGCACGGTCAGATGCAATGACATCTGCAAATCCTTCAAACAGCACCGCTTTTTGCAATTTCCTGATTGGTGCCCGCGCATGATGAAAATTATAGAGCGTCTTGCTTTTATTGAATAGTACCGTTTCTGGGCTATTGAGGTATTTCGGTTCATCCTGACCAAACCCTCGACCGGAAAATGCAATTGTATTCCCTTTATGATCCCATAAAGGAAACATGATCCTGTTTCTGAACCGGTCAAAATACTCATCGCTGGATTCCCTTTTTATAATCAGCCCGGCCTTCTCCATCAAAGGCAGCGAGTACCCCCTTTTTTGAAGGAACTTGACTGAAAAATCCCAGTTAGGCAAAGACCAGCCGATTTGATACTTTTCAATACTTTCTCTTGTAAAACCTCTATTCAGCAAGTATTCCAAAGCTTCCTGACCCTCTTTTGTGTTTAGGAGCAAATGATGGTAAAATTTCCTTAAAAGCTCATGAGCTTCTATCATCTGCTGCTGATCAGGGGGCAGCCTGCGCTGTTCTTTATTTGCCTCAAAATTGATTTCAATAGGAATATTGCCTTTTTCAGCTGCCATTCCAATCGCTTCCTGGAAGGAAACACCTTCTATATCCATCAGAAATGAAAAGGCATTTCCTCCTGCCCCGCAGCCAAAGCAATGAAAGATTTGCTTTTCGGGCGACACGGAAAAGGAAGGGGAGTTCTCTCCATGAAACGGGCATAACCCGAAATAGTTCCTTCCCTGTTTTTTCAATTGGACATATTCACTAATGACATCAACAATATCAACAGATTGCTTTATTTGATTTATTGTTTCTTCAGGAATTCTTCCTGCCACGAAAACATCACCATCTGTTTTTATTCTTTCGATAATAAATCTGAATCTCCTGCCAGATCCGACAAAATCTTGGTAAGACTCTCTTTGAATCTTGACCTGTCTTCATCGCGAAAAGGTTTTGGTCCTTTCCCGTATTTCCCCTGCCTTCGTGCTTTGGCAGCAGCGAAACGGTAATTCAAGGCTGTTTCGATGGAATCCTCCTTGAATTCTTTTCCTCTTGGAGATAGGACATAAACCCCTTTCGGGAGGAGCATGCTTGCCAAACCGATATCCTGAGTGACGACCACATTATTAAGCCTCGCATGATTTAGAATGAATAAGTCGGCAGACTCTTTATCAGAATCCACATAAAACCATTCTCCCCAGACCGGTTCGTTCATCTTGTGTGCGATCGAAGCAACGAAATACGTCATAAAACGAAATTCGTTTGCGATTTCGACAATTTCTGACTTCACCGGACACGCATCAGCATCCACAAATATAGCTGCTTTTTCTGCTTGTAACCTAACTATTCTACATCCCTCCGGAGAATCCTTCTTCTCAAGAGAAGTTTCCAAAATTTCGAAAACTCCATTATTTGTCGATTTTTTTTAACCAAGCGAACTTGACATATCACCTTAAATAGTTTATTCCCTAAATCTATACTCTAAACCTATTTTCAATATTTTTATCACAATTTTTTATTATAGTATAAAAGGACAAGTTTGACCATTCTTTTTTACTGGATTAATTAAAGTTTTTAAATGTCTCACTAGACCAGTAAACATTTTCACTGAATAAAAAAAGCACACAATCGGGTTGATTATGCGCTATTTGATATTTTGAATGTAGTTTATGATGATATTGGCTGTTTCTTCCACAGCTTTATTTGTGACATCAATGACTGTGCAGCCGATTTTTCCTGCAACTTTATCAAAATAAACGAGTTCTTGTCTGATCCGCTCCAAGTTGGCGTAGCTGGCTTTATCATTCAATCCCAGGGATATCAGCCGCTCTTTTCTGATTTCATTCAATTTTTCCGGACTGATTTTTAATCCGATGCACTTTTCAGGAGGGACCTGGAACAATTCCTCCGGCGGATCCACTTCCGGGACAAGCGGGACATTCGCCACTTTAAGACGTTTATGTGCCAAATACTGTGAAAGCGGGGTTTTAGATGTCCTGGAGACGCCAACTAATATGATATCGGCCCTTAATATTCCCCTCGGGTCCCTTCCATCATCATATTTAACTGCAAATTCAATTGCTTCCACTTTTTTAAAATAATCATCATCGAGCTTCCTGACCAATCCAGGTTCATTCAAAGGCTTTTTGCCGCAGAGCTCTCCGAATTTATCCATAAGCGGCCCAATAATATCGATGGCAAATAATCCTTCTTCTTCTGAACGCCTGTTCATATAATTTCGAATCTCGGGCTTTACCAAAGTGAATGCTATCATGCCATGATTCAATTTCGCAAGCGAAATCACCTCATCGACATGTGAAAAGTCCTCAATATACGGGATTCTTTTAATTACTGCGCTCGAACCATTAAATTGACTGATGGCTGCCTTTGTGACCAGTTCCGCCGTTTCCCCTACAGAGTCAGACACGACATAGATGATTGGTTGAGACATATCCATTCACCTTCCTATTCTTCCGACACAAGTCAAGTATTAAAGATCTTCCGCTGCAAGGGCAACAAAAGCCTTTGTAATATTCGTTTTCGTTATCCTGCCGAACACTTCGAATCCTTTTTCTGTTTCTTTGACGACAGGCAAAGCATCTATTTGTTTATCAATTAACTTCTTAGCTACATCAATGAGCAGGTCGTCTTTTTCGCACGTTGTGATATTAGGCATTCTTGTCATAATGATATTCACGGGAATGGAAGTAAGTTCTTGCTTCCCTATACTTGCCCTCAACAAATCTTTGCGTGAAAGCACTCCTACTAGATGCGACCCTGCATCCACTACGAATAATGTTCCTACATCTTCAAGGAACATGGTTACAATTGCATCATAGACTGAAACATTTTCATTCACTACAACAGGGATGGACTGGTAATCCTTAACGTATATCTTCTTTAGATTTTCAGTTAATAGCTGAGTCCCTGTTTTTCCTGAATAAAAATAACCGACGCGCGGACGTGCATCCAGATAACCGGCCATTGTCAAGATAGCTAAATCCGGCCTTAATGTAGCCCGAGTAAGGTTCAGCCTGTCTGCAATATGCTCCCCTGTAATGGGGCCATTATCTTTTACGATCTGCAATATCTGCTCTTGCCTTTTGTTAAGTTCTATTTTCCTCACCACCAAATGAACAGAAGGAAAAGACCGGAATGGAGATGAACCTCAACCGGTTTCCCTAAATGAAAGTGTTATACTTTAATATTAAATATTATATACTATTTTTCAAAAATGAAAAGAATAATCCTCAGAATTTTAGAAAAATGCATCAGTAATAATAAAAGGCCTTCCCCCTTTCTATCATCAATTCATTCAAGAAAGGGGATGGCCTGCTCGATAAATATTTATTTTATTTTACGATAATCTCATTGAATCCTGCAAATGATTGGATTCGTTCAGCGAGTTTTTTCATTTGAGACAAACGGTTTTGCTTGATCTCTTCATTTTCAGCCATTACCATTGTGTTTTCAAAATACCCCTCAATAAACGGCTTTAAAGATGAAAGGTTGCGGTAGCTTGTATGTGGATCCGCTTTACCTGAAACCTCTTCAAGCTTCAAAAATTCACTATACAGTTCTTTTTCCTGTTCATTTTCAAATAATTCAGGGTTGATGGAGTCCTGCTCTCCTGCTTTCTTGGCAATATTCATGACCCTGCTGAGAGATTCCACAATCTCCTTGAAGTTCTCTGACTCTTTCTCTTGCTCTAGGATTTCTGCGCGTTCCAAAAGAGAAGGAATTGAATTGATGCGGCTGTTCAAAACAGCTTCTATCAAGTCATAGCGAACTCCTTTTTCCTGCAGCACATGCTTAATTCTAAGTCTGAAGAATGATACAATCTCTTCTTGGATTGAGACTGCTTCCTTAGATCCAATTCCATCTGCCTTGACCAATTTGATGACTTCACTGATCAATTCAGTAAGGGATACATTCCATTTCTTTTCAGCTAATATCTGAACGATCCCCGATGCCTGGCGTCTTAATGCATATGGATCTTGAGATCCAGTAGGGATAAGGCCGATTGCAAAACAGGAAACGATCGTATCCATTTTATCCGAGATGCTGACCACTGCACCGGCATTCGATTCTGGCGCGTTGTCAGAAGCATTCCTTGGCTGATAGTGTTCATTGATGGCTTTTGCCACTTCTTGAGGTTCGCCTTTTTGCAAGGCATATTTTTCACCCATGAACCCTTGAAGTTCAGGGAACTCATAGACCATATGAGAAACTAAATCGAATTTGCTGATCTCTGCAGCACGATCCGCAAATGCAGCTTCTTCCTTAGATAGAGGCACAAGTCCGGAAAGTAATTTTGTGATTTTCCGTACTCTTTCTACCTTTTCAGCAAGGGTTCCGATTTCCTCATGATAGACGATCGATTTCAATTTTTGCAATGCATGGTCAATGGACATTTTTTGATCTTCCTTATAGAAGAAATCAGCGTCCGCCAATCTTGCCCTCAATACTTTTTCATTCCCTCTCGCTACGGTTTCCAAGTGGCGGTGATCACCGTTTCTGACAGTGACAAAGTAAGGAAGAAGATTGCCGTCATTATCTTTTACAGGGAAGTACCTTTGATGTTCTTTCATGGATGTAATTAAAACTTCATCAGGGATATTCAGGAATTCTTCATTAAAAGAACCAAATAAAACGGTCGGATACTCCACAAGATTATTGACTTCTTCTAGAAGGCTTTCATCAACCGGGATTTTCCACCCTTGTTCTTCTTCGAGCTTTTCTAATTGATCCCGGATGGCGTTTTTCCGGTCCACCGGATTTGCAATGACATATTGGGAAAGAAGCAATTTTTCATAATCAGCAGGTTGGGCAATTCCTACTTTTCCACCAAGGAATCGGTGTCCTGCTGACTCATTTCCCGCAGGTACAGAAGCAATGCTGAAAGGAATGACTTCATTTCCGAATAACGCAGCAATCCATTTGATAGGACGAATGAAGCGCATCTCTTCATCTGCCCATTTCATATTTTTAGGGAATGATAAACTTGTAACAACCTTTTCGATTTGTGGAAGAAGGTCGAATGTTTTTTGTCCCTTAATAAATTTTTTGACGTAGGCATATTCTGTGCCGTTCAATTCCTTGAAGTAGATGTCATCGGCTGACATTCCCTGTCCCCTGGCAAATCCCATTGCCGCTTTAGACCATTCACCTTTTTCATCTAAAGCAATCTTCCTGGCAGGTCCTTTTGCTTCCTCGTTGACATCAGGCTGGGCTTCCATCACATCTTTGATGTACACAGACAATCTTCTTGGAGATGAAAAGGCAGCAGCCTCCCCATGTTCGATTGAATTCCCATCAAGCCACGATACCAATTTTTCTTTCAGGCTATTCATCGCATCCGTTACAAATCGGGCTGGCATTTCTTCCAATCCGATCTCTAAAAGCAAATCTTTTTTACTCATGGATGTTCTCCTCCTCTTTTTTCAAAATCGGGAAGCCGAGTTTCTCCCTTTCTTCATAGAACGTGCGGGCAATTTCTCTTGCCATGCTTCTCATGCGGCCGATATACCCCGTCCTTTCCGTAACGGAAATGGCTCCTTTTGCGTCAAGAAGGTTGAAAACATGTGAACATTTCAACACATAATCGTATGCAGGGTGGACAAGTCCCTCTGCCATCTGTTTTTTCGCTTCTTCTTCATAGACACCGAATAAGTGGAAGAGCATTTCTTGATTGGATGTTTCAAATGTATATTTAGAGTGTTCATACTCAGGCTGATAAAAAATATCCCTCACAGTGAACCCAGTAGTCCATTCAAGGTCAAAAACATTTTCCTTATCCTGGATATAGGAAGCAAGACGTTCAATTCCATAAGTGATTTCAACAGAAACCGGTTTACATTCCAACCCTCCAACTTGCTGGAAGTATGTGAACTGTGTGATTTCCATACCATCAAGCCATACTTCCCATCCCAGGCCTGCACAGCCAAGCGATGGATTTTCCCAGTTGTCTTCTACAAAACGGATGTCATGTTGAAGCGGGTCTATTCCAAGAGCCTTGAGTGACTCGAGATACAACTCCTGGATATTATCAGGGGACGGTTTCATGATTACCTGGAATTGATGATGCTGATACAAACGATTTGGATTTTCACCATATCTTCCATCTGCAGGACGACGGGAAGGTTCTACATAAGCAACATTCCACGGCTCTGGACCGATCGCTCTTAAAAATGTGTAAGGGCTCATTGTTCCTGCACCTTTTTCTACGTCATAGGCCTGCATGAGGACACAGCCTTGATCAGACCAATGCTTCTGCAAAGTTAAAATCATATTTTGAATATTCATTGCCATAAAAAGCACCTCCATAAATTTATGTATTTTTGGACTAATAGAATCTGCATGTGGAGGAGAACACAAAAAACTCCCGCCCTATGCAAAGAAAATGCATAGGGACGAGAGTTACCCGCGGTTCCACCCTATTTGCCGCTATAAATGCGGCCACCTTATAAAAGCTGCTCCAGAACGCCCTTCCCTTGTGCTTCATCATCCGGCTTCCACGATCCCGGATTCGCTGACATGAAGGAGACAAGGTACTCCTTTCCTTCAACACAACTATATTTATTAATCGTATAGAGATAAAAATAATTCAAACCAGGATGAAAGTCAAGTGAGTACCTGATTTCCTCATAGCATTCCCTTTAAGTTTTCCATCTGTTCAAGGAATCTCTTGGATTTCAGATGGAGGCCTGTATATTCCTCATAATAGGCTGAAATGATTTTCCTTAGTTCCTTTTTGGTTTCTTCTTTTACAGATATATTCCCCAGGCGATGAATATCCAGGAAGTAAAAAAGTCTCAGGAGTTTCAACACACCCTGGGAAACGGGAAAATAGTAGGGGTCGACACTGAAGCACCGGTGGCATATGAACCCATTTTCCCGAATGGAGAAGCCAAATTCCCCATCAGTACTCCCGCAGACTGCACATCGGTCCAGAACAGGATAATGTCCAAGTACAGGCAAAACCTTCATTTCAAAGATATTCATCATAATATCCGGGTCGTAGCCTTCATTGATATAGTTAAGCGTTTGATAAAAAAGTTCAAAAAGGAACGGATTTGGTTTTCGATCTTCAACACTTTTATCCAATAAATCTGCAATATAGGTTGAGTAAGCCGTTTGGAATAAATCTTCCCTGATAGTCCGGAAAGAGTGAATGATTTCTGCCTGCTGCAAGGTACCCAGCCCAGAACTTTTTTGAAATAAAAAGTACCCGTATGTAAAAAGCTGGGAGACCGAGGATAAGCGGCTGTTGGTTTTTTTTGCACCTCTAGCCATCATCCCGACCTTGCCCAGTTCTCTCGTAAAGATTGTGACGATTTTATTCGATTCTCCGTAATCCGTTGCTCGTATTACAATGCCTTCGCATTTTTGAAGCACGAAAATCACCCTTCCAGAGTGGTGCTTTTATTACTGTCAAATGATTGGGAAGTTGATTTCAGTCATTTCATCATCTGGATAGCTTGGCATTTCAGGGTTATCTTTTTCAAGTTCCTTAAAAAGTAGGTATGTGTCAATACTACCTGTCTGTACAAAGAATTTCCAGGTAAGCTCTAACATTATAATCCCGCCTTTCAATTTTGAAACTAGTGGAATCCCATTACCTATGTGATTAGCATCACCCTAGCGATCAAAAACATGAGACGTAAAATTTGCTAATTGACGAAGTCCCTGACACCAAGCCTCCGATTATGAAATTACAATGATCAATAATCGTCGTCCCTGAATCCAAAATCCTTAAGATGGATTGATTTATTTCTCCAATCTTTTTGAACCTTTACCCAGAGTTCAAGGAAGACTTTTGAACCAAGAAGATTTTCAATATCCATGCGTGCCCTCTTGCCGACTTCCTTCAAAAGTTTGCCTTGCTTGCCTATGACGATTCCTTTTTGGGAATCTCTTTCAACCACAATGGTTGCCATAACATGAATGACATCTTTATTGTCGTCTTTGGACATTTTATCGATTACAACTGCAATGGAATGAGGAATTTCTTCTCTTGTTAAATGCAATACCTTTTCACGGATCAGTTCAGAAACAATGAATCGTTCTGGATGGTCCGTGACTTGGTCTGCCGGATAATATTGCGGCCCTTCCGGTAGCAGCAATTTAATCTGCTCCAGCAAACGGTCAACATTATTGCCCTCAAGCGCAGAAATCGGAACAATTTCTTTAAAGGGATAAAATTCTCTGTATTGTTCAATAATCGGCAATAGTTCATCAGGCTGAAGCTGGTCGATCTTGTTCACAACAAGAAACACCGGCGTCTTAACTTCCTTCAACTTTTCAATTATGAATTCATCCCCGCGGCCATAGCCTTCATCGGCATTTACCATAAAAAGGATCAAGTCGACTTCCCTTAGCGTATTTTGGGCGACTTTCATCATGAAATCCCCTAGTTTGTGCTTTGGTTTGTGAATTCCAGGTGTATCGATGAAAATCATCTGGGCATCTTCCTGTGTATAAACACCTTGGACTTTGTTCCTTGTTGTCTGCGGCTTATCACTCATGATGGCGATTTTTTGGCCGATGACTCGATTGAGGAAGGTGGATTTCCCTACGTTCGGCCTTCCGATAATGGAGATAAACCCTGATTTGTGTTCACGATTACTCATGTAGATCCTCCGGAGAGAACGCACCTGGGAGCAATTCATCCACTGTCAATTCATGGATATCGCCATTCAGATTGGTCAGGATGACTTTCATATCTTTTGAACAAAGTTCAGAGATCACTTGGCGGCATGCACCACACGGAGGAACCGGCCTTGTAGTATCCGCTACTACTGCAATGGCTTCAAACTGAGTATCTCCTTCAGAGTATGCTTTGAAGAGAGCGGTCCTTTCCGCACAGTTGCACATGCTGTATGCAGCATTCTCTATATTACAGCCATGATACACCTTGCCATTCTTTGTCAAAAGGGCAGCTCCGACTTTGAATTTGGAATAAGGGACATAGGCTTTTTCTCTGGCGTTTTTCGCTTCTATGATTAATTGCTGTGAATTCATCTACGATTTCTCCTTTGTTGTCTATACTTCTATTTTACTACAAATCCAAGCCTCATTTGCTGTGAATAACAGAAATGTAATATAAAAAATTATAAAATTCAAAAAAATCAATTATTTAGGACATGAATTGCTGCAGTGAATTCATTTTATCCCAATTCTAAAACGTTTTCAAACAGATGCACGATATTTGGGCAATTTTTTGCTTATCAGCTCTCCCATATCGGTATACAGAAAAAGGATGCAGAATAATCATCCACATCCCACTCAATCAATATTAGTTTATGAATCAAAGAAAAAAGTGTGCAATTTTTGGAAGGAATAATACGCATCCAATTATTATGGAAAAAATGGCAGCCAGCAGCACAGCGCCTGCAGCCAAGTCTTTTGCCAGTTTGGCTGTCGGATGGTATTCCTCTGTCACCAAGTCAACTGCTTTTTCTATAGCTGTATTGATTATTTCCAAGGAAAGGACGCTCGATATCGTCAACAGCAGAATGAGCCATTCCCATTTTTCCAGAGAAAGAAGGATGCCTAGAATGATGGCAGCGATTGAAGCCCCTATGTGGAATTTGAAATTCCTTTCATTCTTCATGACATATTTTAGTCCGTTGCCAGCAAACATGAAGGAAGCTGCAAACTGCCGAATTTTCGATGCCTGTCTAAGCTCTTTTAAGTCCATAGCTGTCCAAAATCTCTTTTTGGCGTCCGAACATCTCTTTTTCCTCTTCTTCTGTCAAATGGTCATATCCGAGCAAGTGAAGAAATCCATGTAGAGCAAGGAAGCCCAACTCCCTTGAAAAGGAGTGTCCATATTCCTCTGCCTGCTCCCTTGTTTTCGGAACTGAAATGATGATATCTCCTAAAACACGCGGCATGTCTACTCCCACTATTTCCATTTCCCCTTCACCAAGCTCTTCAAGAGCAAAGGAAATGACATCTGTAGCACTATCTTTATTCCTGTATTGCCGATTAATTTCGTGTATTTTCTCATTATCAACGAAGGTAACCGAAAGCTCACTCTCCGGTTCAACTTCTTCCATTTTGGCTGCAAAGTCCAATAAGCTTTGAACAAGTTCTTGGTCTTCCATTGATATTTCATTGGTTTCATCCATAAAATCGATCATCAACGTCATGCTTCTTTCACCTTCTGTTTCTTCATTTCTGGATATTCTATCCTTGAGTGGAATATGCCATTCAGTGTTTCACAAAATGTCTTCTTCACCACTTCAAGCTCTTTCAAGGTTATATCACATTGACTGAATTGTCCATCCTGCAATCGGTCTTGAACAATCTGATGGACCACTTTGCTGATTTCCTCCGGTGAAGGGTTGTTTTTTGACCTTACAGCCGCTTCCACACTGTCTGCAACAGCTATGATAGCCGCTTCTTTTGTCTGCGGCTTAGGTCCTGGATACCTGAAACTAGATTCATCGATATCTTCATTTTTTTCCTTTGCCTTATAATAAAAATACTTCAAAAGTGTCGTTCCATGGTGCTGCTCCGCAATATCGATGATTTCCTGAGGCATTTTATATTTTCGCAGCATATTCGCACCGTCAGTTGCATGGGCGATGATGATATCCTTGCTTGCCTCGGGAGAAAGCCGATCATGCGGATTATCAATATTCACTTGATTCTCGATAAAAAAGACCGGTCTTTTTGTCTTTCCAATATCATGATAGTAGCAGCCTACCCGTGCAAGCAAACCATTCTCACCTATTGCCTCGCAGGCAGCTTCCGCCAAATTGGCCACCATCACACTGTGATGATAGGTTCCCGGTGCTTCCGTCAATATTTTCTTTAATAATGGGTGATTGGGATTGGATAATTCGATTAGCTTCATGGATGATAAAATACCAAATCCAGCTTCAAAAAACGGAAGGAACCCGATTGTCAGCACCGATGAGGTAATCCCTGATACAAAAGCAAAGATAATATAATAAACATATTCCATCCTCGTGAACTGCCCATTCCCCATTAATACAAGGAAAAACAGCAGCAGGACATTAACAAATGAAACAAAGATCCCTGCCTGCAAAATATTCACTCTATGCTTTTGGTTGGATATGAACAGGATTCCTGATAGTCCGCTGAAAAGAA
The DNA here is from genome assembly GCF_050990905.1 of Falsibacillus pallidus. Taxonomy (GTDB): domain Bacteria; phylum Bacillota; class Bacilli; order Bacillales; family DSM-25281; genus Falsibacillus; species Falsibacillus pallidus_A. The sequence continues at coordinate 2,668,235 of NZ_CP158866.1, forward strand.
TATACAGGGCAATCTCCACATCGATCGTCCCGTCCACCCCGCCGTGGAAAACGATGCTTCCGCATGAGGCAAGGATGATGGTGACAATCATTGCCACACGATCATTCAATAGGATCCTGACAAGCATAGGAGCCATAGCTGCTGGAAATAAGTAAGCGATATCCTCTATATCCAATTCTTCCACTAAATCGATCACTTTCATGATCAAAAGAGACGATAAGAGGATGATGCTTATCATAATCAAGCGATTCTGCTTTTTTTCCTCTGATTCCTTTACATGGTGATAATGGAGATACAGCGTTCCGATAATCATGAAGACAAAAATGGCCAATCCAATTAGCGGTTTTATCGTTGGATTGCTTTTTAACAGCCCCAGAAGCTTCAATTTCCTGTACACTTCTTTATCAATGGTTTGGTCCTTCTGCACCAGCAGCTCCCCTTGAAAGATCTTCTCGGGTTCAATTGCATCCATTGCCTGCTGTTTGCGTTCCTTTGTTAATTCAGGACTGTATATATTATTCGGGACGATGGCGTATTTCCCCAGTTCAATTCCTGCATCCAGGACGGGCTTTGTAAAACTTAATGAATTCATCCTTTTTTCAAGTTCCTTGCGGGCACCCTGTACCTCTTCTTCTTTGATTTTATCACCCATGATGGATTCAATTTGATTCAATACCACACTTTTGACCCTGGATAGTTCTGATTCATTTGCCTCAAGAAGAGCCTTGAATACAGAATCAGGCAGATATTTGGTCACGTCTTCAGTCGTGTTTTTCGAGAGTTTTTCCTTCAAAGATGATAATTGTTCATCAATTGTCTTTTTGGACTTGCTTGATGCAGTGATTGAGTCAACCCCTGTTTCATCCGGAAGATCTCCCCCTGCTGCAGAATCACCTTCATTTGAAGATTCCTGCCTTACCTCTTCAATAAAATCAAAAACGGAAGAAATGAGTGCCACCCGATTTTGCGCTGCTTCCTTTTTATACTCATAGACATTCGGGACATCTTCTGCCGCTTTGTCCTTCTCAATCTCTGACTTTTGTTCATCAATTACGGTTTTTGGCGAATATATATTTTTCTGTGCAACAGAAAACAATTCAATATCATATGTTTCCGGCTTCACATTGCTGTAAAGCATGGCGTAAATCAAAAGGGCAAGCCCGATGAAAATGATTCCTGTAAACATCTTCATGCTTAGAAAATTGCGAATCTTCGAGATGAATGTTTCCACTTTATCCTCTCCTATCACCTAATAGATAGGTAAATCCTATTGACACTATGTAATTATGTAAAATGATAACAGTTTTTTCATCAAATTTCATCTTCATTTATTTTTTTCCAAAAACACTTGCTTTAGGAAGACAAAAAACCGGCAATGAAGTCTGTGATGATGACTTCATTGCCGGTAGAATTATCGTTTTGTTCTATTGGTCATTTTTTTCATATGCCTGAATGATGCTTGAAACAAGTGGATGTCTCACTACATCGCTTTGTTCCAAATATACAAACGAAATGCCGGATATATCTTTTAGGATTTTTTCTGAGGCAACGAGGCCTGATTGGGCTCCTTTTGGCAAATCGATTTGGGTCCTATCCCCTGTAATGACCATTTTAGAATCGAATCCAAGCCTGGTCAGGAACATTTTCATCTGAGCCTGTGTAGTATTTTGAGCTTCATCCAAAATGACAAATGCATCGTCCAATGTCCTTCCTCGCATATAGGCAAGGGGAGCGATTTCGATTGTTCCCCTTTCAATCAGCCTCTGGGTATGCTCTGCACCTAGGACATCATTCAGAGCATCATAAAGCGGCCTTAAATAAGGATCCACTTTCTCTTTTAAGTCTCCAGGCAGGAAGCCAAGGCTCTCACCAGCTTCAACAGCCGGTCTCGTAAGAATGATCCTTTTCACGCTGCCCAGCTTAAGTGCTGCCACCGCCATGACAACTGCCAAGTAAGTCTTTCCTGTACCAGCAGGCCCTATCCCAAAAACAAGATCTTTCTTTTTAATAGCCGAAATATATTGGCGCTGTCCTAATGTTTTTACTCGGATGGGCTTGCCTTTTGCATTTTTCGTTATTTCTTCTTCATAAAGATCCGAAAAAGATTCAAGTCTTCCTTTTTTCCCTAGTTCAATTGCATATAATACATCCCGGCCGCTGATGTTGATCCCTTTACGGATAATAAAGAGAAGTTCTTGAATCAATTCATTTACAAGAGATACTGATTCTTCCTCTCCTGAAACGTAAATGGCCTCGCCTCGTGTGACGATGGAAACGCCCAGCTCATCCTCCATGATTTTTAAGTTGGAGTCGGCATTTCCAAATAATGCAATTGCTTCGTTCGGATTATCTATGTGCAGATTCATTTCTTTTAGGTTTTCTGACATTCGTTAGTCTCCTTGAATGATCGGTTGTCCAATCGCAATGTTTTCTACAACTTGGAAGTATAATGATAAGACTACTTTACCATTCTCGACTTTTTCATGCAAAACTTTTTCATCTATGATTTTTGCATCTTTATCCAATTGTGCTTTCAGATTGTTTCTCGCAAGCTCTTTTCCTTCTCTTAAAGCTTCTGTTTTTGTATATGTCCTTTTCCCTGTTTCCACTTCTCTGATCGTAGTTTTATTATAGCTGATCGGCAATGTCCATTTTAGAAATTTGACCGGATGTTTTACTTTATCATCTACATGTTCCTTCATTTTATTATCACCGAAGCCCCAAATCGGAAATTCCCAATTCCAGAGCTTGATGGTATGTTTAATCTTTTCTTTCCCTGTCAGCACATGGAATTCGGATTCGAGCGGGATTTCCACATTGCTTTTATACCAGGTCTGCCCCCAAATCTCCCCTTTAGAAGCAACCAACTTTGCATGCTTGTCCTTTCCAATATAGCCCGAGACCAAAACCTGCCCTTTGTCTACATTGTCATGCACACTGACCACTGTTTGTCCTTCTTCCACAAACATCTTCACGATAGTAGCTTTTTTGGATGCGACCAAGTTTTGGAAACCGGTTTCTTCCACTTTCTCTGGTGCGTTCTTTTCGACAACTTGAAAGTGATAAGTTGTCCCTTTCAAAACCACACCTACCCATGTAATATTATTTAATGAATTACTTAATTCCCGTTGTATGGATTCCACATCTTTCATAAAGAACTGAGATTTGCCCACCTGTACACCCATACGATCCAGCTGTTTCCTAATGTTATGTTCAGTCTGCGGGGTAGCTCCCTTAATTTCTATTCCCCATACGATATTGGATAGAATCGTAATGATTACAAAGAAAAGAAGGATACCTATCATAAAACCGGCATTTTTCATGGATCTTTTCCATAAAAAAGGTACACCTTCCCCTCTTAGGAATGACAGCTTACAAGGGAAAGACCTTTTCACCTTCCGAAGAATCGGTATATCCCCAAGACGCAACATAAAGGTGACAGTATCGCTTCCCTGCCTCTTTACATTCCAAACAGCCATATTCGATCGAATCAGCGCATTAATGAATCGTTCTATACCGGCGCCTTGCACCTTTACTTTCACTGTTCCTCCAAAAAAAGTCAGCCAATGATTCTTCAAGACTTTTCCTCCTATTCATCCAAATACAAGACTTCACTTATTTTTCCTTCAAGCATGATTTCTTCCGGCAATATGGTCTTGATGACAAATGAGTCACCTTTGATCAAAAGCTGCCCCTGTTTTAACAGGAGCCTCACTTCTCTATCTGAAAAACCCAAAAGTCCTCTGTGATTTTCAATATAAATATGTATTTGTCCAATCATAGTGATTCGAGGAAGGTCCATTATGACATCTTCCGGCAGGTCCATTTTCTTTGTCATCCAGGTCCGAACCCTTTGAGCGATATTTTTGGCCATAAAAAAGAACCCCCTTTCCTCTCATATGTATGAGAAAAAAAGGGGGTTCAGCACTAATATTTATTTAAATACACCAATAGGAGGATAGAAGTAAATACTTGCCCAATTAATTCTATCTTCTGTATGGCTTCTTAGATTTAGGCGGACCTAATATCTCGCCCAGCACAACAGATCTTACCAGCTCATCCCCTGTCAATCCAGATCCAAATGGCTCAAAGCTTTCTTTTTCTTCTGATGGGAAGCTGTCAGAGTCGTTTCGCACCATCATTTCATCTGCTGCCTTTTTCTTATTATAATAGTCAGATCGGGCCTCAGACAAATTCATCCTGGACTTCGAGGAGGGCATGATTTCCTTATCACTATCAACTTGTTGTTCAGCAGGCGCCTTCTTTACCGGTTCATTGACTTTCTTTTGTTCAGCGATTTTCTTGAAAATCAGTCCAATGATCCCTATCGCAATAGGAATGAGGATTTCCAAAGCTGGAACCTCCCTTCATTTTAGGGGAATCACTTACTATTTTTCGGCTTTTCCTTGCCATCCCCAGTCATTTTCCCTATGGATTCGCGCATATCTGTATCCGCATCGATGTTCTTAAAGTTCATATAGTCCATTACACCGATATTCCCTGCGCGCAGTGCTTCTGCCATGGCAAGAGGGACCTCCGCCTCGGATTCAACCACTTTCGCCCGCATCTCCTGAACTTTCGCCTTCATTTCCTGTTCATTGGCGACAGCCATTGCACGTCTTTCTTCCGCTTTCGCTTGTGCGATTTTTTTGTCGGCATCCGCTTGCTCCGTTTGAAGTTCCGCCCCGATATTTTTGCCGATATCAACATCGGCAATATCGATGGAGAGGATTTCAAATGCCGTGCCTGCATCCAACCCTTTGGTCAATACAGTTTGGGATATTAAGTCTGGATTTTCAAGTACTTTTTTATGGTCCTCTGAAGAACCAATCGTGCTTACAATCCCTTCTCCTACGCGGGCAATGACGGTTTCTTCACCCGCTCCCCCTACTAATCTTTCAATATTGGCTCGGACAGTGATTCTTGCTTTTGCTTTCACTTCGATTCCATTCATCGCCACACCTGCAATAAACGGCGTTTCGATGACTTTTGGGTTAACACTCATTTGAACAGCATCCAGTACATCCCTGCCGGCAAGATCGATAGCTGCGCAGCGTTCAAATGAAAGTTCAATATTCGCTCTGTGTGCAGCAATCAGGGCATTGACCACCCTGTCAATATTCCCCCCGGCAAGATAGTGGCTTTCCAACTGATTGATTGTCACATTCAATCCTGCTTTTGAAGCTTTAATCAAAGGGTTGATTACCCTGCTCGGAATGACGCGTCTTAACCTCATCCCAATCAACGTGAATATACTGATCCTTACTCCTGCTGCCAATGCTGAAATCCAAAGCATGACAGGCACAAAAGTAAATAATACAGCTAATACGATAATCCCTAAAGCGATAGCCAATAAAATAAGTATTGTTCCTGAATCCATCATCATTTCCTCCTTATTCTTCTATTTTTGAATATTCCCTTACAATGATCCGTGAGCCTTCCACCTTCATCACCATGACCTTGACATCTTTTGAGATGTATCCGCCTTCACTTACAACATCCACTCTTTCATCATCAATGACAATTGTCCCCGCAGGCCTAAGAGGAGTCTTGGCTATTCCGATGCGGCCGATAAGCTCCAGCCTGTTTACATTCGATACGTAGCCACTCTCGGTATTGGTAGAGTCAAAAAGAATCATTTTTTTAAACAGCTTCATCTGCTTACCGAATATCTTCACCATAACAATCATTCCAATGATTGCTGCAGCTGCAGCAATTAAAATTGAAATACCCATATACATCACATTCCCTGCTGCCATGAATAAACTTACAATGATCGCCGCTGCACCTATGATCCCTGCTATAGCCCCAGGAACAAACAATTCTATGACTAAGAGAAGGAGCCCGATGATAAACATTACAAGCGACTCGTATCCTGCCAATCCTGCTACAAGGTGGCCATAAAAAAACAATACTAGTGCACTAAGGCCGGCTGTCCCTGCTATCCCAAAACCAGGTGAATATAGTTCAAGTACGAGTCCGAGGCTAGCAGCAGTCAAAAGGATTGGAACAACGAATGGATTTGTCAGGAATTTTGCGAATTTTTCAGAAGGGCTTAAGTCCATTTTTTCTACTTTGGCATCCTTATATCCGATGCCCGATAATAAAGACTCTATATTCTTATAAGTTCCTTCTGAGTAGCGGACTTTTTCAGCCTGATCAGCAGTCAATGTCAATAGATCCCCTTTGCCGGCATTTAACTTTGGCAAATCGATTTCCGGATCTGCCATTGCCATCGCATATTCAGGACTCCTGCGATGCTGCTCTGCTGCATTCTTCATGGCTGCTCTCCAAAAGCTTTTTGCTTTCTCATCTGCCATATTCCCTTTTTGATCGACGATTGCTGATGCTCCCATCGTTGCATTAGGGGTCATATAAATATGGTCAGCGTGCAATGCAATATACGATCCAGCAGATAAAGCTCTGGAATCGGCATAAACTGCCGAATCAACCTTGGTTTCGTCAAGCATTTTCCCAATGTTCACAGCTTCTGATACTGATCCACCCGGTGTATCCATATCAAACAGAATTAGATCTGCCTCATTTTTTTCTGCCTCTTTAATCGATTTGTCAATAAAGACCGTGAGTGATCTGGTGATTTCATCATGGATAGGAATGATATAGACCAGTTTATGCTGTCCAGATCCCTGAGCAATACCGGGAATCATTAAAACTGCCATGAACAATAGCAGGATTGCTGCAAGCTTTTTCTTCATCCTCACCGATGCCGCCTCCCTCCTTATTCATAATCTTATTTTCTTCTACGCTCAGTTTACTAAAAGGTTTCAGTTTTCCGAAATATATTTTATTTTACTTTATATTAGACATGAAAAAGATCCGCAAAGCAATCTTTGCGGATCTTTGTAATAGTTATGTTAAGATAAAAGTTGTTGAACAAGCTTGCTCACGAGTGACCCATCTGCTTTACCTTTTACTTTAGGCATAAGCGCACTCATTACTTTACCCATGTCAGCTTTGGAAGAAGCGTTGACTTCTTCGATTGTTTCCTTCACGATTTGTCTTACTTCATCTTCTGAAAGCTGTTTAGGCATGTATATTTCAACGTAAGTTATTTCTGTGCGAACTTTCTCCGCTAAATCTTCTCGACCAGCGTTTTCAAATTCCAGAAGGGAGTCTTTGCGTTGCTTGACTTCGCGAGAAAGAACTGTCAACTCTTCGTCTTCTGATAATTCCTGCTTCCCTAATTTAATCGCTTCATTTTGCAATGCAGCCTTAAGGAGCCGAATAACAGAAAGCTTCTCTTTTTCCTTATTCTTCATCGCTTGTTTCATATCTTCGTTTAAACGTTCGAGAAGACTCATAACTACACCCTCTCTTACCACTTGCGTTTTCTAGCAGCTTCAGACTTTTTCTTGCGTTTTACGCTTGGCTTTTCATAAAATTCGCGCTTTCTGTACTCTTGTAAAGTTCCTGTTTTAGAAACTGAGCGTTTGAAGCGACGAAGAGCATCTTCAAGCGATTCGTTTTTACGAACAACTGTTTTTGACATCTCTCTTTCCCTCCCTCCGAACACACTACACGTACATGTTAAATGCAAAGAATGATTTCTCATGCATCCTCAAGATGGGCTATCCATCAGGAATAGCTTAAACATCTTGTCCGCTTGTTACTGTTAATATCAATACGGAATACCATGTACTTTGCAATTATAATATAACTGTTTCATCAGGTCAAGATTTTACAGCGGAATTCCTCATATATATATGCATGTCCCTAATTTTCTTTCATATGATTTACAATGGGAGGGGAAAACATTGCTGCTGTTATTATTTATATCTTTCATTTTATGCTTCATTCTTGGTATCACTTGGATGAGGATTGGATTATATAATTTATCGGGAAAACAATTGAATAAATGGCTTCACCGCTTCACAGAAACACCATTAAAAGGAATGGCAGCTGGAACTGTTGTAACAGGAATCTTGCACAGCAGTGCAGCAGTCATGGTCATGACAATCGGGTTTGTATCTGCTGGTTTGATTACTTTTCCGCAGACAATTGGGGTAATTTTAGGTACAAACATCGGGACCACTTTCACTCTGGAATTTATATCATTCCCGATCGATTCGTTTATATTGCCTGCAGCCATTCCTGGATTCCTGCTCTTATTCTTTAGAAACCGGACAGCCAGGAGCACAGGTTGGGTGCTTATAGGACTTGCCCTCATTTTTGCGGCAATGCGCGGGTTCGAATGGCTTGCAGATCCGTTATTTAAGTACAAGATTGTAAAAAATATATTCCTTTGGATGGATCACTCACTGATTATCCCTTTAGTTGTTGGGGCTGTCTTCACAGCAGCTGTCCAATCAAGCACCGCTACAACCGGCATGATGATGAGTTTTCTGCAAGCGGATATCGTTTCACTTGATTCTGCCATTTCATTCATGATCGGCGCCAATATCGGGACATGCATCACCGCACTGCTTGCGGCCATCGGTGCAGGCAATGAGGCAAGACTCACAGCATTTGCACATGTTTGGCTCAACATTGGAGGAGCATTAATATTTTTCCCATTCATTCATCAACTGGGACGGGTTTCTGCATTCTTTTCAGATGGTGCAGCATCGCAGCTTGCGCATGCAAGTGTCATCTATAATATTCTTTGCTCCATGATTGTTTTGCCTTTTTCTGTGAAATTCGGGAAATTAATCGAACATGTGCATGGAATAAAAAAATGAAGTGAAAGCAAATCGCTTTCACTTCATTTATATTGATACATCTATCCCAGGTCTTTTCTTGGAAAAAACCCCTTATTAATAATCTGAATCTGCAGTCAAGCCTTGTACGATTTTCACGCCGGAGCTTGCTCCGATTCTTGTTGCACCAGCTTTGATCACTTTGTCTGCGTCTTCAGCACTTCTGACGCCGCCTGAAGCTTTTACCCCAACATCTGGGCCGACAGTCTTTCTCATAAGGGCTACGTCTTCCGGAGTTGAACCGCCAGTTGAGAATCCAGTTGATGTTTTAACATAATCCGCCCCAGCTTTTACTGAAAGTTCACATGCACGGACTTTTTCTTCATCTGTAAGCAAGCAAGTTTCGATGATGACTTTTGTCAACGCTTTGCCTTTTGCTGCTTCAACAACAGCTCTGATGTCTTTTTCAACAAGGTCATCGCTGCCATCTTTCAATGCGCCGATATTAATGACCATATCGACTTCTTTAGCACCATTTTCAATGGCATTTTTCGTTTCAAATGCTTTTGTTTCAGGAGTGCTTGCACCTAATGGGAAACCGATTACAGTACAAACTAGAACATCAGTATCTTTAAGGATTTCGTATGCCTTTGCCACCCATGTAGGATTGACGCAGACGGAGGCAAAACCGTATTCTTTAGCTTCTAAGCATAGCGCCTCGATTTGGGCACTTGTTGCTTCTGGCTTTAATAGTGTATGATCAATCATTTTTGCAATATTTTGTGTCATGTCATAAAACCCCTTTCAGTTGTACGTACCTCTTTAATATACCATTGTTTCCTAAGAAATTCGACATAATTTTTTCTTTTTAGATTAAGCATTTTTGTTTTGCATTATTCTCATAAAAAAACCGCAGAGATCATCTGCGGCTTTTACTGTTAAACGACTTGTTCTGTTTCTTCCTGGTTGGGAAGGTCTTCGAGGACACGTACAAATTGTCCTTCATTATATGGATATCCTGCTTTTGTGATTTTAACCTTTACAAGCTTACCGACCATTTCTTCAGATGCAGGGAAGACCACTTTCAGATAGTTATCTGTGTAGCCTACATACATCCCTTCCATTTCTGCTTCTTTAAACGCTTCTTCCGGGATGACTTCAAGCACTTCATCCTCAAATTGAGATGCATACTCTTTTGCAAGCTGATCAGACAGATTGATCAATCGATGGACGCGCTCATTTTTGACTTCTTCGTCGATTTGATCTTCCATTCTTGCAGCAGGTGTACCTGTTCTCTTTGAATAAGGGAATACGTGAAGCTCGGAAAATTTATGTTCTTTAATAAAATTATATGTTTCCATAAATTCTTCCTCAGATTCTCCAGGGAACCCTACAATGACGTCAGAAGTCACAGCAAGTCCAGGCAGAGCCTTCTTAAGCATGGACAATCTTTCTCCGAAGAATTCCATTGTGTATTTTCTTCTCATTCTCTTCAGAACGGTATTTGAACCAGATTGAAGTGGAATATGAAGATGACGGACTACGATATTTGACTGATCGATGGCCTCAATGACTTCATCGGTCAGCTGGCTTGCTTCGATAGAAGAGATTCGAAGTCTTTTGATACCTTTTACATTCTTCTCAATATCCTTCAGTAATTGAGCAAGGTTATAATCCTTCATATCTTCGCCGTATCCGCCTGTATGGATTCCAGTAAGGACGATTTCTTTATATCCTGCATCAACGAGCTGCTGCGCCTGGCGGATGACTTCCTGTGGATCACGGGATCTCATCAATCCACGTGCCCAAGGGATAATGCAGAATGTACAGAAGTTATTGCAGCCTTCCTGAATTTTCAGTGACGCTCTCGTTCGGTCTGTAAATGCAGGTACATCTAGCTCTTCATAAACTC